>JAJSAL010000190.1 GCA_024274705.1 Spirochaetota bacterium
AATATCGCCCCCGGTCAGTACTCTCGTCTTCGGTACTCCGAAGGAAACACCCCCTGACAGCAGTTCCAGGGTGTCCCCGGCTACCGCTCCGGCCCCGGACAGCCCGTCCACCGTTACCGTGAACCCCGCAGTATCTTCCGCTGCATTCACATAGGCGCCCACCCCGGTTGTGGGAGTATTCGGCGCCGTGGGAGCCGTGTTGTCGATAGTGTACGATGTCTGCCCCGTAGCCGCAGTCGACGAATTCCCCGCCCGGTCCTGGGCTGCAATACTCACCGTCGCGGCTCCATCGTTCCCGGTACCGGAGGGTACGTGCCACGAGTAGGTCCACACCAGGTTCGTGCTCTTCGTCATCGCCGCACCGGTTACATCATCCGTCACAGCATCGATGGATATCGTGGGGGGACCCGTTTCGTCTATCTGGTCAGCCTCGGTGAACGTCGCGGTTATCACCACCGCGTCGGCATCGCGCACAATGGAATCACCGTGATCGTCGGTAAGTACCACCGCCGGTGCAGTAGTGTCCAGAGTTAATCCAAGGGCTCCGCTTTCCCCTCCAACGTTCCCGGCTATATCGGTAACTAGAGCGGTCAGGCTCTTCGCACCGTCACTGCCCAAGTCGCCGCTGGATATGGTAAAGCCATACCCTCCGCTGATGTCGTCCCCGGTCAGTACTCTCGTCTTCGGTACTCCGAAGGAAACACCCCCTGACAGCAGTTCCAGGGTGTCCCCGGCTACCGCTCCCGCACCGGACAGCCCGTCCACCGTTACCGTGAACCCCGCGGTGTACTCGGCATCATTCACATAGGTGCCCACCCCGGTTGTGGGAGTATTCGGCGCCGTGGGAGCCGTGTTGTCGATCGTGTATGATGTCTGTCCCGTAGCCGCTGCCGACAAATTCCCCGCCCGGTCCTGGGCTGCAATACTCACCGTCGCCGCTCCATCGTTCCCGGTACCGGAGGGTACGTGCCACGAGTAGGTCCATACCAGGTTCGTGCTCTTCGTCATCGCCGCACCGGTTATATCATCCGTCACAGCATCGATGGATATAGTGGGGGGACCCGTTTCGTCTATCTGGTCAGCCTCGGTGAACGTCGCTGTTATCACCACCGCGTAGGCATCGCGCACAATGGAATCTCCGTGGTCGTCGGTAAGTACCACCGCCGGGGCCGTCGTGTCGTACACGATGGTGTTGGACCCTGTGGAAAGGGTATTACCGTTTCCTGCCCGGTCCAGCATGGTGTCTGCGGGAACAGAGATAATCACCGTGCCGTCACCTGAACCGTCACTCTGGATCCCGGAAACTTCCACGTTATAGCTGGTACCTGAACCCGTCAGGGTTACCGATCCCCCGGTTTTGGTACCGGAGAGAGTGATATCACTTACATCAAACCCGGTTACCTGTTCGCTTATGGTAAGGGTAAAATTGACCGGCTGGGTAATCACGTAGAGCTGCTGTCCCGAGGCTGGGTTAATGGTGACACCCGGTTTGACCGGGTCATCTATATAGGTGAAAGTCGGCGCAGAGGTACGGTTGTTCACATCGGAAACATTAATCCCCACGGTTAAATCACCGGCAGCATCTGAAAGGGGAACATCGAAGGTGAAAGCCCCTGTGACGTCGTTGACCGCGAAATTCGTCCAGTTCACGATCTTCCCGCCGGAGACCCTGTAGGAACCCTGGGTTTCTATCTGGTTCGTCGTATCCACGGTCCCGGTGAATGTCAGGGTAGTCGAACCTGCAAGCAGGGAAGAATAATAATACGTGTCCGTGATGGGATAATCGTCGGGAAAATTGACGGTATCCGGAGAGGTGAAATACACATCAGGACCGATTGTGGTGTCCGGAAGATTGAGTTTCGCAACACTGGTATTCCCGTTCGAGTCGGTAGCTGTCAGCGTAACGATTAAAAGACCGCTGTCTGAAAGGGGATTGGTGGTATAAGTCAATGAAAATGCGCCGGTACTGCGGTCCCAGGTGTAATCATAGTCGGGGCTCGTGTCGGTCTCGAAAAAATCTATCTCGCCGTTAATAAAGGTGAGCTTGCAGGTAAACCCGGAAATCAAATCCGTTCCAGGATAATCCTCCCCGTTGGAAATGGTGCCTGCCAGGTCGATCACCGACTGCCAGTTTGTCCCGTCCACGGGAGAGGTTACGGTCACAAACGGTCCGTCCTCATCCTCGAAGATAGTCAACTCCTCTTCGGTGAAATTCCCGTTCATGTCCTCCGCAGTCAAGGTGAGTACCCGGACACCGGAGAGGCCGACACTGGAGAAAGAGAGGCCGAAACTGCCATCATCGGGATTATAGGTGACAGTGTCGTCTTCGGGCTCTACGGTATAGCTGCCGTCTTCGCTGAAGGTTATCGTCCGTGTCAGGATGGAAGCATCGAGTACGGAAAAATCGAGGGAGTACAGTTTACCAAGGCGGTCCCCCTCTGATGATGAAGAATCCGTAACCGTTCCGGTAACCACTACCGTACCCTTGTAATAGCTGTTGCTTGCAGGTGATGTGATTACCAGTTCCGGAGCCAGCTGATCTTCGACGATCAGTACAAGGGTATCGTCGATTGGTTTCGGACAGGAGATGAAGAGAAACACACCGGACAAAGCTATGAGAAAGATACTAATCGATGCAGGCTTTTTCAGTTTTGTCGGTTCCATCACTGCTCCCTGCCTGTATCATCCTCTTCATCTACATACTGGATCGCATCCAGGAGCCGGGCGTCCGCTGACCGCCCCCCGTTGGAACTTCCTGCCAGGTAGGAAAACCGGTCCGCCTTCTCCGGGTCCAGGGCCACCATTCTGTCATAATACTGAGTAGCTTTTTCGTAGTTTTCCAGTTCGTAGTATGACCGGGAGATGTTCAGGAGCACTTTTAAGAATGTTCCTGAGCTTTCCCTCCCCGATTCTGCGAGGTACCGTTCCGCGGAATGAAAGTTCCGCAGTGCTTCCTGGTATTCCTGACGCATATAGTAGACGTTCCCAAGGTTGATCTTGGGAGTTAAATAGTTTTTATCGATTGAAAGGGCGGTCTGGAAGGCTTCTTCCGCCTGATCGTACCTGCCGTACTGGGCAGCCACAATGCCGAGCTGGTTGTAGCCCCGTTTTTCTCCGGTCTCCTCCGCCTCGTTCGCATAGTCGGCTATTATCGTATCCACAAGCTTATCGATATTTTTATTGAAATCACTTACGATTCTATCGGGAACACCGTACTGAAGACCCAGGTCGGCTTCTTTCAGGCTCACCGGACGGTAGATTTCCTGCGCTTTGGCGGTAAAGATGAACTGCCGCTTTTCCGGGGCCGAATCCAGGGCTGCATACTCTTCTATACCGAGCCGCCAGGCGGACATAAAGTCATCGGATCCAATAAGGGTAATCTCTACAGGGACCCAGAGCTCGCCGTCCACATTGATGGTCATGTTTTTATCCGGATGGACCTTCCGGTAATCCCGGGCAGGAACCCTGGTGTTGAACGCAGCATAGATGTGGCCCGGGAGGGTGATATACGCCGTTTCGATTCCCACTGTCTCCAGGAGGGAAGAAAACAGGACCGTAAGATCGTCACAGTCGCCGGTAAGCCTTTTCAGGGTGTTTCTCGCAAAACTCACCGAATCAACGACAACAGGATTTTCCTGGGCCGCGGTAAAGGGGGATGTAGGGTCTATCTGGTACATAGTTCCCAGTTCGGTAAGGGCACTGAAAATCTGCATGGAGATTTGCAGAGGTTCGCTTAAACCGGGAACCACATCATTTTTCGTTGCCTGCCGGATAAAACTGGTGTAATTCCGGAGTGCGCTGTCTGCCGGGGTGATAAATGCACCCACTTTTCTATCGTCATCCCAGGTAAGGGCCGTTTTATCATGAAGGTCGTAAGAAATCGAGTAGGTCTGGGTAGCGGCCTTGTTCCGGGTGATGTAATCTACAATAACCTCGCCGGTCAACGGGGTGATACCCTCTGTAGTAAACACTTCCTGGTTAAACGAAGCGAGCAGGTCCACCTGGACCTGCTCTCCCTGTTTCAGTTGAGGAATGGAAACAGCTTTCGTAGGATTATCCATGAATCCTGCCTGGAAAAAGGAAACATTGATGTCGGTTATACTGAAATCTTCGACGTTCGAAATAGTTACCTGTCCAATGGGATTTTTTACATAATAACTCTGCATTGCTGCGAACAACGGCTGGATAGAACCCTGGTCGAACCGGATACTCCGGATGATTGCCTGGGGAGAATCCGGGTCCTTCCCGAACCGGTAGCTCCCGGAAAAACCTATGCCGAAGAGAAATCCATTGAACTTAGTCAGAGGACTGAAGGAACGGATGTACTTAAAACTCGGCCGGACATTGATACTCATATTGTACGACGGATTAAGGGCAACATTTCCTCCTAAAGAAACGATGAGTCCGAAGGCTCCCCTCTTGGCCTCGGGATCGAGATTCTTAAAAATTGCTTCTGAGAAGCCCGCAGAAAGATCGGCGCCGAGTTCGAAATTTTTCGAGAACCTGTTCATGTATGCAGCACCGGCCAGGCCGTACCAGTGGGTGTGGTCCCACTTATCCGGATTGTCCCTGTCCCGGGAGTCGAACCGGACAGCTCCGGCCTGTATAAACGGCTGGATAAGGGGCAGTTTCGGCAGGGGATAAAGGGCGAAAAAGGAAATATCATTTATTGCGTAATCTTCCCCGTAATCGGAAAGGGGACTGAGGCTCTGATAATTGACACCCACGGAAAAGGGAAACTGATAAAAGGTGTTGTAATTAATCGCCTCTTTCTGCCCTGTTTCCTGAGAAAAAACAAGAACGCCTACACCTGTAAACAGGAGCACATATATCATAACCGCCAAGAATCGCAATACGGATTTTATCATCTTTTGAAATGTTGCTCCTGATTAGAATATTCCTCGAAGAAGGCACATTATACCATATTGTTGGCTATAATACCTTTTCTAAAAAAACGTTCCCGGTAAGAATACTTTAACGATATCAACACCTCTACCACAGGTGATGTACATCAGGCCGGATATACGTATCGTAGATATTCCTGATTCCTTCCATGATTTCCGGACTCAGGTCAGGAAGGTTCGAAGCTTCTGTATTCTGGTCAACCTGCTCCTCGGATTTGGCCCCGGGAATCACGCAGGACACCTCAGGGAACATCAGGATCCACTTAAGGGCAAACTGGGCCATGGTCATGGATCCGGGTTTGAGTTTCCGGATTTCCTCCACCGCTTTCAGCCCTTTTTCAAAATCCACACCGGAAAAGGTTTCTCCCTTATCAAAGGCCTCTCCATTGCGGTTATAATTCCGGTGATCCTGTTTCGCAAAGGTTGATTCTTTACTCATTTTTCCGGTGAGTAATCCGCTTGCAAGGGGTACCCGGACTATTATCCCTACCTGCCTTTTGGCGGCTTCCTTAAAAAAGAGTTCCCTAGGACGGTGCCTGAACATATTGAAAATGAGCTGTACAGTCTTCACATGGGGATATTCTATCGCTTTGAGGGCTTCCTCGACTTTTTCCACACTCACACCGTAATTTCGAATCTTTCCCTCATCAACCATCCGGTCCAGGGATTCAAACAGTTCCGGCTTGTAATACACCTCCCAGGGAGGACAGTGAAGCTGAAGAAGATCGATAGTGTCGGTATCGAGGTTCTTAAGACTCTCCTCGACAAATCCGCGGATTGCAGCCCCGTTGTACCCCTCAGGAACATGAGGGTCCAACCGCCTCCCCGCTTTGGTTGCGATAAAGATATCCTCTTTTCGCTCTTTCCTGAATTGTGCTATCAGCCGTTCACTCCGGCCCATACCATATACATCGGCTGTGTCGAAGAAATTGATGCCCCGGTCCGCCGCCCTGTGCAGGGCTTTCAGCGACTCTTTATCATCGGTAGCACCCCAGTCGGCACCGCCGATTGCCCAGGCACCGAAACTCACCTCTGAAACCTTCACCCCGGTTCCGCCTAAAACCCTGTATTTCATAGTATCCTCCCTATTCCCGGTAATTCAACGTATTACCCAGTGTAATTGATGTTAACCGGTTTCGTCAAACGACTTTCAAGGTGCGTGAGCCCCGAACATACTGTTCGAATTCTTTTTTAAGCTTTTCGGTACCGGGTCCGGGCTTTCCCGTTCCGATCCTGCGTCCGTCGATGGAGACAACCGGGATAATCTCCGCTCCTGTGCCGGTAAGGAAGCATTCGTCCCCGGTATAGAGGTCGTAACGGGTCAACACTGTTTCACGGATCGTCATTCCCGCTGCCGCCGCAAGATCCAGGACGACCGAACGTGTAATACCTCCCAGGGCACCCCAGCCTGGGGCCGGTGTCTGGAGAACCCCGGAATAGATGAGGAAAATATTGTCTGCCGTGCATTCAGCAACAAATCCTTCCTGGTTGAGCATCACCGCCTCCGGGCAGCCGGCCTGTCGTGCTTCAATTTTCGCCAGGATATTGTTCAGGTAGTTCAGGGACTTGATGCGGGGATCTATACCGTCCGGCGGCAGTCTCCTGGTTGATGCAGTTACAATGGCAATACCTTTGCTATACAATTCTTCCGGGTACAGTTCGATTCCGTCTACAATGATGATCACCGACGCTTTCCCGCATTTTGCCGGATCGATCCCAAGGTTTCCTTTACCCCGGGTAACAACGAGCCTGATATATCCGTCGGTCCTCCTGTTTTTTACCACGGTCTCCAGGACCGCCTGTTTCATTTCCTCCCGGGTCATGGGGATTTCCAGGAGTATGGCAGCTGCGCTCTTAAAGAGGCGCTGTAGGTGTTCATCCAGCTTGAACACCCGGCTGTTATAGATCCTGATCCCTTCGAACACCCCGTCCCCATAGAGCAGTCCATGATCATACACTGAAATGGCTGCATCTTCCTTCCCGAAATAGTTCCCATCGATGTAAATCTTCATAAATGCTCCTCCTCATCATTGAATACATCCCGTAAAGTGCGGTATTTCTTTCCGAATCTTTCGATCAACAGGTTATCAAACCTTCCAACGATTTTCATAATATAGATATCATGCTTGATATAATCCTCAGCTAAGGTAACGAACCCTCTGTTTTTACTCCAGGCGCCTTCGACCACACCGCCGGGGAACATCGTTCCCATGAGGGCTTCCCGGGAATCCACAACACAGACAAAACCCCGTCCCCCTTTCTCCTGGTAAAGTGTTTCCTCGATGGGATGGATAAACATGGTACCCAGCCGCAGTTCCGGCTTGCCGAAGTGTACGATGGAAGTGCTGACATTCCTTTCCCCCGCATCTTTCAAAGATGAGTACAGCAGGGCACACTCTTCTTTCCACAGGGAAAGGAGAAGATGATCCTTCCCTTTCCCGCAGAGCCTGGCCGCCAGCCTGATAAATGAATCATAATCGGAAATATTCCAGATGTAAGAAACCTCTTGCTTCTCATACTGTCCGGGAAGTTCCTGTTCCAGAACAGCCAGTGTTGATTCCAGATCGGATCTGTACGACTGGAGGAACTCTTCAGGATCCAGAGGAACATACCGGCTCCGTTTCCCCTCTTTCAGTTCCAAAGCAATGCCTCTTTCCAGGAGTCTCGACATGATCTGGTAGATCTTCGAACTGGGGATCCCCGAAAGTTTGGCTACTTCGTAGGCTGTTGCAGGATTACCCTTAAGGAGATGGACATACGCCCTGGCTTCATACTCGGAAAAACCGATTTTTTTCATTGCTTCCACAACATTAACTACCATGGTAGTTAATAATATCCTGATATCGCCGTGTTGTCAATGAATACAATTGACCACGATTCGGTAATCAGCTATATTGCTGCCATGGCAAGAGTAAAACCTTTTTTTTACCTCATCGATGGGCTGAATCGTGAAAAGGGAGAGCAGATACGTCACAGCCTCAAGGCGCTGACAGAGATAGAAGATGCCCGGTTCAGCGTGGATCAGGGTGTTATAGAAGTTCTCGCACAAAAAGACATGGAAGAACAGGTGCGGCTTGCCTGTAATGTGGCAAATACCGTTTTCCGTACGAAAGTAAAGAAAAAAGACCTCTATTAGAAGATTTCAGGATACTCAGGAGTGCGTCCGTTTCTCCGGCACATCCCATTATACGCAAAATAATTAATCGCATAATATTCGTAAAAAAGCTTGATAAAAAGAATATTCCTTCTTATACTTATTAAAGATCAGCAGATCGTTCTGGGAAAAGGGGCTTTAGCAACATGTTGTATAGTTTGCCAGATGAAATCGACATTACCATTCTTCAGGAACTGCAACGTAATTCAAGAATTCCTAATTCGGAATTAGCCGGTAAAGTAGGACTCTCGGCCTCTGCCTGCCTCAGCAGGACCAACAAGCTGCGCGAATTGGGGATTATCAAGCACTTTGTCACGGCTGTAGACAGGCTCAAGGTCGGGCTCCCGGTTTTATTATTTACTTTTGTCACCCTGTCTCCACACAATCGAAAAATGGCCGACGCATTTGTAGAAAGAATAAAAGAAATGGATCAAGTTCTGGAATGTTATCACATTACAGGAAGGTTTGATTTTTTATTAAAGATAGTTGCCCCGGATATTTCCACATACCGTGATTATATAATAGATGAGCTGGTAGAGATTCCGGGAGTTGAAAAAGTTGAAACCCTTGTTGTCCTGAAAGAGGAAAAGGAGCGATTTTCTCTGCCCCTGGATAACATGAAATTGAAGGAGAGGGATGAATAGATGAAAGACACCGGTTCCATCAAGTTAAAGGCGACCCTTTTAGTAGAAGGGATCAATTACGAAGAAGAGGCCGTGGAAGAAGTCGGAAGCACATATAAAGAGCAGAATCATGGTCTTTTTGGTTGGGATTTTGAAAATCACACCGGACTATTGCTTCCCGATGACCTTTGTTTACCCGATGGAACGGTCGTTCAATTTCGCTTTAACTCGGGCTCACCTTACTGTGTAAAAAAGATAAACAATGACCTTTTCTTATTCCATGGTGAAGAAGAGACCTGCCGGGTGGAATGGATTAAACGTCCTGAGTTTTATACTTCATACACATCCAACGGCAACGAAATGATTAAAATCGGCCAGGTTGGAGGGGAGGATTGTTTGTTTTACTGCTACAACAATTATTGCAGTCATTTCAGCCATAACAAGGAGTGTCTGTTCTGCAACCTGGTTTCCACATCAAAAACGTATAATTCTGTACTAAAGAAAAAAGATTATCATGATATCGGAGAAGTTGCAGCAGCAGCCTGGGCGGAAGGAATGGTGAATCACATTCTCCTTACAGGCGGGTGTTTTAAAGGGGAAAAAGAAGTCGAAATTGTTTCAGCTATTATGGCTTCCATCAAAAAGCATACCGGATTTGACCGTGTTCCCGGTACTATCCTTCCTTCTCCTGCGAGGGGTGACGACTTGCTGCGCTACTTTGAAACGGGCATTCAGGCAATCGGCTTCAGCATGGAGATATGGGACGACAGGCTCTACAATGCCATGTGTCCCGGAAAAGCCGAGACTACTTCCCACAATGAATTTTTAAATTCTATTAAAACGGCAGTCAAAATTTTCGGCGCCGGCAATGTTTATGGCGTGTTTGTCATGGGACTTGAACCACGGGACACCTTCCTTGAAGGAATTAACGTACTCTATGGTGAAGGGGCTAACGTCGTACCATTTGTGTGGTCGCCTAATCCCGGCTCCCGTCTTGAGGGCCACAGGGCCCCCTCACCCGATTGGTACACCGATGTTATACGGGAGGCAGCCGGTATTGCATGTGAGAGCGGGGTACCGCCGGGAACGGAGAATCACTGCTATCGGTGTGACGGAAACAACTTACTCCATGATGCACTGAAAGAAAAAGGAATTGTGTAAGACCATCGAACAGCGGCATTGGTGGCGGCTGCCCCAGGTCTCAAGGCGCTGATGGGAGGAGGAATCAACCTTTACCGGCAATAATCCTGAAATACCGCTTTTTTCCCGCCCGGAGCATCATTTCGCCGTCCTTACACCAGGAACGATCCACCGATAAATCGATATCTTCGATTTTACCATCATTGATGCGGGCCCCTCCCTGGGTAATCAGCCTCCGGGCCTCTCCATTGGAACTGCACAGGCCGGTCCGGGCGAAAAGGGCCGTCACATTGATCCCCCTTTCCAGTTCAGAAGCGGGTATTTCCAGGCAGGGGATGGCGGAGAGATCCCCGGCTCCGCTCCCGGCGGAGAATGCCGCGCGGGCGGCTTCCCTGGCTTTATCCGCTTCTTCCTTGCCATGGACGATGTTCGTAATTTCCCATGCAAGGACTTCCTTGGCCCGGTTTATCTCCTGATCCTTAAGACGGCCCAGGGACTGCACCTCTTCGACAGGGAGAAAGGTGAACATGAACAGGAATTTTTCCACATCGGCATCAGGAATATTCCGCCAGTACTGGAAAAACTCGTAGGGGCTTACCATGGCCGGATCGAGGAACACGGCGCCTTTCTCGGTTTTCCCCATCTTTTTACCGTCTGCCCTGGTGACAAGGGGAAAAGTGAGGCCGTACACCTCCTTCCCCTCGATCCTCCGTACCAGGTCCACACCGGACACGATATTCCCCCATTGATCGTCTCCTCCGATCTGGAGCCTGCATCCGTACCGCTGGCTGAGCACCAGGAAATCGTAAGACTGGAGAAGCTGATAATTAAACTCTATGAATGAAAGACCTGTTTCCAGGCGCATCTTGTACGTCTCGAAGCTGAGCATACGGTTCACGGAAAAGTGCTTACCGATGTCCCTTAAGAATTCGATATAATTGAGATCCGCCAGCCAGTCCGCATTATTGACCATAACGGCACTCTCGTTGTCGAAGTTCACAAATTTCGCAATCTGCTTTTTCTGGGACTCCGCATTGGCATTGATCTCATCGATGGGCAGCATTTTTCTCGTTTCCGACTTTCCCGAAGGGTCGCCGATCCTGGCGGTTCCGCCGCCTACCAGGGCGATAGCCTTGTGCCCGGCACGGTTTAAGTGAGCCATGGCGAACAGGGGCACCACGTGGCCTACATGAAGGCTGGGACCGGTGGGATCGAATCCACAGTAAAAAGGCACCATATCGCTGTCGAGAATCTTTTTCAGGTGCTCTTCATCGGTACATTGTTTGATAAAACCCCGTTCCTTAAGGACTTCGAAACCGCCGCCCATTACACTCTCCTGTACGCTTTCGTACTTTTCCGGATCGTCCCGGCTATCTCATCGATGGGAATCCGGATCTGTTCCATGGAATCTCTGAATCTCAAGGTAACAGTCTTGTCTTCCTTTGTCTGGTAATCGATGGTGACGCAGTAGGGTGTTCCGATCTCGTCCTGACGCCTGTACCGCCGGCCGATGGCCCCTCCCTGATCGTAAAAGGTGGAGAAATCGGAGCGCAGTTCTTTCTCGATATCCTGTGCCAGTTCTGCAAGACCGTCTTTTTTCACAAGGGGGAACACGCCGACTGTAACCGGGGCGATATCCGGGTGAAAACGGAGTACCGTTCTGCCTTCTTTCTCATCGATCTGCTCCTCTTCGTAGGCGTCGGACAGCACAGTAAGAACCGTGCGGGTAAGTCCCGCCGATGTTTCGATAACGTACGGGATAAAGCGCTCACCCGTCGCTTCATCCAGGTATTTCAAATCCTTACCGGAAAACTCGCCATGTCTCCGGAGATCATAATCGGTACGGTTGTGGACTCCTTCCAGTTCCTTCCATCCAAAGGGGAATTCATACTGTATATCGTAGGCGTCTTTTGCATAGTGGGCCAGTTCGTCCGGTCCGTGCTGATGGAACTGAAGCTTGTTTTCCCGGATGCCCAACTCGAGGTAGTACTCCCACCGCTGTTCTTTCCAGTATTCGAACCATTTTCTATCTTCCGATGGATGGATGAAGAACTGCATCTCCATCTGTTCGAATTCGCAGGTGCGGAAGATGAAATTTTTCGTCGTTATCTCATTCCGGAAGGCTTTACCCACCTGGGCAATACCGAAAGGGATCTTCTGCCTCGATGTCTGTAGGACATTCTTGAAATTCACATAGATTCCCTGTGCTGTTTCCGGCCTCAAATACACGATAGATCCTGTCTCCTCTACCGATCCGAGATGGGTCGAGAACATCAGGTTGAACTGTCTGGACTCGGTAAGTTCACCCCCGCAGTCAGGACAGGTGCGGCTTGTCCGGTTTTCTTCTTCCAGATTGTCCTCCCGGAACCGCAGCTTGCACTGTTTACAGTCCACCAGAGGGTCGGAAAAATTCTCCACATGACCTGACGCTTCCCACACCTTGGGATGCATCAGGATGGCTGCGTCGATCCCCACGATGTTGTCGTACATCCCGGTCATCGCTTTCCACCAGAAATCCTTGATGTTGTTTTTAAGTTCTACGCCCATGGGACCGTAGTCCCAGGCGGAACTCAATCCGCCGTATATTTCACTGGACTGAAACACAAAACCCCTTCTCTTGCAGAGGGATACCAGTTGATCCATTGTGACTTGTGTTTTGACTTCTTCAGCCATCGGTTATTACCTCTTGTTTAGTAGTTCTATGACCCGCTCTATCCTGACGAGGGTTTTATCTATCCCCAGGAGCCGTATCGATTCGAAGAGAGGGGGTGACACGGTTGTTCCTGTCAGGGCAACCCGGACGGGCATAAGCATCGCCCCCAGCTTAACGTCCAGCTCTTCCGCTTTTTCACGAAACAGGGCTTCACACTCCTCGTCGGACAGGGTAGTCATCCGCCGGACTATATCACGGCCGGCTTCCAGCACTTTTACCGTTTTTCCCCTATCCAGCTTTTTAGGAACAACCGCTTCCGGATCGTATCCATGGATGTCGTGGAAGAGAAAACGAACGAGTTCCGAAATATCACCTAAGACTTTCAGCCGCTCTTTAATCACGGGCATCACCCCTTTCAGGATTCCCTCCTCGTCTTCGCTTGGAGGATCATGAATGATTCCATCTTCAACCAGGCGGGGCAGGACCAGGGCAAGGAGCTTTTCATCTTCCATTCGCCGGATATACTGGCCGTTAAACCAGTCGAGTTTTTTGTAGTCGAACACCCCGGGGGCTTTATTCAGCTTGTCCAGGGTAAAAAGCTCCTCCAGCTCTTCACGGGTAAAGAATTCCCTGGAATCATCGAAGGACCAGCCGATGAGGGAAATGTAATTGATAATCGCCTCCGGCAGATACCCTTTCTCCCGGAAATCCTTGAGGCTTGTGGAACCATGGCGTTTCGACAGTTTCTGGCCGTCTGTACCCATCACCATGGGCAGGTGACAGTACAAGGGAGGTTCCCACCCGAAAGCCTGGTAGAGCAGTATGTGGAGGGGGCCGGAAGGGATCCATTCCTGGGCCCTTAAGATGTGTGATATTTCCATCAGATGATCGTCGATTACGTTTGCCAGGTGATATGTGGGAAACCCGTCGGCCTTGAGGAGCACCGGATCGGGACTTACGTCTTCGTTCTGACGCTTCACTGCTCCTAAGAGAATATCATGGAGAACGGTGCAGCCTCGTTCGGGAACCTTGAAGCGCACCACATTGGGTTTGTCCTGTTTCAGGAAGACTTGAACCTCCTCGCCGGAGAGCTCCCGGCAGTGGCGGTCATACCCAATGACTTTCAGTTTGTTCTTCGTCTGCTCCTGCCGTATTCTTTCCAGCCGCTGGGGTGTACAGAAACAACGGTAGGCGTGTCCATTTTCAATAAGTTCTTCCGCATAGCTCCGGTGGGTCTCCACCCTTTCGGACTGAACATAAGGACCAAAACCGCCGTCCTTTTCCGGCCCTTCGTCCCACTCGATCCCCAGCCAGGCAAAGGTATCCAGAAGGTCCTGGTAGGCTTCTTCGGAATACCGCTGCCGGTCGGTATCCTCGATGCGGAGGATAAACTTCCCGCCTTGAGACTTCGCGAAAAAATAATTAAATAGCGCTGTTCGCACTCCGCCGATATGCTGTAATCCTGTAGGCGAAGGAGCGTAGCGCGTACGCACACTCATGGTTATTCCTTATATAGGGAGGGGGATTTAGTCCTGGCATTATATAGTTTTCGTAAGACAGTGGTCAACACGCTCTACGCTTCCCGGACAATCGGTGGAACTGGCGTTTACTGTTACCCTTTCTTCCGTATCTTCGCCCAGGTATCCCGGAGCGTTACCGTCCTGTTGAACACCGGACGTTCCGGGGTGGAATCTTTTGAATCCAGGCAGAAATAACCCACCCGTTCGAACTGCATCCTGTCTCCGGGATGCAACCCTTTAACAAAGGGTTCAACTTTGCAGTCCTGCAGAATTTCCAGGGAGGATGGATTTAAAAACTCCCGGAAGTCCCTTTCCGGGTATGCCCCGGGATCAGGTTCGGAAAAAAGATAGTCGTACAGCCGCACCTCCGCATCCACTGCCTGTCCGGCAGACACCCAGTGGATGGTCCCCTTCACCTTTCGCCTGTCCGGGGAGGTCCCCCCCCTGGTTTCAGGATCGTAGGTGCAGTGTATTTCCTCAACGATGCCGGTTTCAGGATTTTTTTTGATTGAAGTACAGGTAATGTAGTATCCGTACCTTAAGCGCACTTCCTTTCCCGGAGAGAGGCGGAAGTATTTTTTCGGGGGATCTTCCATAAAGTCATCCCGGTCGATAAACAGCTCCCTGGAAAACGGAACCGCCCTGGTACCCATGGCATCATCCTCAGGATTGTTAACCGCGTCGAGCTGCTCCACCTGTCCTTCAGGATAATTATCAATGATCACCTTCACAGGATGCAGCACGGCCATCACCCTCTGGGCCCGTCTGTTCAAGTCCTCCCTCAAACAGTATTCCAGCATGGCGACATCCACGAGACTGTCCCGCTTGGCAACACCGATCCTGTTTATGAATTCCCGAATTGCCTCGGGGGTATACCCTCTTCGCCTGAATCCTGAAATCGTAGGCATCCTGGGATCATCCCAGCCGGAGACATGCCCTTCATCTCCCAACTGCAGAAGCTTACGCTTACTCAATATGGTATAGGAAAGGTTTAAGGGTGCGAATTCTATCTGCTGCGGATGAGATTCCACCTCCAGTTCATCGAGAAACCAGTCGTAAAGGGGCCGGTTTATCTCGAATTCGATTGTGCACAAGGAGTGGGTAATACCTTCGATAGAATCGGATAGACAGTGGGTGAAGTCATACATCGGATAGATGCACCACGTATCTCCGGTCCTGTGGTGGCTCATCTTTTTAATTCTGTAAATCGTGGGGTCCCGCAGAGTGATATTAGGGGATGTCATATCGATTTTCGCCCGAAGCACATGAGCGCCTTCTTCGAACTCCCCGTCTTTCATCCGCTGGAAGAGCTTAAGGTTTTCCTCAACACTCCTGTTCCGGTAGGGACTCTCTTTTCCCGGTTTCGTTAAAGTGCCCCGGTACTCCCGTATCTGTCCTGTACTCAAAGAACACACGTATGCCTTGCCCCTCCTGATAAGCTCCCTGGCATAATCGTAGAGCTGTTGAAAATAATCGGAAGCGTAGTAGAGCCGGTCCTCCCAATCGAAACCAAGCCAGTGTACATCCTCCATGATGGATTCGATGTATTCCACGTCTTCCTTTTCCGGGTTGGTATCATCGAAACGGAGGTTGCACAACCCATCATATTCCCGGGCGATTCCGAAATTGAGGCAGATCGACTTGGCATGGCCTATATGGAGATACCCGTTCGGTTCAGGCGGGAACCGGGTGTGCACTCTTCCGCCGTATTTTCCATTCTCTACGTCCTGTGCAATAATCGTCCGTATAAAATCTGATGGTCTTACTGCTTCTTCATTCATCGGGTTTTAATCTCCTGCCCGTATACGCATACACTCATGAAATCCTGAGTAATATATGCCGGGAATATGGACCAACAGGTTATAACATGTTTCTCCCTGCTGATAAAGGCGCCCTCCGGGAATTAATTGAAATCTTTTGAGTAGTTATCCATCCATGAACCTGCTTCATCAATGAGCTTCGAGAGGATGACTACTTCAACATTGTTCTTGCTCTTTTCAACTTCCCGTTCCCATTCCGACGGAGAAAAACGCTTCCGGATTTCGTGGATCCGATCCACAACCTTTTTCTTTACTTCGCCATCCACCGAGGAAAAAGCATCCAGGAGATACACGGTAAGGAGCTTCAGTACCGGTTCTTTTACCTTGCCATGGATTTCCTGGAGCAGGACCTTTGCATCCTCCTTCTCCTGTTTCATCAGGAGGGTAAAGGCATAATTCCAGTCCATCCAGTATTTATCCGGACCTTTGACACTCTTACGGAGACCGCCGAAATACATTTCCATTTCCTCAGGGTCGTTCTTCAGGAGGTAAGGAATGCCCAACGGTACCGCGTGGGATGTAAGTTTCTTCGGACTGTGTTCCCTCAGGTGCTGCTCCAGCTTCCTTATACCTTCGATATCAGATTTAACCAGGTAAGCATTGATAAGTATTCTTATGTACTGGTTTTTAAATTTCTTTTTTTCGAAAACAGCCTCTTCCAGCATGACGATAAGATCATTCCACTCTTCCCGCTACAGCAGGCTGAAGAGTTTCCAATTTGATATAAAATAGGTATTTAAAAGTGCCAGGACTCCTGCAAATAAAAGGGGTAGAAACCAGTTTTTCGACCAGAAAACCGTCGCATACTCCCATCCGAGCATCATTAGGGGCATAAAATAGATGATGAGAAAAGAAAAAATGATAACAGCG
The DNA here is from genome assembly GCA_024274705.1 of Spirochaetota bacterium. GTDB lineage: Bacteria > Spirochaetota > Spirochaetia > SPDA01 > JAJSAL01 > JAJSAL01. Next base: position 16,685 of record JAJSAL010000190.1, read on the forward strand.
TTAAATAGGATGAAAATAGTCTTAAATTTCACGTGTTTTTCTCCTATAATATAAAGGAAGCTAGAAACTTCTGGTATCCGATTATAAGTGAATTCTAAAAGAATTGCACTAAGGGGTCAACGTTAAAAGATGAAAAGTATTACGATTCACAACCTCCCGACTAACTCCTACATCGATATGCCGGTATTTCTCGATGATTCATATATCCTTCTCACCTCCGATGTCCCTGTAACGGATGAGCTTAAACAGAGACTGTCCGAATGGGGGTATACCAGCGTTCTCACCGACGGGTCTCCCATTGACAGTCCTCCTGAACCGAATGGGGGCGGAGTATCAGGAGAGGGTTCGTCATCTCCCCCGGGCACTGCCGTACTGGACAGCAATATTAAAGACCAGGAAAAACGGAAAGCATCCCTGGATTTCTTTTTAAGCTACTGTGATTTTCTCAAAGGCGTTTTCAGCATGTATTTAGAGAATAACGTATTCAGCATGAACACCATTTCTGACAAGGTGAAAGAGATGATCATCTTTGTCAAAGAAAACAGAAAATATATACTGCGAATCAATGACCTGGTAACCGACGAATACGACCAGATCGTCACCCAATCGATAAAAACGACCATTGTTTCCCTGGTCCTTTCGGACGTACTAAAACTCCCTGTGTTCAAACAGATAGAAATCGGTATGACCGGCCTCCTTCACGATATCGGAATGATTCGGATTCCACCGGAAATCTACATGAAAAAAGATGCTTTAACCCCGGAAGAACGAAAAGCGATTATCACCCATACTGTTCTGGGATTCAGAATACTCAAAGCTGCCGAGTTTCCCATGTCGGTTTCCCGGGCAGTACTGGAACACCAGGAAAAAGAAAACGGTTCCGGATACCCCCGGGGTCTGACGGGAGATAAAATCTCATTCTATGCGAAATTGATAGCTATAGCATCTTCCTATGTAGCAACTGTCTCGAACCGACCTTACAGGGACGCCATGGACGGACATGCGGGAATCATGGACCTGCTCAAGAACAGCGGCAAACAGTACGATGAACAGATCATTCGTGTACTGGTATACACTCTTTCGATATATCCTATCGGCACCTTCGTGATTCTTTCCAACGGGACCCGGGGTATCGTCATCGAGACAAACCCGAAAAACCCGAGATACCCGGTGGTGAAACTGCTTATGAGCGAAGAGGGTCTGCCCTATAAGGAACAGCCTGTACTGAATACCCGGGAAGGAGAAGGGGGTATCCACATCTTAAGACCGCTGATGAACAACGAAATCAAAGTCCTACAAAAGAACCTGAACAAGTAACATGAGAGAGATAACCATATCCCTGCCCTCGGGAAAGAAAATCGTTGTTCCTTACGGAACCCGAACCGGAGAGATTTTTTCAGATCCGGAATTCGCAGATCAGAAAGGGAGAATCATCGGATCTCTGGTGAACAATGAACCGGCAAGCCTTTCATTCAAAGTTGAAATCAACGCAAAGGTATCGCCGGTTCTCACCGGAAGCAGGGAGGGCTTAAGGATCTACCGGAGGTCACTCTGCTTCCTGTTATCCATGGCTTCCCGGGACATCCTTCCCGAAAGGGAACTGATCATCGGTCATTCCCTGGGTGACAGTTACTACTACTATTTCAATGACTATGACCAGATCGAAGCCGAATCATTGCGCCGCCTTGAAAACAGGATGGAGGAACTCATTCAACTTGATCTGCCTATCCAGCGGCGGGTCATTTCGTACGCTGAGGCTCTGGACTATTTTAAGAAGAGAAGTCAGAACGACACCCTCATCCTTGTGGGACAACGAAACGAAAATAAAATCCCTGTATATGAATGTGATGATTTCATGGATCTCTCTTATGGCCCTCTTGCACCCTCTACGGGCATGCTCACAGCATTCCACATTCTTCCCTATACGAATGGATTTCTCCTTCAGTATCCTCCTTCTTCGTCCCCGGACACGCTCGTCCGGTTCGAAGACAGTCCTGTACTGTTCTCGATCTACCAGGAATACAAAGCCTGGGGGAAAATCCTTGGTGTAAACAGCGTAGGAAAACTGAATGAACTGATCGATTCCGGAGACTTAAGCCAGTTTATCCTGGTGGCGGAAGCCCTGCATAACAAGAAAATCGCGGAGATCGCAGACAAAATACACGAACGCAAAGGGGATGTAAAAGTCATCCTCATCGCCGGACCTTCCTCCTCAGGAAAAACAACCTTTACAAAAAAATTATCGGTACAGCTGCAGGTGTTGGGATTCAACCCGGTGATCATCGCCTTAGATGATTATTTTGTCCCCAGAGATCTCACCCCGGTGGATGGAGACGGCAACCTCGATTTCGAAACCATCAAGGCGATAGACGTTACACTCCTGAACCGGAACCTGATCGATCTTTTCGACAGAAAAGAGGTGGAAATTCCGAATTTTGATTTCAAGACCGGTAACAGGAAACCAGCCGGTCATGTATTACGGATGGATGACCGGAGCATCCTGGTTATTGAAGGGATCCACGGCCTGAACGAAGAACTGACTCCATTAATCGATAAGGACAAGAAATACAGGATATATGTTTCCGCACTGACCCAGCTCAACCTGGACGACCATAACCGGATTTCCACTACTGACAACCGCCTTCTCCGCCGTATGGTAAGGGACAGAAAGTTCCGCGGCTATTCGGCCCTGGAGACACTGCAGCGATGGCCTTCCGTCCGGAGAGGGGAGAATCAGAATATCTTCCCCTTTCAGAACAACGCCGATTCAGCCTTTAATTCCGCCCTGGATTATGAACTTGCCGTACTCAAGCTGTACGCAGAGCCCCTTTTGAAAAGCGTAAAACCCCACCACGAACTATTTGGGGAGGCGAAACGTCTGCTCACTTTCCTGCATAATTTCATCCACGTTACGGAAAAACAGGTCCCCCCGGATTCGATTCTACGTGAGTTTATCGGGGACAGTACGTTCAAGTACTGATAATACGGGGTTTACTTCGGATTCTCCTGCCCTTTCACCAGAACCTGCTGCCGCATCATGGAGATGAAATTTTCATCAGGTTCATAGAACATGAGGCCATACCCGCTGATGACCTGATCCCCTTCACCTGTAAAAACCCTGGCCCCCCGCACAACCTTTGCGTTTGTCTCTAAATAGCTCTGCCGTTCATTATCGATCAGGATTTCGCACTCTTCACCGAGATCGAAGAGGGATAGATCGTTGGAAGTGATAAATAGTCCACCTTCCGAGAGATCCTTCGTACGGAACTGCATCAGATTGTGAACGCCGTCAGGCTTGGATTTCCGTACAAACGTGATGAATGATACGTCTACCCTTTCAGAACTCCGTTTATTGTCAGACTCGTTCATCTTCATCTCACCTCATGTTCATCTTACGCCTTTACCTGCGAATTGTAAACCTCCACCCGAATCCTGTCTGTCAAGCCGGGGTCTTCAAATATCTGCCTGAGGTCCGTTTCGAAGCTCTGCGCGAGCCTGCCCCAGCACCACGCTGCGGAATTCCGGCACCTCCATTGGCGCGGCGTAGCGATCTTGAACCAGGCTTCCATAGACGCTATTCTCCTTCCTGTAAAGCGTCTTTCGGCAATACGCTTCTGACAGCTTCCCGAACTCCCCCGGCCATGTTCACCGCCTCAGCCGCTTCCTGCGTATCGATTGGGTCCCAATCCCCTGGATAACGGGAATCCGTCGCGAACGCGGTTAACCATTGCATTTGTTCCGGCGTCAATCTGACCGTCAGGGGATCCGGCAACAATCCAAAGAGTTTTCCGATGTCGTGAGTTTTGGGAACGGGCAAAGAATGGTCAACCAGGATGGATTTCAGATACTTCTCCACGCACTGTTGAGCGTGGAAACAGACGGCATCATACGTTGTTGCGTTTTTCATTGCAAACAGATAGGTTGCGGCCCGATAGTCGCTCTCGGCCTTGGCAACCCATTCCTTGATGACGCGTACAATGCGCTCACGAGGAGGCATATAACACCCTCCCTTCATGTGTGGCGGGGTACTCGATAGTGCCCGTGACTTCCTTGCGCCATTCAAAGGCTTCAGGCGTAGTAACCACAATGTCTTTTGAAATGGGTACGTCCCGGAGAGCCACTCTAATATCAACAGCGGCTTTTCTTCGGGAACCACTGACCGGCATGACCACCAGAAGATCCACGTCGCTATCAAGTTCCGCATCCCCGCGGGCATGGGATCCAAACAGAAGGATCCTGTCAGGATGAAAACGCTCCACAATCCGCAGCACCATCTCATCCAGAACGTCTTGAATGTTCGTTTTCGTCATTACACCGGTCTCCTTTCTCTTAT
>JAJSAL010000191.1 GCA_024274705.1 Spirochaetota bacterium
AACTCTGAACTGCCGGAACCAGGAACAGGAAGAATGCAAGGGGAATGATCATTTTCTTCATACTTTTTCCTTTTAATGTTGTCTGTTAGCCATTATACTCTGATATTGTATTTCAATCAAATAAAAAAAGGATAATACAATTAAAAAGAAATCGAGACTGGATATCCTGGTGCCTGTTTTCGTTGTTGCTCTCTTCTTCGGGTTGAACTTCACTGGTTCTTACGATACTGCGGAAAGCCGGATTTATGATATGTATCTCCATGTTAAGCCGGAAATTCCGGAGAACGAATCGATACTGCTCCTCGATGTGGATGACCTGGCCATCGCCAAGGTCGGCACCTGGCCTTGGGGCAGATATGTAATGGGTGACGGACTTATACTGATGAAGGAATTTGATGCGGCGTACTCCGTATTCGACATCGAGTATACCGAGAGAAGCCCCTTAGGTGTAAACAGTGAACTCCTGGAAAAAGAGATACCAGAAGTATTCGCCGATGAGTTTGCCAATATAAATGATAACATCGGGGCCCTTTTCGGCGCCCTCGCTTCTGGAGCGATTTCCGTTCAGGATGCACAGGATTTTGTACAGGACCTTATCGGCCTGACCGACCAGTCCCGTCAGATCCTTATAGAAAAGGTGAACGAGGTCGCCCGGGATAATGATGAGTATCTTGGCAGAGCCGCTCATTTCTTTGAAAATGCTTTTTTTACCGTTAACATGCTTCCCGAAGAAGATCCTGATGTCACAGAAGAGGTAGAAGAATTCGCCTATGAAAACCTGACTATCGATAACATGACAGTAAACGGTACTCTGCCCGAGTCGGCTGAAGATGTTCGACCGGCTGTTCTTCCGATCATTTCCAGGGCCGGGGGTGCGGGCTTCCCGAACATCATCATCGACAGTGACGGTGTACGCCGCAGGGTCAACCTGTTCACAAGGTATAAGGACAGGTATTTCGGGCAGCTTGCGTTCGCACCGCTCCTGGACTGGCTGGGGAATCCGGATGTGATTGTAGAAGAGAATTCGATTGTTCTGCGAAATGCAATTCACCCGGATGAAGGGAGACGGGATATAACGATCCCCCTGAACCAGGAAGGACGGTTTTTGATAAACTGGCCGAAAAAAGAATTCGAAGAGAGTTTCCGTCACCTCTCTTACTGGTACCTGGTACTCCACAAACGTCAGGAAGACAGGATTATAGAAAACCTTTCAACTATGGAGGATGCCGGGTATCTTTCCTATTATCAGGGTGACGGCAACCTCCTGGACGGATACCGGCATGCAGAGAACATCCGCCAGGATATTCTCGAGGGAGACAGTCCCGACCAGGTAGACGGGTACCGCCAGGGCAGAGCATATTTTTTCGATGAACTGGGTGGTTTCCTTAAGGGAGATGCAAAGGATACTATCCTGGCGGAGGTGGACGGCCTCTTAAGCTCCGAAGAACTGCCGGAAGAGTACAGGGAAACGTATATGGAGGTTCGCCGGGATGTTGTGGATTATTTCGATAATACCCTGGAAATATATGAAAGCCTTATGCAGACCCGGGAAACACTTGCGGCAAATCTGCCGGGTTCGTTCTGTATCATCGGCTGGACAGGAACGTCCACCACGGACCGGGGAGTCAATCCCTTCGATTCGAGTTACGACAACGTGGGCACCCATGCATCGGTAATCAATACGGTATTAGCCGGCATGTTCCTGGATGACCTTCCCTGGTGGTATTCGGCGATCATCGCTTTTATCGCTGCTTTTGTCGTGTATTTCATCATCCGGGGTCTTAACCCGGGTGCCTCCCTCATTATCGGTGCAGCTTTTATCATTGTCATCCTTGGCGGGGGTGTAGGTTATTTTCTCCTTACCGGTACGTATCTTCACATCCTGAACCCGTTACTCTCCGTGGGAGTTACATTTCTCGTTCTCACAGTGGTGAAATTTCTCCAGACGGCCCGGGAAAAAACCTTTATCCGGAGCGCTTTCGGCCACTATCTCTCGGGAGATGTCATCAATGAACTGTTAAACGATCCTGAAAAACTTTCATTAGGAGGAGACAAGAAAAATCTGACTGCCATATTCACAGATATCAAGGGATTCTCCTCCATATCGGAAGTTCTCGACCCGAGTGACCTGGTGCACCTGTTGAACCTGTATCTCACTGAAATGAGCGATAGTTTGATGGATTTAGGGGCAACCATCGATAAATACGAAGGAGATGCGATAATTTCGTTTTTTGGTGCTCCTGTAGAGTTTCCGGATCATGCCCACCGGGCCTGTGATGCTGCAATACGGATGAAAAAAGCGGAAGCGGTGCTCAATAAGAAGCTTCTGGAAGAAAAACTCACCCCGAATCCCCTCCTTACCAGGATCGGTATCAATACCGGGGAGATGGTAGTCGGGAACATGGGTACAGCCCAGAAGATGGATTACACCATCATGGGGAACGCGGTAAACCTGGCAGCCCGCCTGGAAGGGGTAAACAAACAGTACGGCACCTGGGTGCTGATGAGTGAAACCACCTATTTTCAGGGGGGAAAGGATTTCGTTACCCGGGAACTGGACCGGGTAAGGGTGGTGGGTATCCAGAAACCGGTCCGGCTGTATGAGCTGGTAGATACAAAAGAGGGTATCGATGACAGGACCATGGAAGGTGTTGAGGAATTCCGAAAAGCCCTGGCCCTCTTCGATAAGAAGGAGTGGCAGGAAGCATTGAAAGGCTTCGAAAAAGCCCTGGACATCATACCCGATGACGGACCGAGTGTCACATTTATGAAACGGTGTAAAGAGTACATCCGCAAGCCGCCGGCGGCTTCCTGGGATGGTGTATTCAATCTCAATATGAAATAGGCCGGTTGACATGTACGAATAAAGCGCATAGCGTACACAGATGGTTATCGTTCTCTCTCACACCATAAAAAAGAACGAAAAGGAAAACCTTCGGGCGTTTCTCGAAGAAAAAGGGTTTAAACTCCGGGAAATCGTCGGGGAAGAAGAGACGATCCTGGGCGCCGTAGGTATTCGCCCGATAGATATCCGGGAAGTGCAGATGATGCCCGGAGTGGACCGGGTTATCCCTATAAGCAAGCCCTACAAGCTGGCCTCCAGGGAATTGAAAAAGGAAGATACCATTGTACCGGTAGGTCCTGCAAAGATAGGGGGCCTGCGCATCTCGGTAATAGCCGGACCCTGTGCGGTCGAATCCAGGGAACAGATCCTGGAATCCGCCCGTCTTGTCAGGGAATCCGGGGGGGTGATGCTTCGGGGAGGCGCCTACAAGCCCCGGACTTCACCGTACAGTTTTCAGGGTCTTGGAGAAGAGGGGCTTACCTACCTGAAAATGGCAGGAGAGGCGACGGGTCTTCCTGTAGCCTCTGAAATCGTTGCTACCGAGCACATAGATCCCATGAAAGAGTGTGTGGATGTGTTCCAGATCGGCGCCCGGAACATGCAGAATTTCGAGCTTCTCAAAAGGGTTGGGGCCCTGGAGAAACCGGTTATCCTGAAACGGGGGATGTCCGCCACCATCGAAGAGTGGCTTATGGCTGCCGAGTATCTTTTATCTTCCGGCACGGAATACGTCATTCTGTGTGAACGGGGAATCCGGACCTTCGAACCTTATACCAGGAACACCCTGGACCTCTCTGCCATTCCTATCGTCAAGAAACTCAGTCATTTACCTGTGATTGTGGACCCTTCCCACGCTACGGGAATCCGGGAAAAGGTTGCTCCCATGGCCCTGGCTGCTGTTGCTGCAGGGGCGGACGGATTACTGGTGGAAGTACACCCCGATCCGGGTAAAGCCCTCTCCGACGGACCCCAATCCCTCTTCCCCTCCCAGTTCGAAAAGCTGATGAGGGATATAGAAGCCCTTGCCCCGGTACTGGGAAAAGAAGTCGCACGCCTTCCGGAAACTCCCGTCCCGGGGAAGAAGGAAATAAGGATCCGCCAGGGTGCCGAGGATCTCGTGGCTTTCCAGGGGGAACCCGGGGCTTTCAGTGAAATGGCCCTCTTCAGGCATTTTGAAAACGCAGTGGTGAGTTCCCTCCCTTGTTCCGCCTTCCGGGACGTATTCGACACGGTTTTAAGCGGCCGCGCCAGGTACGGTATCCTCCCTATCGAGAACTCTCTTTCAGGTTCGATCCATGAAAATTACGATCTCCTCCTTCAGTATCCTGATGTGAGTCTGGTGGGAGAGCACAAGATCCGGATCGAACACAACCTCATCGGTGTTCCCGGGGCACGGATCGAGGATGTCCGGCAGGTGTACTCCCATCCCCAGGGGCTGGCCCAGTGTTCGAAATTCCTGGATACCTTTCCGGATTGGCAGAAGGTCCCGTTTTACGATACCGCCGGTTCAGTAGCGTTTATCGCCAGGGAGAAACAAAAAGCATATGCAGCAATTGCCAGTGCGGAGGCTGCAAAAGTGTACAGAATGGACATCCTCAAGGAGGGGATTGAAACCAATCCCAGGAACTACACCAGGTTCGTCATCATCGCCAGAGAGGAATACGCCCGCGTCCGGACTCCGAACAAGGCTTCCATCGTGTTTTCCACGCCGGATAAACCGGGATCACTCTTCCGGTTTCTTAAAGTTTTAGCAGACCGGGAGCTTAACATGCACAAGCTGGAATCCCGGCCGATACCGGGGAAGCCCTGGGAATACATGTTCTACGCAGACTTACAGATAAAACCCGACAGGAAGCGTTTCGACAGCGCCCTGGATGCGATGAAACAGGCTGCGGATGATTTCAGAATTCTCGGGGTGTACCAGGCTTAATCTGCATCGACTTTGATGCCCAGTTTTTTCAGCTGCTCGATTTCCTCTTTCTTGGAAACATACTCGTGCTTTTTCTGGTTTGCCTTTACCACCGTGTTCTTGATCGCATTGAGTTCCAGCTTGATACCCCTGGACTTGACCCGCAGCTCTTTCGGGATTTCGCTTTTCAGGTAGGTGTCCAGTGCGGGGAGTTTTCTCAACAACAGCTGTAATTCCTCGATATTGAAAGTGAGAAACTCGAATATCTTTTCTTCCGAAGAAGATTCAAGACGCTTGTATATGGTGCTCATCTTGTTGGTCAGGTTAATGAGTATTTTCGACCGCTTGGAGAGAGTTTCGGTAAATTCGTTGAAATCGATCTTCTCCAGTTTTGTCGTGGACGTGGCGGTATCGAATATTTCAACCGGGTACATCTGTTCCTCTTTGTCCCGTCCTAGTATCTTGTTCATCCACTTCTGGAATTTTTCTCCGAAGGACATGCTCCTGTTCAGGAGTATCATATTGCTCTCTACGAGTTTTCGGCGAATGTCTTCCAGATAGAGACCGGAGGCTGCAATCGTGCGTATAGCTTCCAGGAGTACCGAATTATAAGAAATACTCCTGGACTGTTTTTTTGGCTGTGCTTCCTTGACCTCCAGCTTTTTAATCAGTTCCTGCCGGAGGTACTCTTTCTGAGGCCCAAAATCTTCATTGAGGATTTCCCGTACCAGCTCCGGGTAGAAGGGCTGCTCACTCATCTCTGCAGCAAACACCCGCTTTACCTTTGCGATAACTCCGTCCGGGTTCGATGTTACCTCTCCCTCTGCCAGGTTCAGCTTGGAAAACACCAGAAGACGCATATCCAGTTTGTACACTTCCCGGTGAAATGCCGCCAGCACTTTCAGGGTAGAGAGGATTTTAGCTGACCCTTTGCTGAGCTGGTTTACTGCGTCACCGATGATGCCGATGGAAAGGGAATCGGTGCCCTGCTTTACTTTACCAACCAGGTCTGCGAGGGAACGTGTGATCATATGGGTAGAGGATTCGGAAAGATTATTCCATTTTATGTAGTTAACCAGCCCGACCAGCAGCTTTATGCGTTTCAGATTGAGGAAATCCACGGTAAACTGGTAGTAGTTCTGGAGGAATTCGAGCTGGTTGTCGTATTCGGAAAGGCGTAAACTAATCTGAGCGGCTTTTTCTGATTCGGCAAAGGGTTTTTCGGACGGTATGATAATCTCCGAGAGTTTCTGATCGTACTTATAGGGGTCTTCCTGCAGCAGGGATTTTCTGAGCAGTACATTGTACAAACTTTTGAAGGCGTTGTTCATGGCAGTGAAACTTTCCCTGAGCTCCGCTAAGTTTCTGTTTTCCAGATACTGCTTTTTTTTTACAACCGCTTCTTCCAAAGCAAGTTGAAAATCTCCCTGTGCTTCCATATAGTTAAGAGTAGAAGATTATCACGTTTGTCGCAATTGATCTGAAGGGTTTTTCGTGGGTAAAATAGAGAAATTTCAGAAAAAAAAGCTCATTATGGGAATCATATATAAAGGGGGATATGATCTGTTTCCAATCCTGAAGCAACTGGAAAGTTCCTTCGGTGTTATCGATTACCGGAGCTTCCCTGCAGACTTCTCATTTACCCGGTATTACGAGCCGGAAATGGGTCCGGGTCTCAAAAAAATGTTCCTTTCGTTTCTCCGGCTTGTAGATCCTGAAGCGCTCGCGGATATCAAGATCAGGACAAATGATATCGAATTGATTTTCAGCAGGGACAACAGAAGAGTGGTCAACCTCGATCCCGGACTTCTGGATCAGAGCAGACTCCTCCTTGCCACGACAAAGGATCATTCCCACAGGATTCCCCTTCAGAAAGGGATCTACGCAGAAGTGACCCTGATCTATGAGAAGAAGGAGTTCCGGGACTTAAGCTGGACCTACCCGGATTACAGAACAGCGGAATACAAGGCTGTTTTGAGTGAAATTCGCGAAATTTATACCGACCAGTTGAAGCACCGGGAGTGATTCATCTGTTTTCTTTCATGTGAATAGAGTATACCCGGTATTGTGGGGCTCATTTTTTCTCCTCCTTGCCTGTTCCTACGGAAGAGAGACTAACCTCCGGCTTATCCTGCCGGATCTTCCGGACCCCCGGCTTTCCCGGGGAGGGCAGCTTTCTTTTGTTGTCCGGTACCCAGGCCGGGATGGCAGTGTGGAAACAGTGGAACTGGAGCCTGGTGCGAAGACATTGGCCGTATCACTTCCTAAGATGATGAACACGCCTGTGCTGGCCTACCCGGTACTTGGATGGGAAGAGGGATATCTCCTTCCCTGCGGAGCGGTTTTCCCTCTCGATCTCAACGGGAAACAGGAGCTCCGGCTTTCCTGGGAACGCGGGTTTCAGGCCGATTTGTTTATGACCCTCCTTGATCAGGGAATCCCCCTGGAACACTTCAACGCCCCCAGGCTCTGCAGTGAAATACAAAACAAGTGCCGGGGTAATCCCTGGTCCATCGATAAAGAGAGGCTGGTTACGGTGCTCCGTTTTGGTACATTCCGGGCCGACTATATCGTGCAGCTTAAGGAATACGCGGTGGATGTGGATTTCGATAAAGGAGTGTATTTTCGGAGCAACCTGCTTCTTCCGGGGTTTGTGAGCACCCCGGGGCAGAGAAAAACCCTCGAGGGACTGGGCCGGGGATATCATCACTTTCTAAACAGCGTGGAAAAGGAAACCACAACGGTGTATATCACGGAAGAAGAGTGGATTGTGTTCTACCCTTTAAGGGAACGTATAGAATCCGGGAGGTGGTAAGGGGTTCTGCGCCCTCCCGGGTTATGAGGAAATCGTTTTCAAGCCGTACTCCCCCGCCATGTTCATCGTAGAGGCCCGGTTCGAGGGTTACGATCATTCCCTCTTTGAGTATGTTGTCCCTGGTTACCCCGCTTTTCAGGATAGGAGTTTCATGAGCATCGAGTCCGATACCATGTCCTAAGGAGTGAGGCATGAAGAACCCGCGTTCTTCAAACAGTCCATCCACTGCTTCTGCAATGTCGGTAACCGCCTTTCCCGGTGAGAGGAGGCCTGACGCCAGGGTATACGCGTCCTCTACCGCGGAACACATTTTTTTCTGATTGTCCGAGAGAGGTCCTGCTGCAACGGTGAGGGTAACATCGGTGGTGTACCCTTTCAGTTTTACCCCAAAGTCGACGATGGTAAACCCGGGAACGGATATGGAAGCACCGGTATACGCGGGATAAGCGTGAATACCGAAACTCCGCCCCGGTCCGGCTGCAATGGTTTCGAAACCGGTGCCTTCACATCCCATCCCCCTGGCCCGTTTTTCGATAAACAGGGCGATCTCCGTTTCTGTGAGGATAGTCCGTTCCATAAGGCCGGTTTCAAGGTCATCTAACAGGGTGTTGGTGATCTCCGATGCTTCCCTGTAGATTTCCTGTTCCGTTTCGTCTTTTAGCGAACGGAGAAGGAGTAATTCGTCATCTATTCCCTCTTCTCTGCAGATAAGTGATGCCCCGGGTAATGCCGCTGTAAGCTGCCGGAATAACGGGTGAGGCAGGGCGGAGGGGAGTTCGATGGTTCCTGACGCGAGACCCTCCATCTCCAGTACGGACTGAATAGCCTTTACGCTCTGCCGGTCGAAATCGTTGTAAGGGAGGATACCGGTTACATCCGCCAGGCGGTTGGCAAGAATGACATCCCAGGGAACGAGTATGGATTTATCTGCCTTCAGAACGAACAGCAGGGCATCTAAAGGCATGCCGGACAAATAGAAAAGAGATGAATTACGCCGTCCTTCGGTGTCCTGGATAACGGCGCAGTCCAGGTGTTCCCTGGTAAGGTAATCCCGGACTTTTCCCTGCCTTTCCCGGTACACGGATTCAGCGGACAACGATATTTACCAGTTTGTCCGGAACAGTGATCATTTTCACGATATCCTTTCCTTCTATATAATACTGAATCCGGGGAGCACCTAATGCCTTGGTTTTCATGGTTTCCGGTTCTGTACCTGCAGGGAGCTCTATTCTGCTCCTGACCTTTCCGTTTACCTGAACCACGATGGTGACCTCTGCGTCGTGCACCAGTGCTTCTTCCCACACCGGCCACGGTTTTTCGGATACAGACGGGGCATTGCCCAGGATTTCCCAGAGTTCTTCCGCGATATGTGGCGCGTAGGGAGCCAGGATAAGGACGAAGGGTTCGATAATTTCCCGGTAGAGCTTTTCCGCCTTGAACATTTCGTTTACGCAGATCATCATCTGGGCGATTGCCGTATTGAATGCCAGGGAACCCGTATCTTCGGTTACCTTCTTTATGGTTTTATGCAGGGTCCGGTTAAGAATCTCCGGAGGCGTCTCCCGGGTTATCTCTTTTTCGAAGAGCCGCCAGATCCTGTCCAGGAATCGATAGACTCCGGAAATCCCCGAGGTGGACCATGGTTTTGACACTTCCAGGGGGCCTATGAACATTTCGTACATCCGCATCGAGTCTGCGCCGAACTCAGCGATGATGTCGTCGGGATTGATCACATTACCCAGGGATTTGGACATCTTGACTCCCCCCTCGCCGAGGATCATTCCCTGGTTGATGAGCCTCCGGAAGGGCTCGCTGGTATTGACCAGGCCGCAGTCGAAAAGAACCTTGTGCCAGAAACGGGAGTAGAGGAGGTGCAGAACTGCGTGTTCCGCTCCGCCGACGTAGAGATCTACCGGCATCCAGTAGTCGATCTTGTCCCTTCCGGCGAAAGCTTCGGTGTTCTTAGGGTCGAGGTAGCGGAGAAAATACCAGCACGATCCCGCCCACTGGGGCATGGTGTTGGTCTCCCGTCTGCCTTTCCCGCCGCATCCGGGACACTTTGTAGTTACCCACTCTTCTATTCCCGCAAGGGGTGATTCCCCTGTTCCGGTGGGGGCGTAGCTCTCCACTTCAGGAAGGGTTACAGGCAGGTCTTCGTAAGGAACCGGGACGATGCCGCAGGATTCACAGTGGATAAGGGGAATCGGTTCTCCCCAGTAGCGCTGGCGGGCGAAGACCCAGTCCCGGAGCTTGTAATTGACAGCTTTCCCCCCCTTCCCCTTCTGCTCCAGCCAACGGATGATTGCCTTTTTTACGTCCTCAGTGGAAAGTCCGTTGAACTCGCCGGAGTTCATGGCGTACCCGTCGGAAGGATCGGCTTCGGTAAGTTCCCCGGTTTCCGGTTCCCCGGTCCTGGAAACCACCTGTACCACAGGGAGATCGAATTGTTTCGCGAATTCGAAATCCCGCTGATCATGGGCAGGGACCGCCATAATAGCACCGGTACCGTAGGAGATAAGGATGTAATCGGAAATCCATACGGGTATCCGTTTATCGTTTACCGGGTTTACCGCGTAGGCTCCGGTGAACACTCCTGTTTTGTCCTTGGCAAGGTCGGTCCGTTCCAGGTCGGATTTAAGCCTTGCCTTTTCCCGGTATTCCGAAACAGCCTGCCGCTGCCCGGCTTCCGTGATGCTCTCGACCAGGGGATGTTCCGGTGCAAGAACCATATAGGTTGCGCCGAAGAGTGTGTCCGGTCTTGTGGTGTACACTTCTATTGCCTGCTCACTGTTGTCCAGCTGAAAGATCACGTTCGCGCCTTCGCTGCGGCCGATCCAGTTGCGCTGCATCGACTTAATGGCATCGGACCATGTAAGATCCTCCAGCCCCTGGAGCAGATTGTCTGCGTACTTGGTAATCCGGAGGATCCACTGGCGGATATCTTTTCTGGATACCCGGGAGTTGCAGCGGTCGCACCGCCCTTCCTTCACTTCCTCGTTGGCAAGGCCGGTTTTGCACGAGGGGCACCAGTTGATGGGAATGGTATCTTCGTAGGCGAGGTCCCGTTCGAACAATTTTAAGAAAATCCACTGGGTCCATTTGAAATAGTCCGGTTCATGGGTGGAGATTTCCCTCTCCCAGTCGTAGGAGAATCCCAGCGCTTTTATCTGTTTCCGGAACCGTGCGATGTTGTCGTCCGTGGCAACGCGGGGATGGGTCCCGGTTTTTATCGCGTAGTTTTCAGCAGGGAGCCCGAAGGCGTCGAATCCCATGGGATGGAGCACGGCGTAGCCGTTCATTCTCAGGTAACGGCAGTAGATGTCTGTGGCGGTATACCCTTCGGGATGGCCAACGTGAAGCCCTGTGGAAGAAGGGTAGGGAAACATATCCAGGATGTACCGCCGTTTTTCTTTCGGTATGTCCGGGTCTTCGGTAACCCTGAAGGTTTTATTCTTTTCCCAGTAGATCTGCCATTTCTGTTCGATCTCTCTGAAGGTGTATGTACTCATAGAGCGCATCATACCTCCCTGCGTCTCCTTAAGTCAATGAACCGCCTGTTGCTGAGGTGACACAACCCCGCCGCTTCCGGTATAGTCATAGCCGAATATGGAAGGAACAGCAGCTCCCGCCGGAGTACATGAAGCAGAACAGGTTTTGGGAACGCTCTACCGGAAGTATCACCGGCCGGAATTCATTCACCCGGACCCTCTGGAGTTCCTCCACCGTTATCCATCCCTTAAGGACCGGGAAATCGTGGGGATGATCGCTTCGTGTTTCGCCCTGGGCAGGGTAGACTGCATCCTGAGAACGGTGGAACATATTCTGGATACACTGGGTCCGCCGCGGGAAGCCCTGGTTTCCCTGTCTGAACGGGATATAAGGACCCTCTTTAAGGGATTTCAGTACCGCTTCTTTGGTAATGAACACCTGGCGGCTTTTCTCGGGGCATTGAAGGGGTGCATACTCGATTACGGATCCATCGGGTGCTGCTTTTCCTCCTTTGTGCAGCAGGGGGAGGGAACCCTTTTACCGGCTTTAGGCCGTTTTATCGAATACCTCTCTTCCATGGCCGGGGGGCGGCAGGGTATGCTTCTCTGTTCTCCCGAAAAGGGGAGCGCCTGTAAGCGGCATATGCTCTTCTTAAGGTGGATGGTCCGGTCTGATGATATCGACCCCGGGGGGTGGACTGCGTTTTCCCCGGCAGCCCTGGTAGTACCTGTAGATACCCACATGCTTGCCGCCGGCCGTCGTCTGGGATTCACCCGGCGCAGCCAGGCAGACCTGAAGACAGCCCTGGAAATTACCGGTGCCCTTAGAATGATCTGCCCGGAGGATCCCGTGAAGTATGATTTTTCCATGACCCGGCCGGGTATTCGGCGGGAAAATTGAGTATATTACATCCAGGAGAATGGTAACGTGAAAGGCGTACAGAAATCGGCAATTGTCATATTAGGTGCCTCGGGAGACCTGGCGAACCGGAAACTTATTCCAGCCTTGTGTAAACTGTTCCAGGAACGGAAAATAGATGAATCCTGTATCATCGTCGGGTCCGGACGTACCGATTTTACCGACGAAGCATTCAGGCGGAAATTTGACGTACCTGGGGAGTTCGCCCGGCTGTTATACTATCACCAGGGTCTTTCCGGGCTTAACAGGTTCGTAGATGGTAAAGGATCCTTTGATCGTATTATCGTGTTTTTTGCACTCCCCCCTGCCGCGTACAGCAGGACGGCGGAAGAACTTTTCAAAGAAGGGTTCGGAGAAGAAACCGCGATCATCGTGGAAAAGCCTTTCGGTTATGACTTCGATTCCGCACGGGGACTCAATCTCTCCCTGAACCACTATTTTTCAGAAGAACGGATATTCAGGATCGATCATTACCTTGCCAAGGAAGCCGTACAGAATATCCTGGTGTTCAGGTTTGCCAATACCCTGTTCGAGCCTGTATGGAACAGCCACTATATCGACTGTATCCAGATAAACGCCTTTGAAAAGATCGGAGTCGGGGACCGGGGAGCGTATTTCGACTCTGCCGGTATCGTCCGGGACATGGTCCAGAATCACCTTACCCAGCTCCTCTGTCTTATGACCATGGAACCCCCGGTCAGCCTGGACTCAGAGGACATCCGGTTCCAGAAGATGAGTATTCTCAAGGCACTGGAGTATACCGACGGCTCCATGTTTCAGTATAAGGGCTACCGGGAGGAGAAGGGTGTGGCGCCTGATTCGGTGACGGAAACCTATGCAGAGATGAAACTGTTCATCAATAATTTCCGGTGGACCGGTATGCCCGTGTTTATCAGGACCGGCAAATGTCTCGGGAGGAGGGGAACGGAAATAGGTATCCGGTTCAAGAGACCTCCAAAATTACTTTTCAACACCGGAGGAAAACTGGAAAGGAACACGATTATCTTCAAGATCCAGCCGGCAGAAGGAATCCTCCTGGATCTTTCGAGCAAGATCCCGGGAGGGGACATCCGGATCACCCACACCAATATGCGGTTTTGTTACCGGGATTCCTTTGAACAGGAGATTCCGAAAGCGTACCAGAGACTGCTCCTGGACGCCCTTAAAGGCGACAGGACCCTCTTTGTGAGTGCACAAGAGACGGAACTGTCCTGGAGGAAAGTTGCTCCCTTTTTAAACCGGGGGATTCTGGGTACATACCGAAAAGGGGAGGTTCCTGAGAGCAACCTGGGTGCAGACTGGATCGATTTCGACAAGTACGGGTCTATCTGCTGATATACGGAAGCTATTTCTTATTTATCACCGATCCGGGAGGAACCGACCGGGTTATCCATGTGTTTCCTCCGATAACCGAACCTTTACCGATTACCGTTTTCCCCCCTAAAATCGTCGCATTCGCATAGATGATCACATCATCCTCGATATCCGGGTGCCGTTTTTCCCCTTTTCGCGGATTTCCATCCTTGTCGAAGGGGGAGAGCGCCCCGAGGGTCACACCCTGGTAGAGCTTTACATTGGTGCCGATGCGTGACGTTTCACCGATGACTACGCCGGTTCCATGATCGATAAAAAAACGGGAACCGATCCGGGCCCCGGGATGTATATCTATTCCCGTCCTGGAGTGGGACCGTTCCGCCATGAGGCGGGGAATGATAGGGACATTCTTCTGGTAGAGGAGATGGGCAATCCGGTAAGTTGCAATGGCGTCCACAAAGGGGTAGCTCAGTACAATTTCATCAAGGGACCTGGCTGCAGGATCTCCGACGAGTCCGGACTGCACGTCTTCGATGAGTGTTTTTCGAATATCCGGAAGGGACTGCAGAAGATGGGTGAGGGCTTCCATAGCTTTGCTATCGCAGTCACAATGGTTACATTCATCTGTTGTGCAGAGATGATGGAACACCTCCCGAAGCAGTTTTAAAAAGGTGTGGCTTATGAGGCGCAGGATATCATCGATATAGAACTTGGTGTCACCTTTCCCGATCCTTTCCTTGCTGTACCTGCCGGGGAAGATTACCGAAAGGAGACCGTCCAGTATCTTATAGATGTCTTCCCTGCCTGCAAGCCCCAGGAGATCACCGGACTCTACGTGATACCCGTTTTCAATACTGTCGGTAAGTTCATTGACAAGATCGGGAAGGGACCCTTCTATCCACGTGCTTAAATTCATCTTTTCTTTCCTTCCACAGCAGGGTTACCTTAGTGGAATCAGATTAAATATTCAATAACTCTTCCGGTTCCTGTGTGTTTGTCCCTTTTATCTCATCCTGATATGATAGAGGTCCTTATGAGTGGTATAAAAGATATGGGGCAGAATTATATCGAGTATTTAAGGGATGAATCCCGCTCAGTGGGAAGCGCGGATTCGATCTCTTTTCCGCAGACAGAACAGGAAGTGCTGGAACATCTTCAGGCGGTTCGGGACCGGGGTCTTCCTGTCACGGTCCAGGGCGCCCGGACCGGGATCACCGGAGGAGCCGTACCCCGGGGGGGGCATATTCTCAACCTGAGCAGGATGACAACATATCTGGGTATGGCATATCGCGAGGAAAAGGATGAGTTTATCCTCAGGCTACAGCCCGGGGTGCTTCTCTGTGACCTGGAGGAAGCCGTCGGATCAGGGGAGCTGGGAGAAGGAGAGTGGAACCGGGAAACCCGGGAAGCTCTCCAGGTACTCCGGGAACACCGGGGCGTTTATTTTTTCCCGCCTGATCCTACAGAGACTTCGGCTTCCCTGGGGGGGATGGTGTCCTGTAATGCTTCCGGGGCGAAGACTTTTTTCTTCGGACCCACCAGGAAGTACATCGATGAATTAACTGTCGTACTGTACTCCGGTGAAATCCTGTATCTTAAGAGGGGCAGGGAAAAAGCCCGGGGCCTTGGGTTTGTCCTCTCTTCCGCATCGGGGAAAACATACTCCGGCAGGATACCGTCTTACACCATGCCCGGGGTGAAAAGTTCCGCCGGTCTGTATGCAGCACCTGACATGGACCTGATCGATCTCGTTATCGGCTCCGAGGGGACCTTGGGAGTGGTTACCTCTATCGGCGCACGAATAGTGAGGGCATCGCCGAGCATCTGGGGTGTTGCGGCCTTCTTTCCCGATGAAGAGAAGGCCCTCTCTTTTGTGCAGGCAATACGGGTTGTGCCTGAGGGGAAACCTGTGGCGATGGAATTTTTCAATAACAGCGCACTTGATCTTTTAAGGAAACAGAAAAGGGAAAACCCCGCCTTTGGGGAGGTACAGGAGATTCCGGAAGGGTATCACACGGCGGTGTACGTGGAGTTTCACGGCAGGAGCGAAGAGGACACCGAGGAGATGGTTTTCACCATGGCGGACATTATGGCCGGCTGCGGCGGTGACGAAGATGCCACCTGGATCGCTTCTTCGGAGAAGGAACTGAAGCGCCTTAAAGTGTTCCGTCATGCAATACCCGAAGCGGTGAACCTCCTTATTGACGAACGGCGGAAGGAGGAACCGGGCCTGACCAAGCTGGGAACCGATATGGCTGTTCCGGATTCCCGGCTGCGGGATGTCCTCTCCTTGTACAGGGAAGGGCTTGCCCGGCATCACCTGGAGTCGGTTATGTTCGGACACATTGGTGATAATCACATCCATGTAAATATATTGCCGAAATCCATGAAAGAATACAGTACCGGGAAATCCCTGTACCTTACGTGGGCGGATGAAATTGTGTCCATGGGGGGAACGGTATCCGCTGAACACGGTATCGGTAAACTGAAAACCGCTTTCCTGGAAAAAATGTACGGGAAAAAGGGTATAGAAGAGATGAAGGAGGTAATCCGGTCCTTTAATCCGGGAATGATGCTTAATCCCGGG
>JAJSAL010000192.1 GCA_024274705.1 Spirochaetota bacterium
ATGGCGGAGAATACCGGTTTTCAGGGAGATTGTGAAATGCTCTCTGATCCTTCCGGAATAGATATTTTTTCAGTTCCTCTGGATCGTCTGAAAAAGAATATTCAGCGTGTCGACTAGTGCTTCTTTCAGGATAATAGAGATTCTTACCCGCAGAGGAGAAACTTTTGCTGCTGCTGAGTCCTGTACAGGTGGAGGCATAGTCGCCCGGTTAACCGATATACCGGGAAGTTCCGCTGTAGTCTGGGGCGGTATCGTTTCTTATTCCAATGAAGCAAAAATAACATTGCTCGATGTAAATCCCGAATTACTTGAGAGAGATGGAGCAGTATCTTCGGGAGTGGCGAAATCCATGGCCTGGGGAATGCGTGTAAGAAGTGCTGCTGACTGGACTGTCGCAGTAACCGGTATTGCCGGACCCGGAGGAGGAACAGCTGAAAAACCAGTTGGCACTGTGTGGATTGCCTGGTGCAGTCCCCCGGGGAATGTTTTGACGGAAAGGTTTCATTTCGACGGCGACAGGGCTTTTATCCGTAAGAAAACTGAAGATAAGGCCCTGGAAGTACTGTTATTGCTGATAGACAGGCAGAACTGAGCAAAACTGACTGTTTCTCCTTCTTGACAGGTGATGCAGGCAGTAACTATATTATCTTGGAAGCGGTATTAAGCGTATCCTTCGTATTCATATGCATAATGTCCTGTACGTTCCGCGTACAGGTTCTAAAATCAGAACATATTTACCATGTACCCGCAGGAATAGATTCCTGTTGAGGAGAGAATTCATTGGGTATTATCAGCAGAAAGGATAAACTCGTGTCTGACGGATCACCGGAACAGAGCGAACTTGACCTACAGGAATCACAATCGGCAACGGCTAAAGTTGTTAAAAAAGTTCGGAAAAAGGCTATAGTTATCAAAGCCCCCAATTTGGAAGAGTCTCAGGATGTCATAGTTGCCGAGCCTGATACAACTGGAAGAATCACCGATTCTGAAGCGGGAGAACCGGATGAGGAGCTTGTAAAAACAGCTGCACCGGCAAAAATGAAAATTCGAAAACTGCCGCGGACAGAAAAAGCGGAAGAGGCTCCAAAGGAGCCTGCTCCCGATGTATCCGAAGCAGAAACTGAAACTGAAACACCTCCTGAACAGTCCAGGGGGCGCCGCCGGGGGAAAAAAGGCGGTAACAGGCCGATCAAGGGACCGAAGCACGATCCCGACGCCCCCAAATTACAGATTAACGATCTTTCGGTAACCACCATGCCCAAGTTGCGGGAGATGGCAGAAGATCTGGGACTCAAAAAAGAAGACCTTATTCCGCTGAAAAAACAGGAACTGATCTTTCGTGTTCTCACAGCTCATATCGACAAAGGCGGGGTAATATACGCCTATGGATCTCTGGAAATCCTTCCCGACGGTTACGGATTTCTCCGTTCACCTCAGAACTCCTACCTTCCGGGGACCGATGATATCTACATTTCTCCCAGTCAGATACGTTTGTTCAACCTGAGAACCGGCGATACAGTTTACGGGCAGATTCGATCTCCTAAAGAGGGTGAACGCTTTTTCGCCATGCTGCGGGTGGTGAACGTCAACTTTGATGAACCCTCGGTTGCTCAGACCAGAGTGGCTTTTGAGAACCTCACGCCTCTGTATCCCACCGAAAGAATGGATATGGAAACAAGGGTCGGAGATCCCTCCACAAGAATCGTCAACCTGTTCTGCCCCATCGGCAAGGGTCAGAGAGGTTTGATTGTATCTCCTCCCAAATCAGGTAAAACGGTTATTCTGCAGAAAATTGCCAATGCAATTTCTGAGAACCATCCGGATGTCTACCTTATAGTCCTTTTAATCGATGAACGCCCTGAAGAAGTTACTGATATGCAGCGCAGTGTCCAGGGTGAAGTGATTGCTTCAACCTTTGATGAGCAGGCCACACGCCATGTACAGGTTGCCGAAATGGTTCTGGAGAAAGCCCGAAGGCTGGTGGAGCACAGGAAGGATGTCGTTATTCTTCTGGATTCAATCACCCGGCTGGCCAGAGCCTACAATCAGACTGTCCCTACCAGCGGAAAAATACTCTCCGGCGGTGTGGACTCAAATGCCCTTCACAAACCCAAACGCTTCTTCGGTGCTGCAAGGAATATTGAAAACGGAGGCAGCCTCACCATTATTGCCACAGCCCTGATAGAAACAGGCAGCCGAATGGATGAAGTTATTTTTGAAGAGTTCAAAGGTACTGGTAATATGGAGTTGGTTCTGGACCGCAGACTGGCTGATAAACGTGTCTATCCGGCCTTCAATGTTAAAAAATCGAGTACACGGAAAGAGGATCTTCTTCTCACCGATCTGGAATTGAACAAAATGTGGGTTCTCAGAAAGGTATTAAGCCCTATGGACGATATGGAATCCACCGAGATGATCGTTGACAAGATGCGGAAGACCAAGAATAATGAGGCGTTTCTCAAGGGAATGAATACGTCGGGAACCGCACGCGACTTGTAGCGTGTCCGATAGAATAGGAATTACAGTTATGAAAAAAGGTATCCATCCGGATTATAAAGCCGCAAAAGTGTCCTGTGCATGCGGTAATGAGTTTGAAACGTTTTCGACAGTCGGCGATTTACAGGTGGAAATCTGTTCCAGCTGCCATCCGTTTTTCACCGGTAAGCAGAAGCTGGTGGACACTGCAGGCCGGGTTGAGCGTTTCAATAAAAAGTACGGTATCAAGTCAAATTAGCAGAAATTGTTTGTTTTGTGAGTAGAAGGGTTGTTCTGAAATAAGGGACAGCCCTTTTTTAAGGTAAAATGAAGGCTTTTCTTGATTCCATCTCATTCTCGGCGTAAAATCTTGATAACCTTCGGGTAACACCTACAGGATTTTGCATACGAGACGGCGGACCTATTGATTGAACAGATCTCAGTACACCACGAAAAAGAATACGGCGAAAAACCCACTGTCATAACCAGTGCACCGGGAAAGGTGGATTTACTGGGCGACCATGGTGAAGTGGGCCAGGGTTATATTCTGTCCCTGGCAATCGACCGCCGTTTCTACATAGCGGCTTCCCGGCGGAGCGATAACTCGCTGCGGTTTTTTTCAGCCAATCTCAATGAACGGAAGAAGTCCACCATTGCAGGACTTAAATATAAAAGAGAGGACCGCTGGGCAAATTACAGTAAAGGTGTCATCGACGCCTTGATTCACATGGGTTTTAATATCCGGGGGCTGAACCTTACCCTGTTCAGTGAAGTCCCCATGGGGATAGGTCTGGCCTCCTCCTCAGCCCTTACAGTGGCAACGGTATGTGCAATAAAAGAGTTGTTTTCTCTTGATTTATCAGATGCCCGTATAATCGATGCGGCACGTTCTTCGGAAAGCCATTTTATGGATCTTCATGAAGGCATTCGATCCCCCATGGTTTCCTACTATTCCCGGGCAGGTTATCTGACCCTGCTCGATGTCAGGTCTCTTAAAGTTGAATACCTTGAATTCCCCGGTTCTCCGGCAACTTTACTGGTTACCGATTCCAGGGTACAGGAAACCATGAGTGATGAAGAGAAGGGTGAAATAGATGCCTCCTGCAGGGAATGTGTCCAGGCTCTGGATGTGGGGAAATCAGGAATGCTGTTCCGCGATCTTTCCCGGGACGATCTTTCCAGCACAATTGATGGATTATCCGAGCGTTCCAGGCGTATCTGTCTTCACGTAATCAAGGAAAATACCAGGATTCATGAATTCGGAAAAGCCCTTAAAGGCGGTTACCTTGATGTGGCCGGACGAATATTGTTCCGTTCTCATGAAAGTCTCCGGGATCTTCTGGAAATATCCTGTCCTGAACTGGACTGGCTGGCCAAAAGAGCCATGGAAACCGGCGGTATTTACGGCTCCAGGATGATAGGAAGCGGATACGGAGGCTGTACGGTAACCCTGATAGATGGAAAACTGAAAAGTAACTATGATGAACGCCTTGAGGAGTACGACAGGATTTTCGGATTCAAAGCCAGTGTTTTCCGGGTTCAACCCGGTGAAGGTGCCCGGATTCATCTTTCGGACAGATAACCGGATGACCATGTTGCTGACAAATGATGATGGACCGGGTGTTTCGGGGGGAAAGGTCCGGGAAGAAGCTCTCAAGGATAATAACGAAGTATGGGTTCCGGCCCCTGAATCCTTCATTCATGGTATGATTGAATGGAGGGGTGTATGAGCGTGAATTTCAGGGAAGATGGTCTTCAGCTCTACAATGAAGGCCGTTACTCCGCCGCATTGGAACTTTTTATTGCAGAGGAAACCGATCCGGC
>JAJSAL010000193.1 GCA_024274705.1 Spirochaetota bacterium
ATGCTCACCTACGTTGCTATTCTTCTCACCGATTTTCTGGTAAAAGGCCCTTTAAGGGACCCTACCGGGACTCTTGACCAATCCTCCGTTATAGCCGTATCCGCCCGGCTGGCCCACATACTGCCGGGAACACGTCTCCATTCCGGCATCTTCCTGGCCCTGGCCGCGGCGTTTGTCATCTATTACCTGATCTGGAAAACGCCGTTGGGTTTTCAGATACGCGCTATCGGGGCAAACCGTCATGCCGCCGCCTATGCGGGTATCAACATTGCTACCGGGACTACCATGGCTGTTATCATTTCCGGGGGACTCGCGGGTCTTGGCGGTGCCGCGGAACTGGCGGGTAACCAGTACAGGATGCTCCACGGGTTTTCCCTTGGCTACGGGTTCGACGCCATCGGCGCTGCAGTAATGGGAAAACACCATCCTGCGGGTATCGTACTGGCCTCCCTGCTCTTTGCCTTCATAAGGGTCGGGGCCGGAGCCATGCAGAGGGGAATCGGTGTACCCTTTCCTATCCTCTCGGTTCTCCAGGGGATCATCATCATTACCATCGTAGCCAGCAATTTTGTTACCAACAGGCTGACATCGGACCATATCGGCGGGAGGGTGTGAAGTGAACACCATGCTTTCCGTAACCCTGCTCACCGGCACAGTAATGTCTGTCCGCCTCTCCATACCGGTTCTCTATGCAGCCCTCGGGGGCGTCATATCCGAAAGGGCCGGTATTTTCAACATCGCTCTTGAGGGGATGATGCTTGCCGGTGCTTTTTTCGGATATTACGGTTCACTCATAAGCGGCAGCCCCACCGTCGGTCTCCTCCTGGCACTGGCAGCCGGGGGTCTCACCGGGCTCCTCCTGGCTTTTACGTCGGTAACCCTTGGGGTAAGCCAGCTGGTGGTGGGACTTGGGATAAATATCCTCTTCATGGGTTTGACGGGCTATCTCTACCGCCTTATCAGCGGCGGCGGTCTTACAGCGGTTGCAACAATGTACAGGAACATCAGGATTCCTCTATTGAGCGATATCCCGGTTCTGGGAGAAATTTTTTTCAGCCACAATATTTTGGTCTACATCGGTATCCTTGTCGTGGCGGTAATGAGTTTCTATCTTTACAGAACCACCTCGGGGTTAAGCCTCCGTTCCGTCGGCGAACATCCACTGGCAGCGGAAACCGCGGGAATAAATGTTTACAGGGTGCGCTACCTGGCTACCATCGTCGGAGGCATGCTTGCCGCTGCCGGTGGTGCCTTCCTTACCCTGACCCAGGTCAGCCGCTTTCTTGAAAATATGGTAGAAGGAAGGGGCTGGATCGCCTTGACTGCGGTTATCCTGGGCAAACGGAATCCCTGGGGGGTGTTTGCGGCTTCACTCCTCTTCGGTGCGGCCAATGCCCTGTCCAATCAAATGCAGATTATCGGTATAAAGCTGCCGTACCAGATAACCCTGATGGTACCCTATGTGCTTACCATGGTCGTGCTGTCAGGTGTAGTGGGAAAGATACGTAAGCCCGCCGCAACGGGAAAACCCTATGGCAAGTAGCTCCCGGGAGGCAGGGAAGAAAGAGTTCTTCCTGACATTCGATGGTGCACCAAACCCTCCCGGCACTCTGCGGATCCTGGACGTACTTAAGAGGCACAATGTAAAAGCCGGGTTCTTCATGGAAGGCCGGCGCCTCGAGGATGAAGGCGGGTGTGCCTGCAGGGTCCTCGATGGAGGGCATGATGTGGGCAACCATTCCTACAGCCATCCAAACTTCGACGAGATCAGCCTTGAGGCTGTTGTTAAGGAAGTTGAAAAAACCGGGGATATAATCCATAAAATCCTGGGAATTCGAACGGATTTAATCCGTCCCCCCGCCGGCAGGGTTACACCGGATGTTCATTCCCTGCTTACGGAAATGGATTACCGTGTTGTCCTCTGGAGTTATAGTATAAAGGACTGGGAAGGACCCGACGCCGTGAGCCTGGCTGAACGTGTCATTGGGGGGATTCATGACCAGGCAATAGTGGTGTTTCACGACCGGGTTCCCTGGGTCCCGGAAACACTGGAACGCATCATTCCCGAGATAAAGGATATGGGGTACCGGTTTGAAAGAATTTCACGGCGGCGGTCCATGGAGTGCTGTTCATGCAGGGAATAGAGAAAGGCGCCGACCGGATTCGAACCGGTGCATAAAGGTTTTGCAGACCTCTCCCTTACCACTTGGGTACGGCGCCATTTAGAACCGGAGATCACTATAATAAAATACCGGTTTTTTGTCCAGTCGGGGGGAAAACAGGAAACTGCGTGGTGAAATCCCGTCAAAGCCCAAGCACTCAGGTGATTTTTCCCATTCAAACCGATACTATAGAATTCCATGGAGAACCGAAAACCCAGAGCCCTTCTGATCAATCCACCGGTATACGATTTTGCGCTGTTCGATCTCTTTCTGAAACCCTACGGTCTCTTCCGGATTGCCCGTTTATTGGCTGAGGCAGGGTATGACATCATTTACATCGATGCTCTGGACTACCGGGATTACGCAACCGCAGGTGTGCTTAAAAAGCCGAAAAGAAACGCCAATGGAACGGGAAAATTTTTTCGTGAATCCGTTTCCATGCCGGAGGTACTGAAAAACCATGCAGCGGCAGATTTTACCAGGGGATTCGCCCGGTACGGAGTTCTCCAGCCGGTTCTCCGGGATAAAATAGACCGGGCGGAACCGGACATCGCTTTTCTCGCTTCCGGTATGACCTACTGGTATCAGGGCCTCCGGGAAGCCGCAGGTATCGTTAGACACTTCTACCCCGGTATCCCGGTGATAGTCGGGGGTATCTACGCGGGCCTGATGCCGGACCACTGTAAAGCGCAAACCGGTGCGGACAGGGTGTGCACCGTTCTGAACACATCGATTCTGGATGACATTCTTCGATCCGCAGAACTCCCGGGTGTTCCCAGGGGGGGAGATATGCCGGTTCCTATCGTGGGAACCGGGTTCTGGGGAGATGCTGCAGTGATGCGGCTCAACGAAGGGTGTCCCTATAACTGCAGGTACTGCTCCTCCGGAATTCTCTCGCCGGTATTTTCGCCGGGAAACCCGGAAGAGGCATTCCGGCAATTTGAAGAGCTGTATCAAACAGGAATTCGTAACTTTGCTTTTTATGATGATGCTTTTCTTGCAGAAAGAGAGAAGAGCCTGGTACCTTTTCTACGCAGGGTCATGGAATCGTCCTGTGCTCCGTCGTTCTACACCCCCAATGCCGTACACGTGGGTCTTCTGGATCGTGACACCGCCGTGCTGATGAAGCGCGCAGGTTTCAAAGAGATCCGCTTAGGGTTCGAAAGTTCTTCCAGGGATTTTCATGAGCAATACGGCAGAAAGTATGCCGCCGGATCATTTAACGATGTTGTGGCAATGCTGGTCTCTTCGGGTTTCCGGCGTGAGAACATTGGAGTATACATCCTCGCGGGTCTGCCGGGCCAGTATGTTCAGGAGGTCAGGGATTCAGTAAAGGCCGCTTCTTCGGAAAAGGTCAGGATCTATCTCGCTGAGTTTTCACCGGTACCGGGAAGCCCGCTGTGGCAGGCATGTGTGGAAGCAAGCAGGCTTCCCCTGGAAGAGGAGCCCCTGTTTCACAACAACACCTTTTTCCCCATGGAGTGGGCAGGCTTTTCCAGGAAAGATCTGCAGGGACTTAAGGATGAGGTAAGGGAATCTAATCGGCATCTCGGCGCCGGTTAGATCTGTCAGAGACCGTGCTGTCTGCCCGACATGGACTTAAGCATGTTGTTCACCGCCTCGAAAGGTTCGGACTCGTTATTAAGTATTTCGTACAGGGCATCGGATATGGGCAGTTTGAGTTTATATTTTTCTGCTATCTGCCGCACGTATTTGCAGGCCATCACCCCCTCCGGGAGGTAACCGATGGTGGATATCCGGGATATAAGGTGATCGATATTCCTGTACCTTTCGATTATCCTGTCAAGGATGATCTCCTTGCCGAATCTTCTGTTTCTTCCAAAACGGCTTCGGCAGGTAACGTCCAGGTCCCCGATACCGGCGATGGAGGTGAAGGTTTCCGGGTACGTAGACCCCAGGGTCTGCCCTATCAGCTGTATCTCGTTTAGCCCGGCCGCAATGAGGAGGGACTCGGTGTTGTCCCCGAAGAGTTCAGAGAGTTCTTTAAGTGCGTCGAACATTCCGAAGGCGATGGCGATTACATTTTTTACCGCCGCGCACACCTGTACACCTATGGTATCCAGGGATGAAAAAACGACCAGGGAGGTTCCCTGCAGGAGTTCCCTGAACCGGATCGAATTTTTTCCGTTTTTGCTTGCGCTTATCAACCCGGTGAGTTTTCCCCGGGACACTTCTTCCGCATGGCTGGGGCCCGAAATGTAGACGAGACCGCCTTTATACACATCCGGCAGAAGCCTCTCGAGGCTGTCCGTGATAAGAAGGGGCCCCTGATCGGAAGGAATAAACCCCTTTGTAAGAATACCGATAACCGTTTTTCCGCTTCGAATCGAAGGAATACCAGCAATTTTGCTCACCGTGTTCTTCAGGTAGATGGACGGGGTTGCAACGAGCAGGAAATCTTTGTCAGCAGCCACCGCATCGATTTTTCGTGATGCGGTGATGTTTTCAGGCAGACTGACCCCAAAGAGATATCGGCTGTTGGTGCGGTTTTTATTGATGTCCCGGATAACCTTGTTCTTGAAATCCCACATCTCGACCTGTACGCCCTTTTCAGCCAGAATTTTAGCGATTGCCGTTCCCCAGGCCCCGGCGTTTAAGATACCAACTCGTGTTTCCATCCTTTTTCTTACCTTAACCTAAGTTGTTCGAACTGGTTCACTCTCTCTTCGATCATCGATATTCCCTGCCGCCAGAAATCCGGCTGTTCTATGTCGAATCCGACCTCTTTGGTCAGGGTATTCGCATCGGTAATGCCGGTTTTTTTCAGTATGTTCCTGTATGTTTTCGCAAATGCGGTGCCTTCCCGCTTATAGAGCGTGTACAGTCCCTGTCCGAAGAGCTGTCCGAAAGCATAGGGGAAATTGTAAAAAGCAAGATCTTGTTGGTAGTAATGACCCTTTACAGCCCACATGTAGGGATGGAGCTCCGATTCGTCCAGGCCGCTGCCGTATGTTTTTTTCTGGGCATCCACCATGATAGATGAAAATTCTTCGGGAGATAGTTCGCCATCCTTTCTCCGTATCATGACCTCCTGTTCGAAGTAATACCGGGAAAGGATATCTACAATGACCTGGGTCGCATTCTGTAACAGCATCTCGATGATACCGATTTTCCCTTCGGCGTCTGCCTGACTTAAGGCACCGTCGTATACAATGCTTTCAGAAAAGATAGAGGCCGTTTCTGCCAGGGTCATAGGATAGTCCCGGTGTATGTGGGAATTGTCCTTCAGTACATGATGGTGATATGCATGGCCCAGTTCGTGGGCCAGGGTGGAAACGGAACTGAAGGAGCCGCTGAAATTGCATAATACACGGGTGGACCGGTTAAGGGGAAAATCGATACAGTATGCTCCCCCTACTTTTCCCTGCCTCGGTTCCGCGTCTATCCAGTGCCGGTCGAAGGCGTATGCTGCGAACCCGGACAGTTCTTCGGAAAACAGGGAAAACTGCCGGAGAATAAAGTCCCGGGCTTCATCGAAGGACCAGGTTTTAACGGAGGTCTTAAGGGGAGCAAAGATGTCGAAGAACGCGCACCGCCGGATACCAAGGTATTCCGCCTTCTGCTTAAGATACCTTCTGAACAAGGGAAGGGATTCTTCCATTACACCGATCATGGCGTTAAGGGCCTTTTCCGACAGCCTGTTCTGCCGTATCGACCGGGAAAGGGTGCTGGGATAGTTCCTGCGTGTATTCAGCACATCAGAAAACCCTTTTACACCGTTTAAGGCAAAAGCCATGGGTATCTTTACCTGCTTCCAGAGTTCCAGCTCCTTCCGGAAAGCCTTTTCCCGGACCTCTCTGTCCTGGTGAAATGCAAGTTCCCTCAGGTCCACGACGGTCTTTTCTGCGCCGGTGTCAGCGTCCCAGACGGTTTTCAGGTTGGACGACACGGCTTCCTGCAGCCTGGACCACGCATCCCCGCCGGACCTGGAAAGATCGTTTGCCAGGTCTTCTTCTTCCGGCGACATCTGCTTCTGCTGATAAAAAAGCTGTTCCCGGATAAAGTAGGTGAATTCCGCCGTTTCAGGGTGATTCGCCGCTGTACCCCACGGGTCCTCCATCTCCGCCAGGGCGTTTCTGAACAGAACAGATCCTTTTTTAAGGGGCAGCCCTGTCAACTTTAGTATTCCCAGTTCTTTCACACACACGGGATCATTCGTGTCTGTGGAAAACCGGGCATAGGCATAATCGTAGAGATCTGCATAGAGGTCGGACACTTCGTTGTAGGAGGATATGCACCGGGGGAGCCACGTTTCCGGCCGTTCCCGGCGAAGTGTTTCGTCCTGAACAACAGATACAAAGGAGTCCACCCTCTCTTTCAGCTCGATTTTAGCTGACCGGTATTTTTCGCTGTCAAATCCGGGATACACAGCTTCCAGGTCCCACCTGGGGAGCTTCCGGTTATCAGTACCACCTGTCATTCCCGTCCTCGAAGGAAAAGATTTCATTATCACTGAAAAACAGGCTGATTTCCCTTTCAGCGCTTTCTGCGGAATCACTGGCATGGACGATGTTCCGCCTCGTTATAACGGCATAATCACCCCGTATCGTTCCCGGTGTTGCGTTGTCCGGGTTAGTGGCGCCGCAGATGTGTCTTAACGCTGTGATGGCGTTTTCCCGTTCCAGGACAAAAGCGATGCACGGACCGGATGTCATATACGTTATAAGGGGCTCGTAAAAATCTTTACCCTTGTGCTCTCCGTAATGCTTCTCAGCAAGTTCCGGGGTGATGCAGAGTTGCTTCATAGCGATGATATTGAATCCCTTTTTCTCGATCCTGGATAGTACTTCTCCGATTATCCGCCGCTGGTGCGCTCCGGGTTTAAGCATCGCGAAAGTCCGTTCCTTTGCCATTCCTGACTCCTTACGTGATTTGGTAGCAGTTTAAATAGATACCGGAGGGTGTTCAAGGGTGAATAACAGAACTCCGCCCGCTCCTTGCGAAAATTGTAAAATGAGTTACACTATGATGGAATGAAAGGTTTTGCCATGTTGTTAACCCTGCCGGCACTGTTTTTATGTGTTATATACACTACCTATGCAGAAGGTACATATCAGGATATTACCTTCGGTGGCGTCGTCGGGGGTACAGTCATGTATACGCCGGAGGAGACAAATTACACCACCTTTTCTCTTACAGTCGATGATGATGTTTTTGCTGTAAGATAGTTGCAGAATCTTACCTGGGGAGGGAAAGTCTTGTCCTGGGAGGTTCCGGAAATGTACCCCTGGAAGCAGGACGGTATTATATTACCGTTTTCGACCAGATTCTTACAGGGATGCCTGAATCGTTCTCTCTGCATGTCACCTTTTCAACTGATCCGCCGATGTTCCTCCTCCACATCCCTCCTTTCCCGGTATCCGGGCGGGACCTGGCAGGGAGTATCCTCCCCACGGTGGAAATCATAAGTGACGCCGGAAGGGGATCGGGATGCATCATCAGCAGAAAGGGGCTGCTCCTCACCAACTGGCACGTTATAGAAGGGATGGACGGTAAACCATCGAAGAACCTCAATGTTGCGGTGAGTTTTTCCCCTGCTTCACCCCCCCCTGGAGTTGTTCCGTGCCCAGGTAGTGGATGTTGACCGTGACCGGGACATCGCCCTCCTGAGAATCCATGAAGGGTTGTTATACGGACAACCCCTTCCCGGC
>JAJSAL010000194.1 GCA_024274705.1 Spirochaetota bacterium
CATTGGGAGTGCTTCCGAATATCTATCCGCCACTGCCGGGTCAGGCTCTGTTCCTACAACAGGTACTTCGATCCTGCCTTCTGCCAACTCTTCCATGCGGAGGTGATAGGTTGTTTCCATCTGTTTGGAGAGTTCCTTGTAAGCTTCCTGGCTGTTTCCCGGCGCAGGAGGGGTCAGAGCTTCACGGAAACCATTTGTATTTCTTGCAAGAAACTGCCGATCACGAATGATATAAAAAGCGGTATCCGGCAAAGCACCTTTATTTTGACTCAGAAGTGAATACAGTGCGAGTTGAATGTCTGTATTGTTATCGAGGCTTTTGATCCTGAATGATCTTCCGCCCCATTTCATATCAAGAATAAGTTTCTCTCCGTTTTTTTCGAGTTCGATATCAATGTAGCCCACCAGGGGATTACCTGCAAAATCGCCCTCTCTTTCACACTCGGATTCTATGATTGACCAGCCATTATAATTGATCCCTTCTATTAGTGTATGAAGACTTTGAAAAAAGATGTTTTCGATAGCTACAAGCTCGGCTTCATTTCCAGGAAGAAGAATCGGGGATCCCTGGTCACTGATAAACGATGTAATCAGTTGTTTCAGTACCTTATTCTCCGGAACTGCCGGCCTGTAACGGCTGATAATATTTTCATCGATGAGAAAATTAAAAAGGCGATGAAAGATCATTCCATACAGTAGATTCCCTGTTGGCACTCCAGGCAAGTTGCCGGGAGCTATCTTTGCCTTGTATTTGAGAAACCATAAAAACGGGTAATAAAAAAGGTTTCCCAGACTGGAAGGGGATTCTTTCTTTCGCGGCTCGATCGGTATTCCCATATTCCAGTATCGAACCGGAGACGGTACATGTACTCGCTCGATTTCGCGTGTCACTTCAACCGGAGCATCCGGTTCAGACCCACAGTGATATGTTATATCTGAAATGTTTTCAAAGGTAGACTCGATATCAGCGTAGAGCGGATGAGGGGATGCTCCTTCACCACGCACCGTTTCGGGAATCATGAGGATCAGTTTCTCAGAGATCATCGAAATTCCCAGTTTCATCCTTTCTATTCTCCTGCTTGCCTCTTCAGCCGGATGGAGAAGACAGACCCCTCGGCGTTCAAGCCAGGAACGCTCACCGGGTGTCCAGAAGTCATATGATACATTCAGGATCCCGTCATCGGATAACGGTAACCAGATACCGGTTCTTACGGGGGATGTAATCTCTCCTGGTGTACAGACAGTTTCTATTCGGTGCTGTTCTTCTTCGATGAATTGTGAACTCGATCCCGGACTGCAGGCTTCGATGATCTTTAATAGCTCCTGGTATTGTATGATTCTTCTGTTACTTTTCCAGTTCATCAATAGATCTATGATGCTCCTGCAGTAAGCGTGCAATATGAGATGGAAATTCTTTTTCTGTGTAAAATGTTTTTTCCGTGCCCAATCAGCTATATCTTCAAAGAGGTCCTGTGCGTCCTGTACCGGGCATCCATCACTGATATGGCTCCGTTTGCGTTCGAAATACATTTTATACCGTTCATCAAGTTGTTGTCGCTTTTCCTCAGCAGTTCTCTCGATTGCTTCAGATATAACATGTTTCCACTCCGGCGTTCCTGTTCCTGGTATAGAAGACAGAGCGCCGGCAAGTTCCTTACAGAGGATTGACGGAATAGGATTGTCCGGCAGAGTAAGGAACTCCAGCAATCTGTACGGGTCAATGGGATCGAAAAGAAATACAGGAACGAGCCTTGGAATCTGAAGAAGCATGGATTTTCCGTTATGTGTCCTGATGCCCGGTGATGGCAAACCGTTCCCCCTTATCAGGGTATAGAGGGGATTACATGTATCTGAAGATATGACGACTGATTCATCCGTATCAGTGATACTGCGGCAAAGGTATGAAGCCATGTCGGATACACCGGTTCCTCTGACGATCTGAAGACTTCAGTCGCATCCAAAGTGTATTTTCTTACCGGCAGGCACATTGCCGGTCAGGACCTCCTGAAAGATAACAAGGTCTGAAGTTCCGGTTGAATTAAGCTTAAAATTATTGACGTCGAATGGGATTCTCAAGTTTTTGAGAAGATCAAATAACCGGAGAACATGTTTCAGCTGAAACCTTTCCGGGTGGGTAACAACTTTTTCTATGGACAATATCTCCCTGGCGAGGACGGGAGAAAGAGATGCAATTTCCGTTTCAACATGATGGAATCTGTCCGCAAAGCCTGACAGAAGGCCCGAATCAGCCTCGATTTCGGAGAAGTTGCGCAGTCGGTCCGGTATATCTTCCTGGTACTTAAAATCCCAACCGGCAAGTCTTAGCTCATCCCTCTTCCGAAGAAGATCCGCCGCAACGCCGAAAGGGTCTGCTTCGAAGGAATGTGCATAAAAGGGTGATGGCCCGGAACCATCAACGATCTGATTAATAAAATCTTTGAAAGACGAAATCCGGTAGATTTCTCTATAACCGGGATTGATTATACCAAGACGCAGTTCTATAAACTCAAGAAGCCTGGAAGGTCCGAAATAATGAGTACCTGCTTCAGCACAAGCCATGGAAGGAAAACAGAGCGGTCCTTTTGTATCAAAATGTTCATCAAAATGAATGATCATTCCGGCACCTCATCAGGTTTTTTTCTCAACTCTGGAGCACACGTAATCAAACCATTTTCCGAGAAGTTCCTCTTCCTCAGGGTCGAGGTCAGCATGGGGATAGGGGAGTTCAAGAAAAAGATATTTATCCGTTTTTCTGAATTTTACGAATTGGAATAGGTGAGTCAGAATCATAGGGTTCATATTTCTAAATTCTCTTCGGATTTTCTTTGTATAAATCCACTTATCTTTGAGGATAAAATTGGTATTAGACAACCGTAGAGAACCACCGGATTTTATCCCGTTTTTAAAAGGTTCTGTAGCGTATTTCTCATCTTTCATGTCGAGCATTTTTAAGTCCTGTTCTTCGCCATAAAGATCAAATTCGATCTGATCCGCAAAATAGACTAGCTGCTCGAACATGTAAGCTATTTCCCTCTCTGACAGATTCGTTTCGTCAACCGCATCGGTGACGAAGAATGGAAGATCGGTACGCATGTAGAAGGTAAAATGACTTTTCTTTTCCGGGTCATGGCATAATTGGACCAGCTTATAATCTCTTCGGTGACGTTCGAAAGAGGAGATAACCTTCAGCTGATTATCGTTGGAATCATCTGAGGTTATAGGTGTTCTGAAGGTAAGATAATAGACGGTGCCGTCGATCAGCCCCGATAATTCACTGGAAAAGTTCAGCTCCGCAATAACAGGCTGATGGCGGCCATGATGGAGAATTACCTCGATGAGTGCGATCTGGGTTCTGAGCTCGCTGGTTTTCAGTATTTTTGATCCTTTTTTGAATCTATCCTTGAGAACATGGTCGATCTTTTCCAGTATTCTCAGTTCGATATCTTCTGCCGTTCGATAGTTTCTTGCAAGCTCCTTGTAGAGGCTTTGATGATTCTGCGAGTTGTCAACGTCTTTAGGAGGATACGGATCTTCTGCATGATAATCTTCCACGGGCTTTCTCAGGAAATCTTTCCAGTACGGATTGTACGACGCATCAGGTGATATTGATTTATCGAAATCGGGAATTTGGCATCGGTCCAGAGTAACTTCGCTTATGTATTTTTTCATGATAAACTCACCGACCTGGTCCTTGTCGAACGTGTTATTCATGTAAGGATAATAGATATTCAGTGTCGATCCCGGTATTCCTTTGTTCAGGTTGCGTTCTACAAGACTAAACATACGATCGATACGGCCGACCCGCTGTTCGTTATCACCCGGGGTCCATGCAATGCCGTAATGAAAAACATTTCTGCAATTATACTGGAGATTCACCCCCTCCTGCAGCACAGATGTCGCAACCAGTACATTCGGAAAAAAAGGGGAATTGAAAGCATTGATAAGGCGCTGCCGGTTCTGTGTATCCCCGGAACAGGCGTATGAGGGATTCTGTCTGTTGAAAATGTTCCATCGTTCTTCTACAAGTTGGGTTTTGTCAAAGAATCCGCAGATTTTTTCCGTGTAGATGATGTACTGGGATATCGCCTTTTTGATGATGTTAAACAAAAGAGATTCTTCAATACCGGACCGTACGATGTCGATGAACCTGTTATATAGTTCTTCCCCCCGGGCCCCGGTTTTCTGAGCTTCGATGAACCAGCAGTATAACTCGATCAAGCCGGAAGACGCAAAAAGGATTCCTTTTTGTAAGTACCGTGCGAATCCTTCCTTCTGGTATATGTCCATCGCAGAGTCCAACGTCTTCTGCAATTCAGGCTCGAGTAAAGGAAAAAAAATCGACCAGAGTGTCTCTAATTCGGTATCAGGCTTCAGAGTTGCGGAAACTGGTTTTTCGCTTCCGATTCTCTGAAATATCGTTTCCCTGTCCGGATCACCCCTGTTATCTTTCAACCTGCTGTGCATTACGGAAGGAATATAAAGGGTCTGAACTTTCCCTGCCTTCCTTTCCTGGTAAAATGAAGTATAAGAACCTGTTTTGTAATCAAGAGCGGGTTGAAACAGTAGGGAAAAAGGATCCGTTTCCCTGGTAAATCGGGTTCGAAAATTGGATGCATGGGTTCGCTGAAGATCTTTCCTGAATTCCTTCTTCGTCCGGAACAGATCGAATACTACTGAATTAAGGGATAGAGATTCAAGGACATCCGGTGATGTGAGTTCATCTTCTTCACCGGCTTCATCGTCTTCAATTTCATCTTCTTCAATTTCATCCTTGGCAATGTTTGTTGTGAACCCGATGTATTCCTCTCTTAACTTATCTGCTGTTAGGGTTGTTGGCCCTTGTTTTTTACCCCAGGCTTCGTATATTTTTTCCATGAAGATTTTATCATAGATATTGTTCAGCCTGGCCGCAAGCTCCCGTACCGATGGAATACGGCGCACGAAAATCAGGTTTTTATCATCGACATCGTTCCTTTCGGAATTCCAGTAACCTCCCGGAAAATTTGTTATTCTCTCGGAAACCTTGCTGTATTTCGGATGGACCGGATATTCAGAAGGGAATAGTTTCCTGAAATCACGCGCCAGCTTGTTGAGTAATGCACTGTCATCGGAAATATTGAAATCGTCGTATATATTAGTACCATCTGATCCGCCGTTTTCGGTTTCCGTCTCTTCCGTCTGCTCGATCTTTTCGAGTTTCTTTTCATCGATGCCAAGTTTCAGTTTTTCAAAAGCTGTCGACTCGAAACCTTCGAGATAACCGTAGGTAAACGTACGTTTTTCCTGGCTCGTCCTGGCCAACTCGACCGCACGTTTTCGCAGGTAGAGGCCGAAAAAAAGCTCGCCCCGCACATCATCAAAGTCGCACTCGATATCATTTTCCTGCCTGTACTGATATTTAATCTTTCCCCCGAGCCTCCTGAACCGGCGTAGACCTATTTTAGAAAGAATCGTCTGTGAATCTAAAGCGGCCATCTCTGCATCGAAGTAACGGGTGATGTTCTGGATGTCTCTGTTTGACGTATGGTTCGGGGTTGCTGTGAGGAGGAGGACTTTTTTTGCCAGCGGATCCTCGTGATCTACCTTCATGTTCGTGAAGGGGTTTTGCGCACCGAAGAGACCTTTCCCGGTACTCACACGCAGGCTGTCACCTTCAAACCTGCGGTAATATTGAGCTTCATCGATAATCAGAATATCGAACCTCTTTTTTTGTGTCTCGATAATCCGCCTGTTGAGTTCAACACCGTTTTCATAAGCCCGCATGACACGTATTCCCCAGTCATCGCCGGTCGAACCCGAATAAACACTCAGGGATGAAGTCTTGGCGATGATGAAGTGGCACCACCCGGCCCGGATGATCTCTTCGAGCATATCGAGATTGCCGCAGAGGAGGGGTTCGTGAACAGCATGGTTTCCCATCCCTGTCCTTACGAGATTATCGCTGTGACGAATGTGTGAATTTATGAACGTCTTATATTCATTGATCCAGTTTTCTGCTACAGAATGGTTGGGTGCAATGACCAGAATTCGTGCATCCGGGTCAATACGCCAGAGAAGGGCGCATACCGATAAAGCCTGCATGGTTTTTCCCATACCGACTTCATCAGCCAGGAGAGCCAGGTGATACTGATCTAGGATGTTCCAGATCCGGGCGGTCCCTTCTGCCTGGATATCGAGCATTGATTTTTCCGCATTTTGTACGGAGTATCGCCATGCTTCCCGGTCACCGGATTCGATTCTTTGAAATGAAATGATCTCCGAAACTTCTACCGGCGTTATGAATCCCCAGTTTTTATCGCTCATCACTGCCCCTTTTTTAATCAGCATAATTACAGTTCTTTTTTATATAATGCAGATACTTCTGCACACGCTCATCATCTGATATGCCCGGAAGTGTCAGTTTCATCCCTAAAAGGAAATCGATAAAATCCTGGTCGGTCCTTTTATCCTTCCTTAGGAATTTAACTACTTCATCTATAAGTGAGTTCATTTCCTGATAGAGAAACCAGCGAAATACCTGAGATACGTTGGTCCTTTTCTCATTGTGTATAAAATCATCCTTCAGTTTCCTGGATATTTCCATGAGGGATCCAGGATATGATTGGATGTACCCTAACAGGATCTCCGGATTCTGCTTATACGAATCCATCGCTTCTTCTATATTCTGCCGCAGGTTGTCGAAAGCCCTGAACACACTGAAATATGAGAGCTGAAAATCAGCAGGGAGGGGAGAAACGTACTCTTCGACCTCAGGTGATTTGTCTATCCGTTTCCCGTAAGCCAGGCTGTGCTTCTCCGTTGAATCAGAGGTGTTATTGATGATATAGGAGTATAACAGTTCGTTCAGAGAATTGAATTTCCAGACTGATCTCTGTGTCAAATTGATCTCCACGATCACTCCTGACTGGATTGTTTCACCGTTTCGTTCGATGAAATACAGATGGTCCCTTAAAAGACGTTCCGGCTCGTAATTAGAGATCGTTATACTTTTCAAGTTGAGAGGAAGCGAATCAACAACATCCGGCAAGCGAATAAGAAATCCGTCTGGGGGGATATTCTGACCCAGATTGATTGTATATCTCCGTTTTTGCCAGTCGTATTCCACCCTTATCCGGAGAAAATCGTTTACAACTGTCAAATCGGGTTTATCGTTTTCTATTTCGTCTTTGCTCATGAATTCGACATCGTCCACTGTTTTGATCCCTTTCTCAATACCTTTGAAAAAAGCATCTCTCAACCGGACAAGCACACCTGCTTCCACATTATTGCCTTCTCCCGGTGACAGACCGACACCTGATTTAGTCAGATTCCAGGAGCCTATGGCACTTGTACTTTCGGTGCACCAGAATTTTGCATGGGTCATTCTGTAGTCTATGGAACGGTCTTTTGGATAGTTGAACTGTGAAATGTGTACATCGTTGTTTCCTGCAAGGTATCTGGATGATTCAGTATCTTCAGCGATACGTAT
Source organism: Spirochaetota bacterium (assembly GCA_024274705.1). GTDB lineage: Bacteria > Spirochaetota > Spirochaetia > SPDA01 > JAJSAL01 > JAJSAL01. The sequence goes on from JAJSAL010000194.1 coordinate 7,469, forward strand.
TCTCTTTTCCTGAAGATCTGGGATGATCGTTATTTCAGCATTCTTCGCCATTCGGGGTTTTATATGGGAATCCAGGATGGCGGGAAGATCCTCCGCAAAATAAGGAGACCAGATGTATAGTAGCCTGGATCGCTGTTCCAGTAAGGAATCCAGAAAAGATGAAATTTGATCGCCTGAATCGGTAATGGAAGAATGAAATAACCATTCATCTTCTTCGGTTTCGGCTACCCGGATCTGAAAATCCGGCGGGAAGACTTCATTACACTCGTCAAAAAGATTATGGAAGAATGTTTCGATTTTTTCAGCGTTCCTTTCACTTCTGATGATATCGGCAAAAACGCATTCCCGGTTATGCGCCCAACCACCAGTGGTGAGATTGGCCGATCCGGTTATCAGGTATGTCAGGTTCTGTCTGTTTTGAAGAAGTATTACCTTTGGATGGAAAACACCGTATTTGAAGCCGGGTCCAAATACGGACGAGCTTAACAGATGGAATGGTACCGCTGTCTTTTTACCTTCGTTCAGTTCGGCAACCCTGAAGTCACAGAAGAATCGGACGTCAATTGATGAGTCTGTAAGCCTTTTTTGAATAATTTCGAAATCTCTTATCGTTCGCGGCTTTTCATCTACACCGGCAAGAACCGGCAGTATATACCCTTCGACAAAAGATGGACTGATATTGAATGATGTGAGCCAGGCGTATTTCAACTCGCCCAGTTCGAGGACGATTTTTTTTAATAACTGAAGCATTTTCATTCTGTCACCTCGATACCCTGTCGCAGGGATTTAAGTGAGCTCATGTAATAATCGTGAATCCAATCGGTTGGTGTTCTGTTATCCAGATCGGACAGGCTGTACATCTTGGCCGTATGTTGAATGCGGCCTTTATCATCTACCATGAACCAGGGGAAAAGTCCTCTGTAGTCCATTATATTTTTGTGATAGTCAAACAGAGCAGAAAGTGTATTTCTCAAGTTTCCCTGTTCGACAGGTATTTCGCATAGCTGTGTCAGTCTTTCTCTCGGGAACGTGCTGTCCATGGTTTTTATCTTCTGGATTAGTTTCGGCATCATGTCATGGGGAAATCTCTGGTAGAAACCGGTTTTCTCCAGTGTCTTTTCAACATCAGAAACGCTCCGTATTTCTTTCGCTACCACAACCTGGAAAAGGAACTCGAAACAGGCGAGGAAAGGTTCGACTTCCAATATATCCTGAAGTTTCTGCTTTTCTCCCGGATTATGTTCAAAATCCAGTGCCCTTACGACCAGATTCCGGTTATCCTTAATGGATAGATCTGCGAGTGCGCTATACAGGCTTCTGGCCGCGCCATCTCTGAAACCGAGCTTTGTCTTCCAGAAATCTGAGAAATGGGCTTTTAATCGGTCCCTGTCTACGAAAACGCTGGAGTAGAAATCCAGTACGTCCTTGTTCTTTTCGATACATAATCGAAAATCTAGAAAGGGGTATGATAAAAATTCATCTATATCATTAAACCTGGTTTCCCTGTACGCATCTCCGGTTATTTCATAATACCTGTTCCGATCCAACTTACCCTTAAGTGTATAATCGCCATTCAAGACCCGGGAGATTACACCGATCAGGTGTTTTCTCAGGTTCCCCGCATCTTTCCATTTACCGAAGATACCATCGATTTCTGCCCCGACTGCTTCATATCCACGGATGTTATAGGTGTAATTGTAATCCATGATATTGCACTGGGCTAAAGGAGTTTTGTACCGTCCGTTAATGCCGAGTGAGATTTGTCTTACCAGTACTCCGGCGTACGGGTGCATGAGAACGATGGGATTGCCTTCCTGAATATCCCATTTCCCCACAGCGCTTGCAGAACCAAGCAGATTAGAGGTATCGAAAAGTTTCTTTTCATCATTGACCAGATAATGTACCGAGTAGATAAACAGATTTTCCAGGAATATGATGAGGGCGGCTTTGAAATCAGGTGTGTCTTTGGAACGAAAGGTGTCCTTGAATTTTCCGGAATCGAGGCTGATGCTGTTTCTTCCTGTACAGCCTTGATGATGCTGTGATGAAACAGTGCAATCGTGAAATTTCTTATATCATTCGAAATGGAGGTGATCAGGTTCCCGAAAATTTTCTGACCGAAATAAGACCAGATGACCTGCATACCCATAGGGTCCCGAAACGAATCTCCTGTTACTGAGTCGTCATAGTCTGTGAATACATTTTGAATAGACTTTAAATCAAACATTTCCACCTATCTCGACCCAACATGCACCCGCGTTCCTGGCTCTACCTTGACGATGTTATATCCTAGTGATGCAAACTGCCTGTAGTCTTTGTGAAGAAACTCGTACAGCTTGAGCTCACTCAACACTTCGCTACGGTCCTCCTTTCTAGGGATGAGGCGGGCCACTTTTTTCCGTAGGAGTTTTCGCTGTTTTACCGTTGCCCGGGAGAGGTAGTCGTTAAGATAAATCCTTCCGCCGTCTATATCTCCCATCAGGACAGAGACAATACCCAGCAGCAGTTTGACGACGATGTCCTTCTTTTTCATCCTCCGGCAATACATCAGGTGTTCGTTCGCGTTTTCATATCTCCCGGTCCAGAAGGGCATCATCACCACATAGCCTATTTCATACAGGAGAAAGGTAGGGAGAACACTTACGCAGCCCCACCAGACCCTTCATTTCATGATTCATGCTCGTCCTCCGGTAGGTTAAACCGCTCCCGTAACGCCTTTCTGAATGCCGGAGGGTTCAAGCCGAGGAGCTTTGCCGCCTCTTCCTTGTTCCTGTCCGTCGATTCAAGTGCTTCCATGTAAAAATCTTTCTCCAGTTGGAACAGAAGGGCCCGTAAGTCGATCCCTTCCTCCGGGATTTTCACCTCCATATTAGCTACCGAACGTTTTTTATGGAAATGATCGAGAATCCTGCCGGGCATAAGATCTGGTCCTATGGATGAGGACATTCCGGTTGCGCAGAGGCTGCATACGGCATTTTGGAGTTCCCGGACATTGCCGGGCCAGGGGTACTCCATAAAATACTTCATGGTCTCCTCGGAAAGCCCCTTTTCCTCACCGTATTTCCGGTTCCATTTATCGATAAAAGTCCGTGCCAATAGGGGAATGTCATCCTGCCGTTCCTTTAAAGGAGGAATGGCAAGAGAGACCTGATTCAGCCGTTCGTACAGGTCCCTGCGGAACCTGCCGTTATCGATCATCTCCTCTAAGTTCTTATTTGTTGCCGCGATAACCCGGACATCCACCTTTTCCTCATCATCCGAGCCCACGGGCTGGAGTGTTTTTTCTTCCAGAACTTTAAGCAGTTTAGGCTGCATTTCTAAGGGGAGATCACCAATTTCATCCAAGAAGATGGTACCCGTGTCTGCAGCCCGGAACTTCCCGAGCCGGTTCTTTTCTGCACCGGTGAAAGCCCCCTTCACATGGCCGAAAAACTCGCTCTCCACAAGACCTGAGGATATGGCGGAACAGTTTAAGGGCTGGAAAGGCTTCCCCTTCCGATCACTGTTGTCGTGGATAAACCGGGCAAGGAGGTTTTTCCCGGTTCCCGTTTCTCCCCTGATGAGGACGGAAACATCATAGGATGCATACTGGAACGCCCGCTCCAGCACCTGTTTGAACGCCGCCGATTCTCCCACTATCCCTAAAGCGGTAATAGGGGTAAACCATTTCTGTTCCCGGTCCTGCTCTTCCCTTAAGGGAATGGTTATCTCCGGTAGGATAGAGCTTTCCAGGTTTACCTCTTTTACCCGGTAGGACCCGCCGCCGAACCGTGGAGGGATCCCCTGGAGAAGCTTGGCCGGGATGGTGCCGGATTTTGCCAGGAGAAACCACACTGTCTGCATCTGGGGAGTGCCTGGATCCAGAAGTACCGATATGTCAGGGTTTAATGTGCTGATGCTCCGGATCACCGTCTCCACCGAACCTTTAAGCCTGGTGAAGATCTCCTCGTAGTCGATAACGGACTCAAGCTCCAGGCTCACGTGGGAGAACTTCGTACCCCCGGAAACACTCTTACAGAGTTCTTCCACGGTCCTGGCCCTCTCGAAATACTCGGAACCGGTACAGAACAGGAATACCCGGTTAAACTTTCGGTGTTCGAGAAGAGAAAGTACGGGACCGTACTCTTCAGTGTGTTCTACATAGGGATCCCTGTTGC
>JAJSAL010000195.1 GCA_024274705.1 Spirochaetota bacterium
AATGTTTCTCCATCTAACCCATTTGCCCCCACCATGTACTTGTTTTTTTGTCGAGGAGGTTCCAAGTCCTGGTTAATGGAAAAATGCATAGTCGGTTATTTACTGAATAGTGGGCTATTTTTCCCAAACTGAGAATTGCTGGCCGTGGTGCCTCCCTCTTGACAGATCATGAAATCTGAGGAAAAACCGGAGATTGTAAGGGGTCTTGGTCTGAATTCCTTGTATAACGTCTTATTTATTGTTGCGAAACCGGCATGCAAGACAGCCTCGTCGTCTGTTTTTTTCCATTACATACCGCTGTCAATGGGAAACCCTCTGGATCGATTCACATTATACGCCATACGCCCACGATAGATAATCATTCCCTTAACCGAAATTGTGTTCCGGATTATACCCTTCGGTTTTCAGGGTGTTGTTATGTTTATTCTCTATTTTCCATCGGGTTCGCCCCACGGAAACCAGGTTGGTGATAGTAGAGCGAGTAATGACATGGTCTGTAACAAAGGCAAACCGTTTCCATTCACCTGTTAAGTTGTTTCTATTCCCGGCTCTCAGTAAAAAAACTTGATCGGGGGTAACTACTGTGTTATTATTTTATTAATCGTAACACGATAAAGAAATTTATCTCACTGGTAGTTCGCTTCGGAGTATTGCCGGAGAAGGAGTGGCCGGGGTTACGGTATCTTCATCATCCTTGCCTTCGTCACCGGGCTCGTGGTTACCAATACCATCATGGCAGTCCTGGGGTCATACGGATTTGCAGGCTCATCGAAGAGGCATAACCTTTACCAGACCGCAGCAATTGTAACCGGACTGTTTAGTCTGGTTGTGAGGCTTATCTTCGTTGTCGGTGGCGCTGAATATCTCCCCGACCTGCAGTCTTTACTGCGGCAATAAGGAATGTCGCGGAAAGCGCCGCAGCAAAGATTGTTGAGCCAACCCCGACGCAGACGTTTTCTTTCATCACAACATATATAGAACACAAAACATGCCAATGGAATAAACTTCATTCAGGATATTGGCAAAAAGAAGCCCTTTGAACCATCCTGAATCGGAGTCAATTTCCATGCATCAGCGCAACTATGGGTTCGCATACCGGTAACTTCCGTTCCACACCGGTTAAACAAACTAGTCGAAAGAACTTGCTTGCCAGCCCGTACCTCCTTGTATTCACCGTTTCCGGGCATTTTTCGGCGTGCCATAAGAATTGGCATAGTACCTGCTTAACGATAGTACGGAGGTGAGGTTATGAGTAAAGCTTTTACTACTTTTGTGCTCTTTTTTGTCTGCGCAGCGGCACTTTTTTTTGTTAGCTGCGGCAAGGCCGGCTTACCCGGTGCTGACGGAGCCGATGGATCGGCTTACATTGCCTATAGTTGGGCTGTCGGCCCTATCACATTTTACACGGAGGACCCTGCTTTCTCCGGGTTAGGCTATATAACCAATGGCAACTACTTACTTGCGGCCTTAGGAACATTCTATTTCGAATACATCGCATGGGATGATTCGTATTGGGTCGGTACATATACAATCTATATCAATGAAGGCGAACCGGGATTACCGGGGGAACCAAGCACACTTTTTCAGAATGGAGCTGATGGCAGCGACGGAGCCGACGGCGAGGATATATATTTAGAGCTTGCCTGTTACAGCACCGGTCCGACTTTATGGAAGTGGTCGTATGAATACCGCGGATTGAATGAATCTTCCAATTTCATTAAAGAGATTCAGGCAGCACACGCCGCATCCCTTTATAAGCCTGCCGGTGAAATCGGTTATATCGAGAATAGTGCAAAGACAGGGCCCTCATGGATGATGCTTCCATCGATGAACGGGTGCAAGTGTTAACTTCCGGGAGGTATACGATTATCCTTACGTATAAACGGTCAAATTGAGATGGTTTAAGTCCATCGGAAAAGGATATCAAACGGGAATCAATGCTATCCTCCGATTTTATGTAGAAGCGAACAAGCACAAGGCGTCCTAACCCTCCCGAAGGCGCTGTTGGGTGTAATGGGGTTTTTACTATATATGAAAAACAACTATAATGAACCAGAGGAGGAGGAATGGCTCACTCCATTTTCGTTTTTCTTGCTGCCCTCTGATATCAAGAAAAGATTATAAAATCTGAAGCTACTTCTTTGCTTTTATTTAAACAATTTAGGATAATCAGTTACGCAATGAACAACTCGGTAAATAAGGACATCCTTTGCTATTACTTTATAAACACAGACATAGTCTCTGCAAATTAATTTTCTAAAATTCTGTTTACGTAACATTTCATCGGGATGTTTCGAACCGGAAAAAGGCTGTTCTTCGAGGAATTGTATAGTATCAAGTAGTTTATCGGTAATTTTTTCAGCTGATAAAGGACCCGCCATCCGTAAATGGTATTTAGCAATTCGCTCAATATCCTTGGCGGCAGGTGTTAATATCGCTGCTTTATACTTTGGCACTAGTATATATCTCTTTAAGACGATCCTTCATCTCTTTTACAGTAAACGTTTGCTCACCGGAAAGACGGGAAAGCTCCGCCTCAAGGACAGCCTTCCGTTGCTGTAACACTTTATCCCGTTCTTCAAAAGTTTCGATGCTCATGACAACCAAATCCCCTTCGCCATTCTTTGTGATGAAAATCGGCTTCTGGGTTTGATGAGCTAAGGAGGAGATTTTTCCATAAAACAATAGGAGAAGGAGATAAGAATGTTTAAAAAATACTAAGAAGGATAGGAATCGATGAACCCCTTAAACAGTTCTATTCCCCCCGTACCTTTGCGAAAAAGTATTAATCTAATCGTTTACTGCCTTAGAATACCGTTACGATTTCGATAACTTTCTCTGAGATTTAGTAGACATTTCGATAATTCCTGTAAGTAATCTCCCGGGTCTGGGGATTATCATATTCAGGAACGATCCTTCCAATTTCAGGAAATGCTTCCAGCGTTTCGACTGAACTGATGATGTTTGAAGCCATTCCTCCTCCTGGGAACAACATTAAAAGAACTGCATATTCCCACCTTCGTGAGTTAATTTAGCTTAAAATACAATAAACCTGACAAAACAACTTAACTTATGTCTAGTATTAATCCCCCAGCTAGTATGTCATACTATTCCCGGAGGGGAACAATGGCATACAAGATTCGTAGGATAAAGCAAAAGAGGCAGCACGAAAGCAAACCGATTC
>JAJSAL010000196.1 GCA_024274705.1 Spirochaetota bacterium
AACCATGACCGGAACGACAGAAAAAGAACTGGAAATTTTGGAATACATCCACTCCCAGAAAAACACGGTGCCCCAGCGGGACCTTGCCCGGGTAGCAGGTCTCTCCCTGGGCATGACGAATGCCATCCTTAAGCGCCTCATGGAAAAAGGGTGGCTTATGGTCAGGAAGGTGAACAACCGGAACATCCAGTACATCGTGAGCCCTAAGGGGATAGAGCAGATAACCAGGAGGAGCTACCGGTATTTCAAACGCACCATTAAAAACGTGGTGTATTACCGGGAGACCATCGAGGGACTGGTGAAAAAGATAAAGCACCAGGGGTTCGGCGGGGTGGTTCTGGTAGGCAAGAGCGATCTGGATTTCATTGTTGAACATGCGTGCCTCCGGGACGGGATAGCCTTTATTTCCGATGAAGAGACGGAGAAGAAGTTTGCAGGGCGTATCTACCACGTCTATTCCGAGAGCTACATTCCGGATTCCGACGAGATTTTCAACACCGGTTCCTGTTTTCTCCAGGAGTTGTTTGTGTGATAAAACGTAAAGCAGCGGCTAATCTTAAAAAGACATTCGAGCTTATCGAAGTTACAAAAAAGCTTAATATCGGGGAAGATGCCCGGAAGAACCCGGGCCTTTCGAATGAGGAACTCAACAGGCGATTCTGCCGCAGAATGGTGTACATGAAAGACCGGGAAAGCAGGAAGTATGCTGGAAGCAATACTTAAAAAGATTGCTGTACTCTGCTATGGGAAGGGTATAATCATAGCTCTTGCAGGAGGTTTCGCTTACAGCCTTTATTGCGGGCCCCGGGCTACGGTAGATTTGGATTTTGTTGTCTTAACCGATAAGGATCTACATGCTTTCGAGGGGATGTTGAAACGTAATTTTCCCTCGGTCTACAGGAACCTGGAAACAATCCGTTATCCTTTGGTTACTATACACAGGTTTTTACTTATGGAAGGAGACGAGGAGACGGTCCTGGATCTGCTGATAGTGAATGATTCAGATTACGGTAAGAGTGTGTTTTCCCGGACCAGGATTATCGAGTATGACGATACAAAGATTCCGGTGGTGTCGCCGGAAGACCTTATCATCCTTAAAAGAAAATCTTCAAGAGAGCAGGACAGGCTGGATGCCCGGCGGCTTGTGGAACGTCTTGCCGGGGCCCTGGATGAGGAATATATAACCCGCTGGGGAAAAAAAACCACTGATGGAAATGGAAAAAATTAAAGATCAAATAGTAACCGTTATAAAGGGCTACCCTGACTGCAGACTGTGTATTCTGTACGGATCCGCTGCAAAGAACCGGCTGACTGAACACAGTGATATCGATGTTGCGGTTGCGGGGGAGAAACCGTTAGAGAAAGAGTTACTTGTAACTCTTTCTATTGAGTTGACTAAAGTGTTCGGAAGGGAAGCGGATGTTCTCGATATCCATACAGTAGGTGGTATTATCTTAAGTGAGATTATTGGGGGAGGTTCAGTCATTAAAAAAGACGTTGTTTTGCATGCATATTTCATGAAGAAAGTGATGTTTTTTCATGCCGATATGCTGGGAAACATCCGCTATATACTTAAAACCCGTGCTGAGAGGATAGCATGTGAAGTCTGATGTAATTCTTGTTAAAATCGAGTCTTTAAGAAGATGCATACGGCGCATTGAAGAAAAACGTTCGGATGATGTGAATATGCTCAAAGAAGACTACGATATCCAGGATATTATTTCTGTCAATTTGGAACGGGCAGTACAGATATCGGTAGATATAGCTGCCCTTATTCTTGCAGAATGTGAGCAGAAGGCGCCTGCTACAATGGCAGAGAGCTTTGAGAAACTGAAAGAGGAAGGTGTGATATCATCGGAACTTGCAGGAAAACTTATCAAGGCAGTTGGATTCCGCAACATTTCTGTTCATCAATATCAGAGCATCGACTGGGAGATCGTGTTCAGCATTATTCACAGGAATCTTCCGGATTTTAAGAAATACATAAAGGCTGTCCTCGATTATCTGGATGAATGATACAAACCACGGATGAACACCGGTAGGCACGGAGAATATATGGATGTGGAGACATTAGAAAAAAAAGTTATCGATGCGATTAACCCCTTTGACCCCGATAAAATAATTCTCTTTGGGAGTTATGCCTGGGGAAACCCGGGAAGAGACAGTGATTTAGATCTCTATGTTGTACTTAATGATGAGACCATGCCACAGACCTGGAAGGAGAAAAGTACCATTTATTTGAAAGTTATATCCGCATTGGAAGAGATGCAGAAAAGCATTCCAATTGATTTGATTGCCCACACAAAACCGATGCATCGAAAGTTTATCAAAATGGACAGTATGTTCTGTAGAAAAATAATGCGTGACGGAAAACAATTGTTATGAAAAAAATAACAGAGGAATGGTTTAAGTCGGCAGAACAGGATTTGGAGACGATAAAAAGCATACTCTCTAATGAACAACTTACCGGAGTTGTGGCTTTTCACGCACAACAAACGGTCGAGAAAGTATTCAAGGCGGTTCTCGAAGAGTACAGTATCGAAGTGACGAAAATACATAAGCTTAGAACATTATTGAATTTACTTCCCATGCAAGAAGGGTTGGAAATCGAGGATAACGTATTGGATCAGCTTGATGAACTGTATATAGAGTCGCGCTA
>JAJSAL010000197.1 GCA_024274705.1 Spirochaetota bacterium
ATCTTTTTCCCTTTTTTTTCTCCAACCATCCCTCTACCTGTAAAAAAAGTTCCTCTAATAATCCATACTATTGGGGTATCAGAGATATCCCGGTTCCAATCAACCTTAAATCGAAACTTTAAAAATCTCCTGGACTACCAAGGTCGCTACGCCTAGAACCCAGAGATTATCTTCAAAGTCTATCGGTTTAATTTGGATTTCTTTATCTAATCCATATACGGCATTTCGATGGATCGTTCGTTTCATTTCCTGATAAATTAAATTACCGACAACTGTTCCCTCGCCACCTATCAGTATGACTTCGGGATCAAATATGTTTATCAGATTCGCTATTCCGATTCCCAGAAAATGTCCAACTCTTTTATAAGTCTTAACGCAGAGTTCATCCCCGCTTAACGCGGCTTGTTGAATTTCCGAAATCGTAATAGCTTCATTTTCCTGCAAAATACTCTTACTTCCATCTTTGATACGTTTCTGAACGTAATTGCATATTGCGGGATTGGAAATGAAAGCCTCCAGGCACCCGCTTGAACCACAAACACAAAGAGGCGCGTCCGGATCCGTAGCTATCTTCATGTGGCCGATTTCACCTGCCCCATGATGCTCTCCGCCAAATAATGTTCCATTTATCAGTATTCCGACCCCAACACCTCTTCCTAACGTGACACAAAGAGCATTCTGATATTCTTTAGCTTCTCCAAGCCATTTTTCACCTAAGGTAAAGGCATTTACATCATTTTCGAGATACACAGGAAGTTGATATTTTTTTGTCAGCAGCTCTCTTAAAGGAATATTTTTCCAGTTCAAAATTGATTATTCAATGAGCACACCGTTTTCAGAATCAACAAGACCGCTCATCCCGATCCCGATACCAAATAGTCTTTTCCCTTCATCATAATCTTGAATTATTTTTTCAATCACCGATGAAAGTTTCTGAAGATACTTACTTTGACTTGTATTTTCCGGAATATTTTCACTGATAATCTGTATTGCGTTTCCCCTGAGATCAACGAGGGCTGCCTCTATCGTTTCGACCATCAATTTAATACCAATTACAAACCCGGCATCAAAATTAATCGATAAAAGTACCGGTTTTCGGCCACCGGAAGATTTACTCTTGCCCGTTTCAATAATCAGTTTTGAAGCAAGCAACTCATCAACGAGCATCGAACATGTGGATCTGCTTAACCCAGTAATAGAAGAAATTTCGACCCTTGAAATTGGACCTCTTGATTTAATCATTTCAAGTATGATCCCGAGATTGTGTGATTTTATAAAAAAATTGTCCCCGGTCTGGATTTTTTTCACCTTTCTCTTTATACTCCACTTACTTTGTCGGTCGAACAAAGTAAGTATGGGTGAAATCATTTCCTTTGTCAACTTTTTTTTAATATTATGTCGAAGATGTTATCATGATTAGTATAATATCCGGCGTATCAAGAACCGGAAAATCAACAGTCGCAAAACACTTAAGCAAAATAAAGAACATCAGCTATCTGCCCTTTGACAGTGTTATTTCGACTCTTGAAAAATTTTGCCCGGCAGCGGGAATAAAACATTGCTATAGAATACCGGGAAAGGCGATGGCAGTTGAAAATCATGATCTTCCAGTGAGTTCCATATAGAACTCACGAATCAGGGAAGATGCCGCTCCAGCGCCTTTTCCACCAGCCCTGTTTCGAAACGCTTACCCGTGAGAAGGTGTACAAGCACTCTTTCAACTTCTGTCATAACCTTATCTCCCTTAAGGGTAACACCGGTAATACGCCCGTGCTCCACGGAGCATACCACGGAGACCCCGTGGCTCCGGGGCGCTGCAGAAAGGGTAAAGGAAAATGCGGGTGATTTACCGAAAATCCACTCCCACCTCCGGCAGCTTCCGGCTTCTTTTCTTACCTGTTCGTCCGTCAGCACATCTTTTTCCTTAAGCAGTTCTGATTCTATGGATGTCCCGTGCATCCGGAGAAACTCCCCTGTTACGGCCTGTATTACCGCTTCACAGGAGATGTCCTTTCGAAATTCTTTCAGGTTTGCCACTTCAGAGGGGACGGACCGGATACCCGCGGACGTAATGGTCCGTTCCCGGGGTGTAAGATATTCCTGGAGCCGGCAGAGGTCCGCATCCAGGAGGAGAGTCCCGTGATGGAGGGCCCGGGAAGAGGTCTGCCGGAAAGCGCTTCCGGAAATCTTTTTCCCCTGGAGGAGGATATCGTTTCTGCCGGAGGTCCGGGCTTCCAGACCGAAGGCGCGCTTAAGGGCGCCTGTTATGATACCGAAGTTTTCCTCCCTGCTGTACCGCTCCCTGGAACAGAGGAAAGAGAAATTGAGGTTCCCGGGATCGTGGTATACGGCTCCGCCGCCGCTCTGCCTCCGTACCAGGGGAATCCCGTCGCGTTCCATTTTTTCCAGGCTGCATTCCAGAAAGGGATTCTGAAACCTGCCGATGACAACGCAGGGATCGTTCCGGTAGAACAGGAGGATCCTGCCATCTTCCGGCATGGTCCGGAAGATGGTGTTCTCCAGGGCCTGGTTGACATACGGATCCGTACTCTCCGAAACCAGGATGCGTACCGTTACTCCCATGAAGGTCTACCCCCGGGAAAAGTGGTGCTTCATGATATAATCCTGTATATCTTCCGGGAGAAACGAGAAGGAAACCGAATCCCTGTTGATCCGGAGAAAGTCTTCCCTCCTTAAGTTGAAGACCTGCTGACATATCTGGTATTCATGGACCAGGTCGATATCCATCAGGCAGGGGTCGTCGGAATTGATAGAAACCGGGACGCCCTTCCTGTACAGATACGGGAGGGGATGCTCCTCCAGGGAAGGTACGGAACGGGTGAGATAATTCGAATAGGGACTGATTTCGAGATGGATCTTTTCTTCGATAACCGTTCTTACCAGGTCATCATCGTCCCGTATCCGTATGCCGTGGCCGATACGGTCCGGCTTGTACGCGGAGAGGGCCCGGCGCACATGGTCCGCCGAAGTATTCTCTCCGGTGTGGACCGTAATGCCCAGGCCATGCTTTCGTGCGTGTTCCACGAGACCGGTAAATGCCGCCGGATCTGTCCGTTCTTCCGCGTCAGCTAAGTCGAAGCCGCACAACCTGTCGCCGTTCCTATGGATACTGTTTTTGTACTTAAGGGCCGTATCCAGGGCGTCCCTGCTCAAGCCGGGATCAAAGGCCCTGGGAACGATCAGTATAATACCCACCTGCAGGGGATAACGCTCCATCCCCAGGCTCACACCATCGATTACCCCCTCCAGGATCTCATCATACCCTACATCCTTATTATGGGCGATAAAAACAGGGGCGAACCTCAGCTCCAGGAGGACCACCCCGTCGTAATACCCATCCTCTACATTTTCAAAGGTAATCCGCCGGATCGATTCGTACGAGGCCAGCACCTTCTGGGTTGTCCAGAAGGTCTTAAGGACCGTATCCAGGTCCTTCATGGGGGTGGTTATCCTGGTCTTTCTTTTAAGTTCCGCCGGGTCCCGGCTCCCTAAGTCTATGTTATGACTCTTTGCGATATCCAGGATGGTATCGAACCGGACGCTTCCGTCGAGATGGCGGTGGAACTCCACCTTCGGCAGGGCCCGTATTTCACGTTCGGTCAGTATTTCCCGCAGCATCAGGTAATCAGCCGTTTAGTCAATCTTTTCACAGCCAGTACACCGAAAACGAATATAAACACCAGGATATACGCGGTGTCCAGGAGAAGGCGCCCGGAATAGGTGTTGAAACAGAACGCCCGGACCAGGTTGACCGCATGGGTAAGGGGAAAAAATTCCGCCGCGATTTTGAGGGGACCAGGCATCTCCGACAGGGGAAAGACGATACCGGAAAAGAAGAACATCGGGGTAAGGAGGCCGGTAAAATAGAAGTTGAAATGGTTGATGGTGGTCACAAAGGAGGTGATAAACAGGGAGAGCGCGGCAAACATGAGTCCCGTAAAAAACCCGATAAACGGGGTTACCAGGGCGGCCGGAGAAGGGATGAGCCCGAACAGAGAGACCACCAGGAGAACCGCAGCGGAAAAGAAGAAGCTCTTCGACCCGGCGAACAACATCTCCCCTACCAGCAGGTCCCGTACATCGATGGAGGAGGAAAGCATACCGTCATACACCTTGTCGAACTCCAGGCGGATAAAGGTACCGAAAGAACATTCGAAGGCCGCGGTAAACATGGCCGGGGGAACCATTATACCTGCCGCAAGAAACTGGACATACTCAAGGCCTTCGATAAGTCCCACATAATGACCCAGGCCGAGACCGATGCCCACAAGAAAGAAGAGAGGCTCAACAAAAGGGGGAAGGCCGTTACTCAGGAGATGCTTCGTGTACACCCGGTAGTGGCGGTACCACACGGAGAACAGCCGTGATACAAGTCCCGGGAGTGAAACATGGATCACGGTTACCCGGTCACTCATGGAGCTGCCTCCCGGTGGTCTTGAGGAACAGGTCTTCCAGGTTGGACTGGCGGAGGTAACAATTCCCGGTGTTGTACTGCCTGCTTACGGTTTCCAGCACATCCAGTTTCTCCGAATAAAGAAGCACCCTCGAATGGGTGGTTTCCAGCCGCACATATTCCGGTAAATCCCGCGTTTCCACCTGGGAAGGATCGATTATTTCCAGGACATAGGGCTCTATGTGTTTCCGGATCAGTGTTCCCGGAGCCCCTTCCATCATTTTTTCACCTTTGTGCATGATGATCAGGCGGTCGCAGATCTGAAAGGCCTCCTCCATGTAGTGGGTTGTCAGGAGGATGGTAACCCCCTCTTTTCTCAGCATCCGGAGCTTGTCCCATATGAGGTGCCGAACCTGGGGATCGAGACCGGTTGTAGGCTCATCCAGGATCAGCAGCCTGGGCTCGTTGATCAGGGCCCGGGCGATGATGAGTCTCCGTTTCATCCCTCCGGAGAGCACCCGGATCCTGGCGTCCTTTTTTTCCGTGAGCTCCATGAAATCGAGGAGATAATCGATCCGGCTTTCCACCTTCTTTTTCCTGAGTCCGTAGAACCGGGCATAGATAAACAGGTTCTGCCGAACGCTCAGCTCCGTGTCCAGGTTGTTCTCCTGGGGCACCACACCGGAGAGAAACTTTATGGAAAGCTCATCCCTGTCCGGGTCGAAACCGAATACGTTGATATTCCCTTCCGGTGTGGGGTCCCTTCGACTCCTTCCGATGAGGATCTTCATCATGGTGGTCTTACCCGCACCATTGGGACCTAAGAATCCGAAGCACTCCGCCTGCCTGACCTGGAAGCTCAGGTTTCTCACTGCTTTCAGGTCCTTGAATGTTTTACTGATGTTTTCAGCCTGTATTGCCAGTTTTGCCATGTTTTTTTGTCAGGGAACCACTATAGATAATTTATCCTTCATGGGCAACAACCCGGGAGGGCGGGGACAATAAAGGCGGCTGTTTCACTCGCCCCGCTGTACTTTACCTTATCAATTTCGTAATATATAATTATGAACAGAAACATTCGTTTCACATTGTTACCCGGGTCTCAACGTCTGCGGATTCACCGGGAACTGAGCCCTGTGAGCCCCGACGGGTTCAAAGATTTCCTTTCAATCCGATCTCTTCGGCAACCTCCCGCATACCCTGAATCGTGTCCGAAATCAGTTCCTGGATCTCAACACCCAGGATTTCCGCCCCTTTTTCGATAATGCTCCTGTCCACCCCGGCGGCAAACCGTTTATCTTTCCATTTCTTTTTGACCGATTTTACCTCCGTGTCCAGGACGCTTTTTGAAGGTCTCACCAGGGCGGTTGTTGCCACAAGTCCGGTAAGTTCATCAACGGCGAAAAGGATTTTTTCCATCAGGTGTTCCGGCTGTACATCGGAGCAGATTCCCCACCCGTGGCTGACCACCCCATGGATGTACTCTTCCGGCCAGTTTTTTTCCTCCAGTATTTCCCTGCTTTTGGAACAGTGCCGGTCAGGGTACATTTCATAGTCCAGGTCGTGAACTAAGCCGATGATACCCCACTTCTCCTCGTCTTCACCGTGTTTCCGTGCCATGTACCGCATCACCCCTTCCACTGCATGGGCGTGCCTGATAAGTCCGTCGTTTTTCGTGTACTTCGAAAGAAGCGCGAATGCTTCTTCCCTGGTCGGTTCGGTATTCATCATATATCTCCTTGTTCCATCCCCATGTTAAAACGTTTTCTCTCTGTCTGCCAAGTAACTTCCCTTTTCCCGGGGAACACTTATGTGATACGGTTCTTCCATCAGGATCGAACATATATGAAGACCCACATCGGTGAACTGACATCCCTCGCAACAGCGCTCTGCTGGACGATCGCTGTAACTGCCTTTGAGTCTGCCGGGAAAAGAGCGGGCACATTACCGGTAAATATCATCCGCCTCGTCTTGAGTGTAGGACTGCTGAGCATCTACACCATGATCTTCCGGGGAAGTCCCCTCCCCATGGATGCCACAGGAAGGGTATGGCTCTGGCTTTCCCTTTCGGGTCTCGCCGGGTTCGTACTTGGCGATCTTCTCCTGTTCAAGGCCCTTATGATAGTAGGGTCCCGGATATCAATGTTAATATATTCATCGGTACCGGTGATCACCGCCGTCTTCGGCCTGCTATGGCTGAATGAGACTCTGTCCCTCACCGATATTACAGGTATAGCATTGACCCTTCTCGGTATTTCCCTGGTCATCCTGGTGCGCCACCCTGAACAGAAGGGACTATCCCTGTCCCATCCTCTTACCGGCATTCTCTATGCCCTGGGCGGTTCCATCGGCCAGGCGGCCGGCCTGATCCTGGGGAAGTTCGGGTCCGGAGAATACGACGCCTTTGCAGCAACCCAGATCCGGACTTTTGCAGGAATCCTGGGGTTTGCCCTTATCATTACCCTGGCGGGGAGGTGGAAACCGGTAGGCATCACCCTTAAGGACGGGAAAAACTTCCGGACCATCATGATCGGATCATTTTTCGGTCCCTTCCTCGGTGTGTCCCTCTCCCTGTTCTCCGTGCAGAGGACGGCCACAGGGATCGCTTCCGCCATCATGGCCATCATACCGGTACTTCTCATCCCTGTAGCAATAATCTACTTTAAAGAAAAGATCATGTTCAAGGAGGTCATCGGCGCACTTATCGCAGTGGCCGGTGTTGCGGTGCTGTTACTCACATGAAACCCATACGTCTGATATGCTTTCTCGGAAACCCGGGCCGGGAGTACGAGTACTCCCGGCATAATGCCCCCTGGATGCTCATTGAATATATCCCCTTCGATACGGTACCGGTGTGGCGGAATAAATTCAAAGGCGTGTTCGCGAAAACCGGGTTGCAGCACCGGCAGGTGGTCCTTCTGAAACCCGAAGTATACATGAACAAGAGCGGTGAGAGCCTGCGGTTATGTATGACCTTCTTCAAGATCCCCAGGGAGGAAATCCTCGTTGTACACGACGATCTGGAGCTGCCCTTTGGAGATGTCCGGATCAAACATGGGAACGGATTAGGCGGGCACAACGGTCTCCGGTCGGTTTCCGCCGTCCTCGGTTCCAGGGAATTCCACCGGCTCCGCATCGGTATCGGCCGTCCGGACGGTGAACCGGTTTCCTCCTACGTCCTTTCCCGGTTTTCCAGGGAAGAGGAGGCGGAACTGCCTGATGTTATGGTAAAAGGGGCAGGCCTTCTCACGGAGCTCTTCAGGAAAAGGTAGTAACCGGCTCCATCGATACCCGGGAGTTATGATTCCCGGTGAACCCGGGGAAACCTGAAGGTAAACACTGTCCCCTCTTCATCAGCTGAAATAAAACTGATAGTGCCTCCCAGGTACTGTTCCCCTAACAGTTTCATACTATAGGTACCGAGACCACGGTTTGTTCCTTTTGTAGAAAACGACCGCTGAAACACCTGGACCTGCACTTCCGGGGACATAGATCCTTCATTGTGTACAGATACGGAAATTTCTTCCTTATCAGCCTCTGCATACACGCGAATTACTCCGCCGTTTTCAGAGGCTTCGAGGGCATTCTTTATCATATTCAGGAGTATCCGCTTGAAAAGCTGTTCGTCCGTTTCCGCATCGATCTCAGGGCAGGAGAGTTCGATACCCAGCCTGCGCTCCTTGCAGACCGGAAGCATCTCCGCGGTAAAGACCACTTCCCGAAGCAGCTTCTCTACAGCGTAACGGTCCCAGGAAATTTCCAGTTCACGGTTCTCCGCCCGGGTCAGGTCCCGAAGCGAGTTCAGCAGGTCTGCCAGGGAATCCGCGACCTCCCCGCCTTCCCTGATAAGTTTTTTCATCTCCTCATCAAACATACCGCTGCTTCCTTTAAGGAGAGAGAAAAGGCTGTACAGGCTGGATGCGGAATTGATGATGTCATGAAAGAGGATACTCTCAAGGACCTTTTTCCGTTTGTCACTGCTTATATCGATCATAGACAGGAGAACATACTGTTCCCTTTCATGAAAAAACGGTTTTGCCGTTACCTGCAGATCCAAGGCTGTTTCACTTCCACTGTTTTCAGTCGTGAGCCTTACCTCCCTGGTTATCGTTCTCTGCTCCTTCATGGCATCCAGAAGCGTATTAATGATACTGCAGAACCGGCAGTTCCGGGATCCGCCGCATCCGGAAGGCATGGTTTTCGCGTGAATACATTCGAACACCTCACCCGGCCGTTTTCCCAGGATCTTCACCTCATCATCATCTCCCTGGACCCCGAAATAACTCTTATTTATGATTATGAACTGCCGGTATTTGTTGAGAATACCCACAATGGCGGGATTCTCTTGAAGGACAACATCGATGAATGTCCCGGAGGTCAGCCAGGTTTTTTCAAGGAGGATAGTCTCCTTGTCTTCTCTACGGGGATCTGCAACACGTGTTTCCCTGTTGTGATGTTCTATAAGATTTAACATGGTCCGCTCCATTCCTGCGATAATATAGTATTAATTGTAGCGGTTCGGTTCTTTAATGCAACTGGAAACCTTTTATCCAAACAGGTTTTCAGCTTGAAAAGGGAATTCTTCCCCGAAGGGACCGGGCGAGGGTAAGCTTGTCTGCGTATTCGAGATCACCCCCCACAGGAATACCCGAAGCGAGGCGGGACATCCTGATATCTTTATCCGTAAAGATCCTGACCAGGTACAGTGCCGTCGTGTCTCCCTCTACCGTGGGATTGGTGGCAATGATGATCTCTTTTACCGGTTGCTTATTCGTTCGATTAACCAGCTTGTCAAAAGTAAGTTCTTTCGGTCCTACCCCATCGATGGGGGAAATCGCTCCTCCAAGCACATGAAAAAGGCCCCTGTATTCGCCTGTAGATTCGATGGTGTGCACGTCCTGGGGATGTTCCACCACGCAGATCAGGGTCCTGTCTCTTCCAGGATCTGAACAGATGTCACAGGGATCGCACTCTGTGTAATTACCGCAAACACTGCAGGAACGTATATTCTGCTTCACTTTGAAAATCTGTTCCGCTAAGGTTTCGGAGAACCGTTTTTCTTTTTTCAGGATATAGTAAGCTATCCTGGAAGCGCTTTTTCTTCCAATTCCCGGTAGGTTGGTAAGTGTACGGATAAGGTGATCTAATGAAGTCACCTTACATTCCCATAAATCCGGGAGGAAGATCCATACCTCCGGTTAAACCGGACATCTCCTGCCGTATCGCCTCTTTTATCTTTACCGATGCGTCGGTAATTGCAGCGAGAACAAGATCTTCCAGCATCCCTATATCATCAGGATTAACCGCGTCCGGCGAAATAGTCACCCCTGTCACCGTCATCTGACCGTTCATGTCAACTTTGACCATATCTCCACCTGCAAAGCCGGTTACCGTTACGTTCTGCAGCTTATCCTGTATCTCGTTCACCCTGGACTGGATGTTCTGAAAATTTTTAAAGATATCCATAGGATTCATACTATTCTCCCTGTATTATCTCACCCCGGAATACTTTTTTAACCAGGGTAATCTGGTCATCTTCCTTTTCCTGCTGTTCCGGACTGCTCTTTTCCTCCAGGGTAATGTTAAGTTCGGTATCGTTTCCGGTTATTTCCCTGATCTTTTGACGCACCAGCGGTACTTCCTGACGCACAAGATTGGCAGAGTAGGTGTCGCGAAACACAAGGGTGAGGGCCTCCTCCTCCACGTTCCATGAGGTTGCCTTTTCCAGGGCTGATGAGAGAGCAAGCTTCTGTTTTTTCAATGATTCAATGAGCTGACTCTTTAACGCTTTTTTATCCGGCCCCGGGACGGGTGTTTCTTTTCCTGCGGCACCTTTCGGGACTGCAGTGACGGGCTCATTCACAGGTGCGCCTCCGGATAGTTCCTCCCGCAGCGCCCGGATCTTCGCCAGGATTTCAGCAGGGGTAATATACTCCTGGATCAGAGAGAGTTTACTCACCAGCAGTTCCAGCTCGAACCGCTGGTTAAGAGAGTACCTGATATTCCGGTATAACCCGAGGATCATTTCCAGAGCGGTTTCGATCTGCTGAACCGACAGGTTCTCCTGCAGCTTTCCGGAATACCTGTCCACCGTAGATCCCAGGATCGATTCCCTGGTAATGCCCTGTTTGATAAAAAGGATATTCCTGAAATACTCGGCAAGATCGATAAGGAACTGTTCCACTGAAACGCCTTGACACAGTATGGTATCTATTCTTACCAGAACATCCCTGGTGTTTCTCTCCCCGAGACATTCCGCTATCTCGTTCATCTGATCGAGACCGACAAGACCCAGCTTCTCCCGGATCGTTTCCAACGTAATGCCGTCTCTGGAAAATGATACCACCTGGTCGAACAGGGTGTAAGCGTCCCGAAGAGAACCGGTGGCCTCCTTGGCAATCCAGTACAGAGCATCGGTTTCGGATGAAAGAGGTATTTCATCTGCAACCTGCCGCAGAGAGTCTTTGATAATTTCCAGGGGAATGAGCCGGAAGTTGAACTGCTGACAACGGGATCGTATGGTTGCAGGAACTTTATGCACCTCCGTTGTGGCGAAGATAAATACGATATAGGGAGGCGGCTCTTCAATCGTTTTCAGAAGTGCGTTGAAAGCACTGTTGGAAAGCATGTGGACTTCGTCGATAATATACACTTTATACCGGGAACTGTTAGGGGCGAAGAGTACCTCATCCTTGATTTCCCTCACATCATTGACACTGGTGTTGGAGGCTCCGTCTATTTCGATAACATCCAGGGAGTTCCCCCGGGTAATTTCCGTGCAGTTTGAGCATGTACCACAGGGCATTTCTGTAGGACCCTGTTCACAGTTCAGCGATTTAGCAAGTATCCTGGCTGCCGACGTTTTTCCCACCCCCCGGGGACCGGAAAAGAGATAGGCATGGGCAATGCGTCCCGATGAAACAGAGTTCTTCAGTGTTGCAACGACGAATTCCTGACCTGCCAGATGATCAAACGTCTGAGGTCTCTTTTTAGTAGCGGTCACTTCAAAAGACATGAACGTTACGCCTTCAATAAAAAGTAGTAAAAAGAAAAAACCCCTTTAGCTCCCGTCAAGCCGCCTGCGGCACATCAGGCGATCACTTACCGCTGCTACCTTCCGGTCCTGACGGAGTTGGGCGATGACTGATAGCACAGAGCCTGACGCTCATCACTAAAGGGGAATTCCATTCCGGAGAGAGAGGGATTCGAACCCTCGGTACCCGGGTAGGGCACACACGCTTTCCAAGCGTGCACCTTCGGCCACTCGGTCATCTCTCCAAACCTGCCGCTTATTTTTCATATCATCCCGGAGAAGGAATTTAACCCTTCGTCCCACCTCTCCAACGGAGAGAGTGGGATTCGCCTTTTCGTCGCCAACGTCCTGTTGGCTCCTCTAAGACCGCCTCGTTCGCTGGCGCTCGACGTCCTGTCTCGCTTACGGCCCTATCGGGCCGCGCCAATGCATCGCTGCTAGTATCGCGATGCACATTTCGAATCCCTACTCTCTCAACGGAGAGAGTGGGATTCGAACCCACGGTGCCGACAAGCGGCACAACGGCTTTCGAGGCCGCCCGATTCAACCACTCTCGCATCTCTCCATACACGTGCCCAAGAGGATTCGAACCTCCGGCCTTTAGATCCGCAATCTAACGCTCTATCCAACTGAGCTATGGGCACAAAGAAACGGCA
>JAJSAL010000198.1 GCA_024274705.1 Spirochaetota bacterium
CATCGATCTGCCCTGAACCCGTATTCCAAATTCCAAAAAACTTGCTCACACATTCCTTCAGGGGATCATTCGTATCGGCCGTCGCCTTTCTAATTCGATCCCTAAGGGAGTCCACCTTTGTGCGGTGAGCAGGATCATCAATGAGGTTATAAAGTTCGGCGGAATCTTCATTCAGGTTGTAAACTTCATCGTAAGTTGAATGTCCAGTCGAATCGACCTGTAATTGAGGTTGTACTGCAGTTGTTTGAATAATCTCATTGGGAGGGGCAAAAGCTTTCAGAAATCCGGCGTTTTCACCGGCCGTTTCAAGGCCCGGGGACAAAGATATCACGATATGGGGTTCCGTCCGGTATGAAGACGAATGCGGGTTGAGCGAATGTGGGTCACACCATCCAACTCCGCCCAGTACGTCATAAGATACCATCGGGGTGCAAATTCAGAGTCGGTGTTCCAAAATTGAACTTTTGCAATGCATTCCACACCCCTTCGTCCGGCCCTGATTTCTCCGGTATTTCACCAGGCGGCATCGTCTCTCCCCGCATCATCCCCTCAGCCGGATCCCATAACATATGACACATTTCCGCCAGCCAGGTTTTTCCGCCGTCCGGGGATATCCACAGCCTGCTTCCAACCGGAGGTATCCGCACATTGGCCGCCAGGAGTAATGTACCGTCCGGAACCTGGACTGGGGAATTAACCTGTCCGATCAAGCCGATGGGAGTCGGTCCCGTCATACACAAGCCCCGGCTCCGACCAGACTGCACCGCCGTCAAGGGTCGTCTGCATGAGCAATACTCCATCCGCGGAATGTTTCGTCTGTCCGCTTCTGTAAGCGACGACCTGTTCACCTTTATCCGTCATGCTGGAGATGGGAAAGGCACAACACCGGCTTGAATCGCCTGAACTGTAATTAAGTGAAACAGCATTGTCTGAAAGAATTTCAACCTTCTTCATAGAACTCTTCTGCCTCTTAATGCCTGATCTGGGGTATTATACCGGCAAGGCCTTCTCCCCCCGTTTCCAACCGGCGGGCATTATACATCGCCGATTCCGCGTCGAATATCCGGCCGTCCATGAGCTGATACTGGTTCGGTGTGGTCGGCCGGAGCCCCGACCGGTACCGCTCCGCTTTCTTTCGATCCTTGTCAATTTGTGTCTCAATCATATCCCAGGACACACCACCGCACAGCCTGTCCTTGAGATCGGATATTTCAACCGCCGTCCCGGGGGCATCGATGCGATTTTGTAACTCAGAAGGATCTGAATCGAGATCAAAAAATAGATCTCCCTGTCCGGGAATGTTTACATACTTCCGGTTCTCGGTCCTGATCAGGCGCATGTTATTACCGCTGGGAGCCTTCCCTTTCGCGTGTGTAATAATACTACTCATACCATAGTACTCGCTGATAATATGGTCTCTGCAACGCGCTCCGTTAAGGATCAAAGGAGTGAGGTCGATACCATCGATATCTTGCGGGGGATCGATCCCGGCCAAACTGCAGAGGGTGGGATATAAATCGGTCAGCGCTGCAAGTCCCGGCTTGGTTTGCCCCTCGGGAATACCCGGGCCGGCTATAAGAAAAGGTACCAGTATCGCTTCCTCGTAATAAACCGCCTTCCACCACAACCCATGATTGCCGATCATATCGCCGTGATCCGAGAGATACACGATGATGGTATTGTCCAAAGCACCGGCGCGGTTCAACCGGTCGAGCATCATACCTATGCAGTAATCCAGAAAATCCACCGCACCCCAGTATGCCGCCCTGGCCCGATCGTTTTGTTCGCGTGTAATACAGGACAGGCCCAGATTCGTCCGCTGAGTCGTCACGTATGGATGCCGTACGGCGCTGTCATCATCATCGATCCAAACCGAAGGAACCTTATCCATATACCGGTTAAGATAACGCAGAGGACAAACCAGCGGTGCATGGGGCTTGTTGTATGATGCACACATAAACCAGGGCTGTTCCGGTTTTTCAGATATATGATTTTCTATCCACGCGGCGGATTCAATGGAGACAATGACTTCCTGCTGCAGACTTTCAGGAATCTCGCTTGGACCGGCATGGGCGACTCCACCGGAATTGGGGAACATGTCAATCGGGTCGGGTTGATGTCCCAAACCATGCCTTAAATCACCATACGGCCGCTGCTGAAAACCGTGATATTGAAGCCCTCCGCCGAAATGCATCTTTCCCATCAAACAGGTTGCATAACCCGCATCGGAGAAGGAATCGGCGATTGTTCTGTGTTCCGGAAAGAGAACCCAATGATTATTCCATGCCGAACAGCTCCTGATGTTTTTCCCGGTTAGAAAACTCATCCGCGATGGAGTGCAAACAGGTGACTGACAGAAAGTATTTTCCAATCGAACACCTCTCGCCGCAATTGCATCGAGATTCGGAGTCCGTACCACGGTGTCCCCGGCAAAACCGGACACCCTGTGGTTATGTTCATCACTTACGATCAGGAGAACGTTAGGCCGTACCATTTTTAGCACCTCTCTCTATCACTGTAACCGTATACTCTTACCCCGCAAATCCGTGCATGATCGATGCCGTTTGTTTTTGTCACCGCGATGCGAATCGCCCCTGTAGAAACCATTTCAGAAAAAACATGGACCCTGCGGCGCAGGTAGTTGTCGGAAATGTTGACCAGTGATTCCCACTTATTACCGGATTCATACTCGATGTTGTAATCACGAACCGTCTCCTCTTGCGGCTGTCCCCACTGCATTTTTGCGGCATATTCGTCACTATGAGTGAGCGTCAATACCCGGTGCATCCCGGTATCGAAAATCAATTCCAGACGACCGACATCGACCGGTTCACTCCAGCGTAGTTCTATCCACTGCGGCAGGTGCCCGGCGGGGTCGCTCATCCAGCGGTGAGTCCCGGGGTTCACCCGGGGGCTCTTCACCCCGTCGACTCCATGGACCGCCCTCGTCCGGCCGGAAATAACGTTTTCCGCCGGCCCGCCGGGCTGCTGACTCGAAGCCGAAACAGCGGCAATTCGTGCCAGATCGGAGGGATCGCCATTTGAAATTCCAATCAGGTAAGCATCGTCACGCAAAAGCCTCTGCTGAACGGCTTTTACCAACTCCGGAATGGCGGATAACCGGGCGGGCGGTATTCCCTCCCTCACGGCAAATGCGGCAGCCGTACCGACGCCCTGGCCAACCGCGGCGGCCGTAGCCATAACACGCGTGGAGGCGAAGGCCACATGGGTAGCCGAGATATTCCGGCCTGCAAACATCAGGTTGTCGATATTGTCCGATACACACGAGCGCAGCGGTATGTCGTATAAACCGGGAACCCGGTGCTGGGTGCAGGGCTGACGGCGGGGTGAATCGACTCCTTCGGCCGGGTGTATATCGATGGGCCATCCTCCATACGCTATCGCATCTTCAAAGGGACGTGAGAGCATGATATCGTTCTGAGTAAGTGTGTATTGACCGATGAAACGCCGGCTTTCCCTTTTCCCAGGCAAAAAACCTATCCATTCAAGGGCCCAGTTTTCAGCACCATGATCACCGCCGTTTTTAACATGGTCCCATACTCCCAGCATGATCGCCAGCAGTTCGTCACGAATAATTTCGTTGTCTTTTATGGTATCCAGTGTTCCGCCCCACTCTATCCACCAATACCCGTATTCCAGCCCGGTATCGATTGCAGCCGATGCATCGGCGTGAGGCCGTAATTTCAGATCTTTTTCAGTAAATTTTCGAGCCCAGGCCGGTGCGGTAAACGGCATCGGTGTATCGTGCATGCGGGCCTGAAACATCAGGGTGGAGCCCAGGCGTTTGAAATCCGTCTTTTCTACGGCGATGGATTCTGCAAATTCAGCGGAGGCCTCCCGGCCTTCACGAAACAAGGCCCCAGCCGAAACACCTAAACCACCGTCACCGCTGCAATCGATAAATATTTCGGCCGAGATTTTGAAGCCCCGCTCCGCGGAACGGTTTTCCGATATAGCATGCATGATACGGCCATCGTTCATTTCGCAGCCGACAACGGCAGTATTGAGCAACAACGTAATATTCGGCTCACTGCGGCATTTATCGTAGAGGATAAGATCGAAGACCGAGGCGGAACGCTGAGGATTATGTACCGAATTCTCAAGTCTTATTTCCTCGATAATGCCGCCTTCGCGCGTTTCGGTCTCCAGGGCTGTGCCGCGGCTGCCGCTGCAGTCGGCGCCGACCGCGTGCATACGGATTTCACTGGAAGCATTACCGCCGAGTACCGGCCGGTCCTGACAGAGGACGACTTCGGTTCCGCAGCGTGCCGCTGCCAGCGCACAGGCCACGCCCGCCATACCACCGCCGGCAACCAGGATATCAGACTGTAACTCAGATAGTCTTAACATTGAGCGGCAACCCTGTTTCAGAGGCGATATCAAGCAGTTTTTGATTATATGCATCGCTGCCCTTGAAACCCGGCATCATGCCGCAAGTGCGGTCCAGCCATCCCCGGCTTTTAGCGATGTTCCGTATTGAATAACCGAAGCCGGCAAAGGACGTTTTTGTTTCATCCAACTGAAAAATTCTCGCGAGGGAATCAATTTTTTTCTGACAGTTCAGGGCCTCGTCAATGTCACCCTTTCCAATGGCATCGTAGAGCCGCCGGTGGGTTTCGGGAGCTATATTAGCCAGGGCAGAAACACACCCATCCGCTCCGGCTGCAAAAGACTCATACAAAAAAGGTCCACGCCCCTGGAAAAAGGATATAGGCGATCCGTGAAGGTTATGTAACAAATCGATAGTCCGGTCCAAATCAGAGCCGGTATCTTTGATGGCGACAACGTTGGGATGCCGGGCCAGGCGTATAACCGTCTCCGGTTCGAATGTGGAGGGCATACGATAGTGGTTGTAGATTCCAACCGGAATAGGGCTGGCATCGGCGATTTGCCGGATAAACTCGATCAATCCTTCCTGGCTGATTTTAAGAAAAAAAGGGTCCATAATTACGGCAACATCTGCCCCGTCCTTTTCGGCATTACAGGCGTAGCGTATGGCCTGCTTCGCACCGCAGCCGCTGACGCCTGCATATATTAGTGCATTTTCCCCGGCGCCTTTCCTTGCAGCCGCAACCAATTCACGGCGCTGATCTTCATCTATGAGAGGCAGTTCACCGGTGGAACCCAATACAAACAGACCGTGACAGCCTTGTTCAATCAGGATGCGCGACAGCCGCACCATTCCGACGGGATCGGGGATTCCCGGTTCCCTGCAGGGAGTGATCATAGCAGCAATAACACCCCGGTACCCGGAAGTTGCCGTACTCATTTATCCAACTGTTTTTCCGCAAAGTGACAGGAAGAGTAGTGCTCGGTGCCGTTGGTCATATATCGCTTGAGCGGGGGAATCTCGTTGCGGCAAATATCCTGACACTGGCTGCACCTGGGATGGAACGAACATCCCGCGGGAGGATCAACGGGACTCGGCACATCACCTTCGAGGATTATGCGCTTGGATTTTTTATCCAGGTCTGCAACAGGAATTGCCGATAAAAGTGCTTTCGTGTAGGGGTGCATTGTACTGGCATACAGGTCTTCCACTTCGGCAAGTTCAACAATTTTACCCAGATACATAACGGCGACCCGGTCGCTGATATACTCGACTACACTCAAATCGTGGGTGATAAAGATGTAGGTCAGGTTACGCTTCTCTTTTATCTCCTTTAAAAGTTTCAGGACCTGTGCCTGTATCGATACATCGAGGGCACTGACAGCCTCGTCACAAACGATCAAATCCGGTTCTATGCTTAAGGCCCTGGCTATTCCGATCCGCTGGCGCTGACCGCCGGAGAACTCGTGGGGGTAAAGGTCCATGTGTTCACGCCGCATATTAACGGACTCTAGTAGATCACCTATGATTTTACGCCTCGCCGCCTTCGAATTGACGCCATGAGTTTTCAACGGATCCTGCAGCGACCCGAAAACGGTAAAAGCCGGATTGAGGGAGGAATGGGGATCCTGAAAAACTATCTGAAGCTTCCTGTGTACCTCCATCATCTCTCTGGCATTCAGTTTACACAGGTCCCTTTCCCTGGTCCGGTCGTTATAGAGAATTTCTCCATCGGTCGTCTTTACCAGTTGCAGAATAGATTTTCCCAGGGTTGTTTTGCCGCAACCGCTTTCCCCCACCAATCCAAGGGTTTCTCCCCGATACACATCCAGATTGACACCATCGACCGCCTGTACATATCCGGCGGTTCTTTTGAGAATCCCCTTCTGAATGGGGAAATATGTTTTTACGCCCCGGAGCTTTAAAATTGTTTCTTTGGATTCAGACATGACTTGGGACCTCCGTGGGATGCCAGCACCGTACGCTGTGTGTGCTGCTTATCACCGACTCATCAGGCATTACAAGGCATGTATTGTCTGCATAATCGCAGCGGGGCATGAATTGGCAGCCCTTCGGCCTGTTGTACGGGTCAGGAGTAGTCCCTCTGATCGGTTCGATTATCTGGTTTTTACCCCGTCCCAATACAGGTATTGAACGGAGCAGGGCCTTTGTGTAAGGATGGGCCGGTGTCCGTAAAACATCATCGACCGTACCGGTTTCAACGATATTCCCCATGTACATAACCACCACATCATCGGCAAGCTCGGTAACGACACCCATATCGTGGGTGATAAGGAGAATGGCGGTATCATGTTCTGTTTTTAATATTTCCATCAGCTCAAAAATCTGGGCCTGAATAGTCACATCGAGGGCGGTAGTAGGCTCGTCCGCTATAAGTACTTTCGGATTACATGCCATCGCCATGGCAATCATGGCTCGCTGGCGCATTCCTCCGGAAAACTGGTGGGGATATTCTTTTACCCTTTGTTTCGGGAGCGGTATTCCCATTTCTTTTAATGATTCTACAGATCGTGCCTTGATCTCCTTTTTGCTAAGGTCAGTATGGTACATGAGATTTTCACCGATCTGAAAACCGATTGTATACACCGGATTCAGGGCCGTCATAGGATCTTGAAATATCATAGCGATATCGGCACCCCTCATGGACCGTATCTTTTTCCCGTTCCTTTCCAGCCGGTCAATCCGGATTTCACCCTCATCGCTGAAATAAATAATTTCACCACCTTCTATCCGCGATAGTTTCGGTAATAACTGCATGATCGATGAAGCGGTCACACTTTTCCCACATCCGCTTTCTCCGACTATACTGAGGGTTTTGCCTTTCTTAATTTCAAAAGAAACACCGTTTACGGCCTTATTGCACCGGTTATTTGTGTAGAAGAAGGTTTTCAGATCTTTAACGCTGATAATAACATCGTCTTTCATGGATGACCTCCGGATCAGCCCTGTTGAGTCGGATCGGTCGAATCGCGAAGACCGTCGCCGATAAAGTTGATTGCCAGCACAAATAATGAAATCATGATTGCTGCAGGGACCCATAACCACCAGAAACTCTTAAGGATTCGGAGGTCCTGGGCGACATTGACTATATTCCCCCAGGTGGCAATATTAAGGGGTACTCCCAGGCCGAGAAAACTCAAGGCGGCCTCTTGTAGAATGAACATAGCCGTACTGAGGGTGATGTTTACAACAATCGGGCCGATGGCGTTGGGTAGAATATGTTTGTAGCAGATGGAGAATGTATTAAGCCCGAAAGCACGTAATGCCTGCACGTACTCTTCTTCCCGAAGAGACAACATCCGAGCTCTCGTCATCCTGTATATACCGCCCCATCCGGTGAAGGTAAATATTATGATCAAATTTATTAGCCCCTGCCCGGCGATAGCGACCAGTAAAAGGACCAGGATGATCTGGGGGAAGGCCATGACAATCTCGGAGAGTCTTAGTATAAGGCCGTCTATCCACCCGCCTTTGTATCCCGTATACGCTCCGACGAACACTCCGATAATCGCCGCCCCTAAAGCGCTTCCGAGCCCGACGAGTATGGATACCCGGCCGCCGTAGATGATTCGGGCGAAAATATCCCTTCCCACTTTATCCGTCCCGAGGATATGCTCGGATGAAGGCGGCTGAGTGATGTTTTTCAGATCTATCTTCAGAGGATTATATCTACAAATTAATGGCGCGAAAATGGAAGCGAGGATAACGGCAAAGACAAAAATAAGACCCGCTAAAGCCAGCCTGTTGTTCATCATTTTACGAAAGGCGCGGTTGCCGCTTTCCTTTCGAGTGATGCCCTTTTCTTCCCGTTCCCGGATCTTGTCGAATTCTTTATCCAACCGGCTTTTCCGTACTGTACTTTCTTTCATACCCACCACCTAGTCCAGTTTAACCCTGGGATCGAGTAACGCCGTAAACAGATCGATGAGAAAACTCACGAACAGGACGGCGAATACCGAAAAAAATGCGATCATCATAATAAGGGGATAATTACGGCTCCTTACGGCGGCAACGAATTCATTACCGATTCCCGGCCACTGGAAGACCTGCTCGATAATGACGGAACCTCCCAGCAGTGTCGGCAGGCGGAAACCGATGAGGACAATCACGGGAGTCAGGGAAACCCTGAAACCGTGTACAAGATTGACCCTCCATTCCGGCAGCCCCTTGCTGCGGGCGGTTTTAATGAAGTCTCTGTTCAAGGAATCCAGCATGCTTGACCGGGAATAACGCATAACCCCGGCAACCATGGTCGCGGACAGGACCAGGGACGGCATAATTAGATGGGGGAGACGGTCCCAGAAAGTCTCATACCCGGGCACCAGCCGGCCCCCGACCGGGAGCCACTCCAGATTAAGTGTAAACACCAGGATGGCGAGAAGACCGAAGATGAATTGAGGGATCGATACCCCGAGCATTCCGGCAACACTCAGGGCGCTATCACCGATGGAACCTCTTCTTAAGGCACTGATGGTTCCCAGAAGGCTTCCGAAGAAGGTGGACAACAGCAGGGCGATGCCCGACAACTCCAATGTAGCCGGCAGGCGGTCAAACACAATGTCCTTGATAGGCACTCCGCTAGCCAGGCTGTAGCCGAAATCCCCTTTTAATATCCCTCCTAGCCAGTTCATATAACGAACGATAAACGGATCATTCAATCCCAGGGCATCCCTCATTTCTTCCAGGTCTCCCGCATCCATACCGGACAGCATCTCCGGGCTGACCATATAGGAAACGGCGTCCCCGGGGGTCAGTTCCAGCCCAAGGTAGACAAGAAAACTTAAGAAAAGCAGCATGGGAATGAGAATCAACAACCTTCTGATCGAATAAGACAACATGTCAACACTCCTCCCTTTTAGAAAGAAAATGGAGTTACGGCGGCGCTGGCCGCAACTCCATTATAAACTGATTTGTTCTATGAGGGTAAATTATTATGGTTTCGGGAACTTGTTAAACCAGATCATCCGGGTGTAGGGGATGTCGACCGGGGTTATCCTCATGTGGTCCATTTCCTGAATAGCCTTAACTTCGGCAGTGTTCTTGGAGAAGGCATAATCGAGTCTTCCGGCTGCAGCATTTTTAACTACATTCGGGTCGCTGTCGAAAGTTGGATAACATACAATCTGGTCAATTTTTGCAACTCCGCCATGGTAGTCTTTAAAGGGCGTCATCACGAGGTAGTCATTCATCTCTACTTCATCAACCATAAAAGGGCCGGACCCGATAGGCAGCTGCCAGTATGAACTCTGCTGAAACTTCAGAGGATCTACATCGCCTAAGTACTTTTCAGGAAGTATGGCAAACTGTGAGAACGTGAGCAGTATATTGGGATCCAGGGTCTCGAGACTGAAAGTAATGGTATTGCCGCTGGTAGTAATACCGGAGATTTCACTGGCTGTACCATCTTTGAACGCCTTGGCCCCTTTGAGGGAACTGAAGGTCTTGATAAAGACCGGGTGAACCGTGGGGACTTTATAGGCCAGTTCGACGCTGAATTTAACGTCATCAACTGTGAGAGGTGAGCCGTCATGCCATGTCAGTCCATCCTTTAAGGTTATGGTCAAGGTCATCCCGTCGGAACTCAACTTGTAATCTTTGGCCATCAGAGGACGGGTCGGGGTCAAAGAACCGTCGCAGGTAAGCAGGCGGTCGAAGAGAACCTTGTTGGAAATCCAGATACCCGGGTTGAACCACGGATTTTGAAAAAACTCGATAGGCCCGCCGTTGGTTCGGAGCACATGGACGCCTTTTTCGTCTGCAGGTACGGTCCAGTTTATGATACCCCAGTCATAGTTGTACTGGGCATTGCCGTACATTTCGCCGTTACGGTTAACCCTTGTGCTCTCGAAGATAAACAGCTGCTGATAGTAGAGGGGGAGGGTGTAGAGCATTTCGGAATCATATCTTTCTATCGCGAAAAAAGCTTCCTTCTGTTTCGCTACATCCGATGTACTGTTGATGGCTTCAATCAAAGCATCCAGTTTCGGATCGCCGGGAGTGTGAGCGCTGAGACCCGTAGCATAGGCATTGTAGTACTCCTGCAGTGCCAATGCCGCCCGGGCGCCATAGCCGAGATCCCATACGATGGTTGAAGGACCTTTCACCGGGTCTACCGGCAGGGCATTCAATTGCGCGGCAACGTCACCTTCGAGTTTACGGAAGGTCATCTTGATACCTACATCGGAAAGATAGGCTTGTATGGCCGTCATAAGATCGACTGTCAATTGATCTCCGTAGTAGAAAACCAAATCCAGCACATAATTAGAGTCCCAGTTAGCGGCCTTCAGAAGCTGCCTGGCTTTGTCCGGGTTATAACTGTATTTTTCCAGTCCCGGGGCTTTCCAGGAACCGTTGGGAATTTGGCTGTCGGCGACGATAGCCATTCCCTCGAGCAGGGTGTCCACAATAGTATCCATGTCGATCGCATAAGCGATAGCCTGGCGTACCCGCAGGTCCGATAGTGGGTTGCTGTTGGTAGGACCGACACCTTCCTCCACTACTTCAGCTGTAGCTGCGGCTGCGGGTTCGGCTGCGGGTTCGGCTTCTTTTTTCCCGCCGCTGAAAACAGGAAGTGATACTAACAGCATCATTCCAAGAACAAGCAATAACTTTGTGATTTTCTTCATAATCACACCTCCTATAATATTAAGCTGTTTGACAAACAGCATAGAACCCGTTTCAATTATTATTGTAATAAGGTTATAACCAATACATTTTAGTATACGATGCTCCTGTTGTCAACTTAAAAGTGTATCAGGGTATTCAACCGGACAATTCATCATACGTATGATAGACAAGGCCGGGGTTGGTTTCAGACCCGCCTTTTTCTGCATCCTGCCGGTTACATGGTTTTTCATGGTTAACGACAAGCCACGGGCTCCTCTCCGGGGGGTAAGATTTTCGGCACGTTCGCCCGCAGCGCACGTGCCCATGGATGCTTCAATACCTGGTATCCAGAAAACACTTCCGTGCTGTTTTCAAAGCCCACTCATAACGTTGAAAATCGACTGCCGGTGGAAGAGAATGATCCGAATGAAAAATATAACCTCCGTTTTTTGCAATAGTAACTTTAGACCTGATCTCATCCTCCAGTTCGTTTTCCGGGCCGGACATTTTAACCGCCGATATATTGCCATAAAATGCCAGTTTAGTTCCGTATTTCCTTCTTAAGTCATGTACATCAAGTCCGGCCGTTGCCTGCAGTGGATTCATTACCTTTACCCCCGCTTCTATCAGGTCCGGAAAGACGGCCTCCGCATTGCCGCAGCAGTGCATCCAGAAATCGATCTTATTTTCCGCTAAAAATTTACCTATTTTTTTTACAGACGGTTTGAAGATACTTCGCCATGACTCAGGGGAAAACAGCATCCCTTTGGTCTCCGCAAGGTCTTCCACCATAAAAAAACCATTCGGTTTCATTCCCAGGTTAATACAATACCGCAATACGTTGATTACGAGTTCGGTATGATATTCAGCCATTTCGGTTACCCAAACCGGTTCTAATGCGGTCTGCATAAGCAGTTCTTCATATCCACAATGACGCCAGTTCGCTTCCCAGGGACCATATGTGGAAAAAAGCATATAGCGTCCTGAAGAATAGATTCTTTTGTATTTTTCCAGCGCCTCAGGCCAGGTCGGATACGGATCAAAATGCTCAAAATACGAGGCGCTGTCAATTCTAGCCGGCTCATCGGAATCGTTTGATAAATTCCACCTGTGCTTATGGGATTCCCATTTCGCCCTGGTATCCGTTTTGTGGTTAAAGAAATGTACGGAGCTGGCTTTACCTATTTTTTTTGTGGCATTATAACCCCAGCGGTCCTGATATGTATACCATGGCCCGTTTTTACTCAGGATTTTCTGTTCAAAACGGGGAGAGCAGTCCAGAGACATCGAATAGATGTCCCAGCCGAAATACTCAGCCGGGTCTATATTTTGCGGCAAACCCTGGCTGTGCCAGAGCTCAAGGGTATCCGGCCATAGGCTTTCATTGCAGGGCAGCCGGTCGGGCGGACGGAAATTAATTACATCTTTAATACGCCGGCGGGAGCTTAATTCGCTTTTTCCCATTCATTTAACTCCTGATTCTTAACAGATATTAAAAGGTAGATACAGGAATAAATCAAATCATTACCTGATAAACCAGCGGATACCAAAGCGCCGGTTGGCGTCAGTGAATTGCAGGGAATAAGGATTGCATATGCGCTCCACACATGCCCCGTCGGTTCGTAGTATCAGCCATCCGAACCTGTCAGGGAGGCTGACCGGCTGACGCAGTGTCATGAAACCTGCTGTCCACCTTTTTTCCAGAAGGCAGGTCTCACGAAACTCCGAAACTTCCCGAATAATATCCGTATCCCCGGAAGAGGGGTCTATGTGTTCATTATGACGGAATTCGGTATGAATTCTCAAACCGGCAGCCCGGCCGACAGCGTCACAGAGCGTTTTTTCATTACCTGATGTTATCTCGCGGTTGCAGCCCGGTTCCAGCACACTCTTCCATACAGGCACAGGAAACTTCATTTCATCAATTAAGCTTCAGGTCGTTGTTTAATAACCCTTATCCCAGTCATCTTCAATATTCCTGGCAACTTCTTCTGAAATATAAAAATCCGTTTTTAACACCTGGTGGATCGATGTAGGCAGCTTGGGAGTAACAGGGCCGTGGGCTACCAGTCTTGTCATGAGCCTCTGCCAGGATGTCAGTGTACCATGAATCATCAGGTTGTTGATGTCCATCCGGTATTTGGAGGCGATGACTTCCGCCGGTCCTATCGTTGCCGCTTTCGGCGGAACCCTGGCTATATCACCACTCATGCCGAAACTTCCATGAAGGGAATTCTGAGCCAGGGTAAAAGGACTTAATGTAACTATCCTCGGGCCCATTTTTTTCCATTCTTCAAAAGTTCCTTCAAATTCGGGAGCATCCGGCTCTATGAATGCAAGATGCCCTGTCCAGCCGGGTCCGCTGTAACAGGCATCGGCTCCTCCCATATCCGCAATCATTTTTCCATAGTCTGAAATATTTTCAGTTGCCGGCCCGATACATTGCTCTTTCGGAGGCCGTAAGTCTTCATCGATTTGATAATATAAATTATGATTCATAGCGTATTTAAAGCCCCATTTCCATGTTTCAGGAGCGACATTTCCATTCTCATCCGCATATTCATCCATAGCAAAAATGTGTACATGTTTACAGTTAACCCTGAATTTATTAATCAGATATGCAACCTGTCTGTAAGAGGGTACCGGGTTGGGTAAAATCAATACTATTTTGTTACCTTCGTCCGCCGCATGTTTTATGCGGTAAAAAATATCGGTAATAAAAATAAACTGGATCTCATTTGCTTTCCTTACCATGATTTTAAAATCGGAATTCGGATGTTTTTCGATATCTTCTCTCTTTATTTTCCTCACCTTCTCCAGGACTTCCATGTCCCTGAAGGGTACATATTGTGAAGGGTTGTATTTGAAGTCTTCCATTTTCTTCTCCTGTTGTTTTCTCATTTCCCGGGTTTTCAATAAACTGTCTTTGTCCTATTATTATAACCAATTGTAAGCAAACTGATTCAAACTGTCAACAAGCCGGAAATAATATCTGATGATCGGGAAGCTGCTGCCTACCATGAAGTAATTCCTCCATCTATACACAAGACCTGTCCGGTCATAAATGATGAAAACATAATAATACCGCCCCCATGCTTCATTGCCTGCGCGGCGGCCCTTGCCAGGAGAAAAGAACCTGTTATATTTACCTGAATTGACTTGTTGAAATCCTCTCCTGTAACCTCTTCAACTCTTTTTCCCGCACTATAGCAGGTGGCGTTTACCAGGATATCAAACCGGCCGTATCGATGGAGCATACGATTAACCGCGTTTTTTATGGAGGTTTCATTTCCAATATCAAAATCCAGCCCATCAACTGAATCCGCCGGGAATTCGGAGACAAGGTCCTTTACCGCTTCACATGGACCCACGGAGTTGAAATCTCCGATCATTATGCTTGCGCCATGTTTCAGCAGAGCCCTGCAGGCGGGAAATGCAAGATATCCGGCTCCTCCCGCGACAAAGGCTGCCCGCCGGTGAGGTCAAACATTTTTATGCCCTCCTATCCATTGATATATGTAGGATTAATTGGTATAGTTAGTCTAAGAATTAATACTTTTATTTGGTTTTGTCAATGATTAATAGTACTAATTTAAGAGGATAAAATATGAAGTATGTTGCAAACAGGACCCAGATCACAATTACAAACCTCCTGAATTTTATCCGTACCAACAATTTTAAAAAAGGCGATAAGCTTCCCCCGGAGGTCGAACTTGCTGATGTTCTTCATACGAGCCGGACTGTGCTCAGGGAAGCAGTTTCGTATTTAAAGGGACTGGGTATTCTTTCCTCCAGGAGGGGAAGCGGTTGCCGGCTTTTAGAGATCGATCCGATTTCTGTATTCAATAAACTGCTTACAATTCTTTCACTTTCTTTCTCATCCGACATAAGCGAACTCCATATCCTCAGGCAGACGCTCGAACTCGGGTCAATCGAAACATCGGTTAATAAAGCAACCCCACCACAGGTGGATCACATAAAAAAAATAGCTGAACAGATGGAAGAACTCGCAGAGAAAGATAATGTAAAATTGAGGGAATACAGCAAACTGGAAATTAAATTCCACCAGGCTATCATGGCTCCTTCCGACAACCGGATGCTCGATGCCTTAAATACGGCAATAGAGCTTTTTTTCGAGAATGAACAGTACGGAAACACCGAAAGTCTGTATTCCCGGAATGATCTTATTAAAATGACGGCGGAACACAGCCTGATAACGAAGGCTTTTATCTCAAAAAACCCGGAAGCAGCCTATGCCGCGCTGAAACAGCACGTTTCCTCTTTTGAAAAGAGATTGGACTGACAGATAAATTTTTTCAGGAAGCTTTTGCAGCAACGATCAAACAAGATACTCCCGGTACTTTTTTATACAATTCTCTATTCGATTTTTGTCTTCTTTCCCGAGTGCGTTTTCCTGGGACGGAACCAGCGTTTTGGAAGAAGAAAATATTCCCAGACACTGCAAAGCGAACTTCTGACCGATCCAGACAGTATGCAGGTTCTTGCCGTAGATGCCGTCAAATATCTCGATCATTATCCGCTGGTAATCCCCCGCCTGCTCAACATCTTCTCTATCAACAGCGCCGGCGATCATTTTAAATAATTTCGCACCCAGG
This sequence comes from Spirochaetota bacterium, assembly GCA_024274705.1. Classification (GTDB taxonomy): domain Bacteria; phylum Spirochaetota; class Spirochaetia; order SPDA01; family JAJSAL01; genus JAJSAL01. Next base: position 15,595 of record JAJSAL010000198.1, read on the forward strand.
GACGCCATTCCCACAAGCGCCCCGTCACAACCCAGGGCCAGGGACTCATCGACAACCCATTCCTGCCCTTCAAAAAGAATAAAATCCCGCTGCCGCCTCAACATAAGCAATTCTTTCCTTGTTTTCAGGTTGTTAGAGGAATTTTTTACTCCCGTTATATTCGGATAGGCAAAAAGATCGGCAAACTGTTCTTTCGAAAAGGTAACTCCATTAACTCCGGGAAGATAATACAGATAAACAGGTTTTGGGGAAAAATCCGCGATTTCCTTCATATAGGTAACAGGGTCTCCCGGTTTTGCCCAGCCTCCGGGCAGCTGAACCGCAAAAGAACCGCAATTGTATTTTGAACAGTTTTCAATATTCTCAAGAATTCCATTCAATCCCGATGAATGGACTCCGGCGATTATTTCCGCTCTGTCGCCTATGATCTTGACGGCAGCTTCAAGGAGTTCCAGCTTCATAGTATTGCTCTGAACGGCCCACTCCCCCATTGTGCCTAGAAAGAAAAAACCGTCAATTCCTTTTTCAATATTGAATTCCAAAAGACGCTCCAGGGATGCAACATCGAGGGTTCCTTTATCCGTGAAGGGGGTGATTGAAGCTGAATAAATTTTTTTCATCCGATTTTCTCCTGTTTAAACATGCTGCCTGTCCTCCTTATAAGATTTCCCTGAATTTTATCCAGCGAATACCGAAAATCCCGTCTTCCCTGCACCAATGAACCGATAAATAAACATTTTCTTTGATAGCAACCGCCGACGGCAGCCCGAAGGCGAAGTCATCGAAGGCTTCGATACCCCTCGTTTTTTCGGTATCCTTATCTCTGCTTGCCCGTGCATCCCATAGCAGAGTTTCGCCCTCAATATCCCATCCACACCGGCGGAATCGTGCAAAGTAAGCGACAACACCCTGGCTGCCGTAACGGCGGTTACTGAGGAGCAATAATCTATCTCCTTTTAAAAAAAGAGGGGTGAGAGTCTGCCCCTGAATTCCGGTAGATACGGGGAAAGTCCATGTTCGACCGAAATCCTCTGAAAGTGAAAAATGGTTTTCCAGGTCCTTATAGTCTCCCAGGGTTACCGTCCAGGCGGCGGCAAGAAGTCTGCCCTGTCCCAGGTTAATGATTTTCTGCTCAAAAAAACCTGTTTTTCCTTCCGGATCGTGAAAAACGGTGTGATATTCCGGCCAGGTCTTTCCGTTATCGGTGGACTTGTATACGACCACCCTCTCACCGAACCTCTTACTGTCGGGGAGAGTCGCCACTGGAGCCAGCCATATATTCCGGCCGGCGTCAACAATGGGATTGGAGATTTCATACCCCCGGGCAAGAGCCGCAGGTATGACAACTGCTTCCGACCAACTCCTACCCTTATCGAGGGACCGGCAGAAAACCGGCTCACTTTTTTCATTGCCGAAAGATCGTGTATCGCCCCTGCCGTCCAGATAATTCCTTCCGCCATATGCGAGGAGAGTACCGTCTGAAACCCTGCTCAATCGCAGACTATTAATCGTCACGGGGTTTTCTTTCCTGGGAAGGATGGTTCCTTCATGGGTCCATGTGGAACCCCAATCGAAAGACCTGGACCAGTCCGTTCCTCCCAACGCGTTAGGCCCCTCTCCTTTTGCAGTATAACCGCAGATTATCTCGCCGCCGCCGAGCACTACCAGTGTCGGAAATGCGGCATCATCCCTGCTTACGTGCCCGGTGTCTATGATTTCAATCTCTATCATTAGTCTTTCCCCTGATCATATGAGATCGGTTTTCAATTCAGGATTACCTCTATTCTTTCTGTACTTTCCAGGCTATTATAAATGAGAATAATATTATATCCAATTGCAAGGCGTAATTATTTTGCCTAAAATAAAAACGGAAGGCCCATTTCTTGTAATAGGCGATCGGGCAGGAAACAGCACATCCTTATTCTATCATTTCCCGTCTATGGAAAAGCTGTCAAACGGTGAAATAATACTCTGTTGTAAAGAGTTGAACGGCAGTATGAATGACCCGAAAGGCAGGATACTGATGTTTCGATCCATCGATGGGGGAAAAACATGGAAAAAAGGAATATCACCTACGTGTCATGACGAAACTGTTTACCCTGAAAAGGGATACTTGATGGCCCATGTAACGGAACTTGAACCTGATGAGCTGATAGCAGTGTACTCCATTATCGATACCGACGAGAGCAAACCGTTGTTCAATACGGTCACCGACGGTATGCAGCCTGCTTCGGTGAGAACCACTAAATCATACGATAACGGCCGGACCTGGACAACACCCAAGGATATTGAATTCGAATCACCGGACATAATTGTTCCAGGTAAAATTATTACTCTACCCGACGGAAACATAGGGTTCCCCTGCGAAATGCATGATCACTGGGAAGGCGGGTATAAGGAAGGCAATTGCAGCAGGTTTATAAAGTCATATGACCGGGGTTATTCATTTTCCGAGGGTAATACCATGGCCGCCGCCGAAGGGATCCTGTATGGTGATGCGCGTCCCACATGTATCAATGACGAGATACTGATATACCTGTGGACACTGGATTTAACGAACATGGAAGATCAACCTGTCCATTTTATTTCCACTGCAGACAGCGGGGAGACATGGAGTGCACCCGCTCCCGTCAACATCACCACCCAGATCATGTCCCCCCTCTATTTCAGGGACGGCCTCATGCTGGCTGTCCATCAGGACAGATTTTCCGGCAATCACGGGCTTAAGGCATTGTTCAGCTTTGATAGCGGCCTGAACTGGAACAGGTCCACCGAGGTCACCCTCTTCGGTGCGGAGAGCAAACCGGACGGAACCAATCCGTTCAGCCACTTCGATCAATTTCAATTCGGTTATTCTTCGCTGCTGAAAACAGGGGATACCTCCTGCCTGGTTTCATTCTGGCATACCAACGGGAAGACCACATCCGTTTCGGTCATAAAAATCACGGTTGAGGAGTAACAGCATGGACGCTTATACGCGTATAGTAACAGTACTGAAACATGAAACACCGGACCGGCCGCCTACCGACTATAATGCCACTCCGGAAGTGCATGAACAGTTATTACAATACTTCGGATTTGAATCGGTTCACGAGATTGAAGATCATTTTAATATCGACATGCGCTGGGTCTACCCGAAGTATACAGGCCCTGCCGATTTTTCTGGAGCCGCGGGCGTGGCTGTGGAGGGAAAAGATTTTCTGGGCATCGTGTGGAAGCCTGTAAAAAACAAATTCGGCACCTACAATGAAATTGCCGTCAGTCCCTTAGCCGGTGCCGAAAGCGTACAGGAAATCGAGGAGTATCCCTGGCCAACAGCAGACTGGTTTGATTTCTCCCACCTCAAGGAGGAAATAAAGCGCATCAATGACAAGGAAAGGCATTTTATTTGTTTTTTTGCAGGCGGGGCCTTCGAGACCCCCTGGTATATGCGCGGGATGGAGAACTTTCTTTCCGACCTTCTGCTCCAGCCGGAAATAGCCGAAACGATCAGCAGAAAAGCCCAGGAGTTCTATAAGGCCAGAGCGTTAAAGGCACTGGAACAGAGTGACGGCCAGATCGATATGATCGGTTCAGGCGGTGACATCGGGACCCAGAGGGGAATGATGGTTTCTCCCGGTATCTGGCGTGAACACGTAAAACCATACTCGGAGAAGCTCATTCGTTCTTTCAAGGATATGGGGTACTATACGTTCTATCATTCCTGCGGTTCCATCGTTCCGGTTATTAAAGACCTGGTTGAAATCGGTCTTGATGTCCTTGATCCGGTGCAGATCAGCGCAGACGGTATGGACCCTGAATTCCTTAAAACAAATTTCGGAGGCAGTCTATCATTCCATGGAGGAATAGACGAACAGACAATGCTGCCGGTATTAAACTCCGGTCAGCTTGAAAAAGAGATTGTTAAACTGATAGCCATACTCGGCAGGAACGGGGGTTATATTCCATGTGCCGCCCACGCGATACAGCCGGATACTCCGATAGAGAATATAATCACCATGTATGAAACAATCAGTCATTACAGGTATTCCTGATCCTGTCCGGAGGAATCATACCACCGGGGATACCTGGTCTTCAAAGCATCTCTGAACTGTTCAAATACTGAATCGGGGGGATAAGAATAGGGAGGAAGGAGCCGCAAAGGGAAATCCGGCATGTGTATTTTCAGGAAAATCTTATCGTAAGCTCCGTCTATATGCCCGGAGGTACCAACGCAGGACATCAATTCCCGGGTCAGGCAGCCAAGCTCCGTCTGCAACTGCATGAGAGTATTCCTGTCTCTGCCGCGGCCGGCTTCATAGTAGAGCCGGGCGGTTTTCCAATTGCAGCTCGCCAGGGAGATCAGAAATCCGCATTCGCCCAGGGTGGAAGCATGGGCATACCCGGGACCGGTAAAGAAAAATCGGAGAGGCAGGTTGAGGCCCATGAGTTCTTCAAAATACCGGGTGGAAACGGTTGTGATTTTGGCCCCGACAAAGTTGGTATATTTTTTCGACAGGGCAGCATACTCCCGGGGCATGATGAGCCTGCCCGCCCTTTTCAGGTTGTAATGAAAAAAATCCGCACCGGGAAAGGAGAGGAGGACCTCCCGAAAAAAAACTTCCGTTTCCTTCCGGTTTAACGTATCCCACGACGGCAATGAAATCTGGAATGTCTTTACACCGAGTTCCCAGGCAATCTCAATCCGCATTAAGATTTCCGAAAGGGAAAGACCGATTATCCCGACCATGGGATCAGCCTGCCATTTCTTCATCTCATCGGCGAAAACCGAGACGATATGGGAATACTCTTCCCGGTTTACGGCGTACCCTTCCCCGGCAGTACCGAAGATATACACCAGGGGGGTATGTTCCAGGATAGAGCGGACAGCCCTCCTGAAAATCGTTTCATCGAAGTTAAAATCCTGGTCCCAGGGAATGCAGCAGGTCGCAAGAATTCCCGGCGGATAACGGAATTCATCCCGGACCTCAGGACGCTTTATGCTTTTTTCGTTCATACGCTCTCAGATTACGCCGGCGGCGGATACTGAATTTTCCATAAAGCCGGATTTACCAGTTCATCCGGTGTACCCTGAAATGCAGTTTCGATTTGCTCAACCAGACCGGTATTCAGGGGACCCCTGGCGAAAATACCCAGGTTTTCCTGAAGTTGTTCCGGTGAATCGAGACCTACAATAGTTGACGCAAGCTCCTTTTTTCCAAGTACGTACCGCAGGGCCAGTTCCTTGGGGGGAACGGCACATGCACCGGAGATTTCCCCAAGTTTCTTCATAAACTCCTTCGAAGAGGGAACTTTTGCGGCAGCCTTATCAGGTTCCATAAGCACTAACCCCTGCAGGTAAGAACTTCTGCTGAACAGTACTATATTCCTCTCTGCACACTTTTTAAATATCCCGGCCCGTTCCAGCCTCCGGTCGAAAACATTGAATGGAATCTGCAGAACCCGCAGGGCCGGGTCCCCGAGGCACCCTTCGGCTTCACGAGGTGACCCGCTGATGGACACTCCGGGATACCGGATCAGCCCCTTCGTCATTTCTTCCAGTACGCAGTTCCATATAAGGCCGTTTCTATAGGTTTTCAATTCATAACTATGAAGCAGGTATATGGGAATCGAGTCCAGCCCCAGGGCTTCCAGACTCCGGTGGAGTGATGTTTTTGATTGCTGTATGATTTCCTTATCGGATAACTCCCGGAAATCATCCGGCAGATCGAGCTTGGTGCTTACTATAAATTCCAGCCCCAGCTGCCTGAAAGCACGGCCGAGAACATCTTCACTCGTACCGTAATTCCTCGATGTATCAAGGAAATTGATATCATTCCTGCAGGCGGTTTCCAGGATCCTTAACACCTGGGGATACTTCACCTTCCCGGATGTATTGTTGATTCCATAATCAAACCCGAACTGGACCGTGCCGAGGCCCAATCTCGATATCCCGGGAAGACTATCTGGTACAGCACTCATTCCGTTTGAGCAGGGCACGCATCGAGGAGCGTTTTGAAATAATCCATAAGGCCCACCACATCGGCCCCGATATTGATAAACTGGTAACCCATATTCACCAGGGTTGAATAACTCTCCGGGGAGCCTACGGTAGCGGGAAATTTCCCATACTTGCGGCACACCTCAGCGACTCTCTCCCTGGTTTTCAGGAGTTCCGGATCGTCCCATTCGCCGGGTTTTCCAAGGGATTGAGAAAAGTCGCCTGGTCCGAAAAGAATCATATCGATGCCGTCAAGGCGCGCGATTTCTTCAAGCTCCGGCAGAGGCTCCACGTCTTCGATCTGAACACAGACAACCCGGTTCTCATTCGCCTGTTTCATATAATCAAGTAAGCCAATCCGGCAGTAAGCCCCGTCGGTATTTCCGCCGTCTATCGGTCTTTTCCCCAGGGGGTGAAACCGGGTAGTCTGCACGATGTACCGGGCTTCTTCAAGGCTCATGAGATGGGGAATGATGATTCCCGCCGCGTCCATTTCGAGAGGCCTGATGTAATCGGAATAGGAGCCTTTTTCCACCCGGACTATTACATCGGTATTAAAAATCTTGCCTGCCCGAACCCCGTTTTCCAGGGTATTCCAGTCCGTGGGCACATGCTCCATATCGAGCCATACAGCATCAAATCCGCACATTCCGGCAATCTCAACTATTTTCGGATCGAAAAGATTGAGCTTAATACAGCGGGCAACCCCGCCTTTTTTCATTATCTCCAGTACTCTGCTTTTCCGCATCTCCATTTTTTCCCTCTCAGTATATTCATGGTTTATTATTACTTTCCCAATTCAAGTCAGGTAAGGCGGGTAAATCCTTTATAAGCCGCGGGACCTTTCAACGCTCCGGCGGGATTTCCCGAATCGAGACAGCGCTTTAACGTGTAAAACACCCCCCCGAGGGCTTCACTATAGGAGGCAATGATATCCGTTGTATGGGCGCAGGAAGCGTAAAATGCATTATTGCCTAAAAACCCGCAAGCCAACAGTTCCTGAACCAGGAGGGTATTTAAAATTTCTCTTTCAGGAACATCGAAAATAAAATGGGAGAGCGCCGGTAATCCTTAGATCGTGATAGGAATTCCCGACTCACCGGCGCATTTCCGCCAAACCGCCTGGACGGCTTCTCCCGCATTCCGCAGCAATTGGGGAACGTTCCGTCTCTTAAATTCTTTTAATACTGTGCAGCCCGCCGCGAAACCCACCCGTTCGGTCCAGTAGGTTGAAGATATAAAGGTTGACTGGGCCGTTTTCATTATTTCTTCCCTGCCGACGATTGCCGCGCACGGATAGCCGTTGCCCAGTGCCTTTGCATATACGGCGATATCCGGAGTAACCCCGAAGAGCCGGTGTGCTCCCCCCAGGGTATGCCTCCAGCCTGAAGTAACTTCATCGAAAACGAGGACTGCTCCCGCTGTTTCAGCCTTTTTTTTCACTTCCAGGAGAAAGTCGTCCTTCGGCTCGTTATACCTTAAGGGTTCCAGTATGATAACACCGAGAGTCTTACCCTGGCTGGAAATTATTTCATCAAGTTCGGAAATGTTGTTGTAATGGAAAGGGAACACCGTACCTGCAAGCTGTGGGGGAACACCCTTCGGTTCGAGTCCGGGAAGCAGGTGCTTTTCCAGGGTACCTGTAGACATGAGGTTTGCCGCAAGGTACCAGTCATGCCAGCCGTGATATCCGCAGAAAGCGATCCCGACCCTTCCGGAGCAGGCCCGTGCGATGCGGACCGCCACTGCCAGGGCTTCTCCTCCGGTTCTGGCAAATCGAGTCATTTGGGCCCAGGGATTAAGCTCCAGCAGGAGTTCCGCCAATTCCACTTCCTCCGGGAAATTCAGGCTGCTCATGGAACCCCGGCGTACAGCATTTATGACCGTCTCGTTTACAGCGGGATCGGCATATCCCAGGAGACAGGTTCCAATGCCCATGGTGGTCATGTCGATAAAGCTGTTTCCATCCAGGTCCCGGATTGTACAACCCTTCGCATCCACCGCATAGGGCGGCCACAGGCCCGGAGCGAAGAGTTCCGGCCGCTTACTCAGTAGTTGGGTTCCCCCGGGAATGAGTTTTTTAGCCTTTTCGTACAGGTTCCAGCCTTCGGTTGTCTTCATGTTTTACAAAAGCTTATATTGTTATAACCAATAGTCCGTATAGTGTAAATCACCTCAGGTAATCCGTCAAGATGAAGATTTCTCGATGTTCTTAATGTCCAAAAGGGACAACGCATTACCGAAGAAGAGATCATCGATTTCCGGGGACTTGAGTCCCGCCATGTCTGCCGCCTGTTTTTGGGAACGCAGCTGTTCATATATTACAAAAGTCGACCGGGAATCACAGTGCTCCAGAGTGTCCTTTCCCTCGTATCCTTCCCAGGCATACCCGTAGGTGATATATTTTCCCCTGAAACTACCGGCGAACACGTTGTCGGTGCCGAAGAGAATCCGCTTCCGGTCGAAATATTTAAACAGAAGGTAGTGACTATAGCAGTCGCACACAGCCGATGTATCTATCCAGAGGGACGGTAGTTCCCGGAGAATATGGATCGACTCCCGGAGAAACACGGAGTTGAAGGCCCGTGCACAGTGGGCCAGGATCCATTTTATATTCGGATACCGGCGGGTAAACTCAGTAAGGTCGTCCAGATTCTCCCTGTCCGCCGGTCCCTCGAATTTCGAGAGATGCAGAACAACCGCGAGACCCAATGAATCGGCAGCTTCCATAAGATGTTCGGGAAAAAAATCGGTAATTTTAGCTTGGGCCGGATTGGGAGCATAGATACGGTAGGGTTTCAATGCGGCAACGATGTTGCCGCCGGCGCTGTTGCGCAGTTCTTCCGGAGACATATCCGGAGTGACCATAATTCCCGAAAAAGAGGGGAAATCCCCTTGAGGACGCACATATCCCCGGACATTCCGTACTATCCATTCGTTATGGCCGGAGATGTCAATATCCGCCAGCGGGGTCGGCAGGGCCAGAAAACCGAAAGACCTGCCTGGAAAGATGCTTCCGGACCAGGAGCGGAGGGCGGGGAGATCAATTTCCATCCTGAGGACCGAGTCTACATCCCGGTTGCCGCCGGCAAAACTCTCATTCCAGAGATGTGTGTGGACATCAAATATCTTAGCGGGAACAAATTCTTCAAGTTCTCTCTGCCAGAGTTTCTTATCAAAATCGGTTACTTCCGGTTTCTTCATACCTGTACCTGCCTTGTTGAATTAGTGTTTACCGGGTACGCCCGAATAAGGTTCGGACTGTACGATACATCGCGATCCTCATTCCCCTGGCGTTTCGCTTCTTCCTGTCATCCGCCAGGAAGCGGGTAAACCCTGCCAGAAGAATACAGCCCATACCGCAGATGCCGAAAAATATTCTGTAAGCCGTCATGGGATTGGATAAATTTTGGAGATTCCATTCGAGTAAGAATCCGCCGAAAAAGGACCCGAAAAACCATCCGAAACCGAAAACAAAAGTTGAAGCTGCGAAGAACACGGGCCGTTTTGCCTCTTCGCTCTGAGAGAATACCATAAACTGCTGGGTGGAATAAATACCGGAACCGAAGAGTCCTCGTTGGCCCTCCCATGCAAAAAGTGCGTAAATAAGGATAAATACAACTCCTTTCCCGAGAAGAGCGAAAATTCCAACTGCCAATCCAATCACGGCAATTCTATGAATATTTTTGCCTCCGACACGGTCCGCCAGTTTTCCCCAGAAAGGCAGTACCAGTATCGAGAGAAGGGACACGGCGGCGCTGATGGCGGAGATGAACGTCATGGAAATACCCTGGACATTGAGTAAATACGGATTGATAAAGGCCATCACCATGGAGTTGAGTATACTGAAGACTAAAATGACCTGCAGGAGATTTCGAAACCCCTTGTTTCGAAAGGGGAGCAGAATATCTTTAAAGCGCAGGTCCGGTCTTTTAGCAGAATGCTGCCTGGGAAGTCTCATTATAATAAAACTGGCTATGATTTCAAAAAGACCCGTGGAAAACATGATGAAAAACATGGTTCGGTAAAACTCCCGGTCGCTTCCGGCCGCATGCATATCCAGTATCCAGCTTAACGGGATCGCGAGGAGAAACCCGGGAAGGGTCCAAATGACTGTAATCCTGGAGAGGTGCATCCCCAACATATTTTGCGGTACGTTGGAACGGACCAGGAGTTGAATACAGTTATTGGAGATAATTGGAAAAACGTGCACGGTTATGAGGATGACAGCGGCGGCGGCGGCCAGGACGGATTTATCGCTGGACAGATTAGGCAGGATGAGGAAAAGAAGAGGCATAAATACCCGGATAAGATAGCCGATTCCTACGATTTCCCGTTCCCTGTTAAATCTTCCGATGAAGGGCGAAAGCAGCAGGTTGATTCCCATGGGAAGGAGATATGAGAATCCCTTGATGGCGCCGAACTGTTGCATATTCAGGCCCATACGAAGAAAAATCCGGTCCAGGAATAAAAAATTAGACACCACGCAGATGGCAATGTTATTGAAGAAATGAAATGTATAGATCTTCCGGAGGTTATGGTGTAAATCAGGCATGTGGTCTGCCCTTTGACAGCAGCTCCAAAATTGGTTCGATCTTTTTCTCCTTAAGGAATTCGGCTATTCTGATGTGATCCCGGGAATCCGCAATGAGTCCTTCCCGCTCCTTTCCCCTCTCTTTCCACATGTAATCGACACCGGATAGAGGAAAATTGGCCCGTACATAGAGATCGTACAGTTTATCGTTGTGGGCAGCTTTTACAATAAGATTATGAAACCTCAAATCTCCTTCACATACACCCAGGCTGTAACCGTTTTTTGCCATGAGCAGCATATGGCGGGCCGTTTCTTCAAGTACATGCAGGTCCTCCTCCCCGGCCCGCTCGACCGCGAGGCGGGCGGCAGCCGTTTCAAGGATCTGTCTGACTTCATAGGCCTCTTCCAGGTCCCGTACCGAGTATTTCCGGACAAACACCCCTCCCTTCTTGCCCCTGACAACGAGTCCTTCCGCCAGAAGCCTGGAAAAAGCCTGGCGAATATCTCCGCGGTTCACCCCGGCGGATTCACAAAGGGCTTGCTCGGCCAACCGCCGGCCGGGCTCGAAATTTCCGGAAAGAAGCTGTTCACGGATAAATGCATATGCTTTATCCGCCTGAATACTACCTTTCATATCCAATTCTCCGGTACAGGATATCCTTTACGTAACTTTTTTCTGTTGACAAAATATTTGTGTAATCGTATACAATAATCGGTGTTTTTGTCTACATACTTTCAACGAATAATGAAAAGTCTTGGAGGTTGTTATGAGCATTCTTACACTATCGCTCTTATCCCCGGCCGAAATAGAGGTCATTCATATGGACAGCCTGAAACTTATTGAAGATACCGGTTTTCGAACCGGTCACCCGGAAACCCTGAAACTCTTCAAAAAAGCCGGTGCCGTTGTCGACGAAAACACCGGCTCAGTTCGCCTACCCTCAAAATTAACCCGGGAACTTCTTGCCACGGCACCGGATACAGCCGAAGAAACCGGTTTGAATGGAAAAGTTCTACAAGCCGGTGGAAAAAACCGTTACTATATGTCGCTTATTCTCGATCCCTTTGTGGTGGATTGGGATGAGGGTATACGTAAACCGGAACTCGAGGATGTCCGCAGAAATACGATTGTCGGTGAAAGTCTAGACCGCGTGAATTCCATGATGCGCATGCAGTATCCAGTATCGGATATTCCCGGTCCGGACAGCTGTTATAAAACCATGGAGACATTTCTCTGCAACACTACAAAGCATATCGCTGTATATCCTGTTTCGGAAAAAAATTGCAGGGACTGGATGGACGCGGCTGCAGTCATTGCGGATTCGGCGGGATTACCGGTGAAAGAAACACCCCTTTTAAGCGTTGCGATGGCGGTGACCAGTCCCCTTCAGATACATCCTCCCAATATTGAAATTATGAAACAGGCCATGGAACGATGCTACCCGGTAATACCCACGGTCTGTCCAATGGCCGGTACAACCTCCCCATATTCCATCGCCGGAACATTCATACAGGCGAATGTTGAATCACTGCTCCCCGTGCTGGTTGCGCAGCTTTACAAACCGGGGCATCCGGTTTTCTACGGGATGGGTCCTTCTGTTACCGATATGAAAACAGGGAAGGATCTATACTATCGCACGGAAAAGATGCTTTTCAAGATTATGGCTAATCAGATGGGGGAGTATTACCATCTTCCAACCTCCGGAGAAGCGGGAGGCACTCTCACGTACCGGGCGGACCCCCAGAATGGAGCGGAGAGCATCCTCTACCTCCTCGCTTCACACGGAACCCGGCAGAATATCATCGGCGGCCTCGGCAGTCTTGGGAATGCCAACGGGATGTCGACAGAGCAGATCATCATGCAGTGCGGATTGGTGGATATGGCGGAATACCTCGCCCGGGGGGTCGATGTATCCGAAGAAAAACTCGGCCTCGATTCTATTCGCAGTGTCGGACCAGGTGGGAATTTTATGGAAGATAAACTTACCCTTTCCCTGCTGCGTGATAAAATAGAATTCTTCGACAGTCCGTATTTCGACTTAACCGGGGGATACGACGGCGAGAATACCGGTATTCTCGAAAAAGCACATCAACTAGCCGCCGACCTTGTTTCCCGGTACAACCCGGGAATTTCTGGAAAGACCAGGGAAGCGATCTGCAAATTCTTTTATGATAAATATATGGATAAATCTACGGCAGCCCTTTAGGTTCCGGTGATCTCGCGGTAGATGTCCTTCGAGACCCGTTCACTCCATTTATCGATGATCTTGCGCCAGAGCGGTCCGGGTTTACCGCTGCCCACGGGCATTCCGTTAATCTGAACGACCGGGCCCAGGCAGTATGGGGTACTGGGTATCCAGGCCTCGTCGGCATTAACGACATCGAAAAGCTGTATATCCCGCTCAAACCAGGGGATTCTCATTTCATCGAGAATTTCGAATAAGGTCACGAGACTGAGTCCCCGCAGTATGTTCGCGCCGGCCGGAGAAATCACGGCCCCGCCCTTGAAAATCACAAAATTCGATCCCCCGGTTTCGGTAATATTGCCGTTGAGATCCAGAAAGAGGGGGATTGCACCGGGATCTCTCTGACGGGCCTCCTGTTCACCTATCCACATGTGCAGCCGGTTACGATGTTTGATTTTTGATGACAGGGTAGCGGGTGGAATGTGACGTATGGAGGGTGTCGTACAGCGTGCCCCTTCCGTGAAAGTATTCCGCCAGAGTTCCACCGGTAACGGGAATGAATGCTGTACATAGGTCGGTTCAAGCTCTCCGGAACCGCCGGCGGACCCGGCGTATATGAAGTTTGATCCCGCGGTCATATAATAGACCAGTCCCAGGTCTCTGCCTTCGTATAGTTTAAGATTATGTTCAATAATCCTTCTGCTGATCTCTATACTTTCCCCGGTACCCACCGGCGGAGGTATACAGGCGTACTTGCAGGACTGGTAAAAACGCCTGATATGTTGTTCCATAAGGTATGGTTTTCCATTGAACGTCCTTAAGAAATCCGTTACAGCGGCGCCGAGGACAATCCCCAGGTCGTATACGGGCAGCCGGCATTCACCGGCGGGAACAAAACTCCCCTTTAAATATGCAATGGGTTCATTATTCGTCATTTCGCAGTATATCCTCCGTCCAGTGGTATGTTTGCCCCGGTAATATACAGTGATGCATCGGAAGCCAGGAAAACGATGCTGCCCATAAGATCGGTGTTATTAGCCAGCATGCCGAGCTGGGTCCGCCGGCTGTAATTCTTCACGAACTGCTCGGGATGTTTTTCCGAGTAGAGTCCGCCGGGGGAAATACAGTTAACCCGAATTCCGTAACGGCCGAAATAGCTGCCGCAGAAACGGGTAAAATTGATCATACCGCCCTTGTGAAAGAAGTAATCCGGTGCCCAGCCGTTCATATCGGTGCCGTCGTAGTTATGGTCCTCAACTCCGACCATTCCCATCATCGACCCGATATTGATAATGGAGCCTGATTTCCTGGGAATCATAACTTCCCCCACCGCCCTGGTGATAAGGAAGAGCCCCGTCGCGTTTATATGCATGCTCTCATCAAAGCTGGCGGCGTCGGATTCCCAGCCCTGCTTGACGGTCCTGGCAACAGCATTGTTTACCAGCACGTCAATCCGGTTCTCCCGTTCCGCAACCCGGTCGCGCAGGTCCTCGATCGACTTTTCGTCTCCCTGATCGAACTTGAGGGCGGTAACATCTCCGCCGTTGTTATTCAATTCATCGGCCACCTTTTGAAGCGCATCCATGTTTCGGGAAGCCATATAGGTTTTTGCTCCCGCCTCCGCCAAGGCCCGGGCACACTGCAATCCGTATCCACCGGCGCCCCCGGTGAGCAGCGCGACTTTTCCCTCCAGGGAAAACGATTGAAGCACTTTCATTCCGTCACTCCTTTAAAGAATATTCCGCAGCATAATCTCTTTGCCGCCTTTATCCCTGCTCTGGATACCGGCGATAATCATCCGCATAAGTTCTTCGGTTTCCTCGTAGGGAAAGGGACGGATGCCGGTCCGAAGATATTTCACAAAAGCTTCCAGCTGGCTCTTGAATGAAAAAAAAGAATCCTTCACAACCAGTTGGTCGGAGCCCTTTGTCCCGCAGAGGGACAATAATCCGAAACCGCCGTACATGTCGGCGGAAGCGATGCAAACTACGTCTATCCCCTTGCTGTGTTTAAAATGGACGACGTTCCTCTCATAGCTGCCGGTATTTGTTCCGGAGATATAACCGGGTCCGGTAATGGGGTAGACTGCTTCCAGAGCATGTATACCGTAGGTCTCCCATTTTTTTGCCGTGGTGATGGATATAAACCGAAGTTCACCAAGGTTGCTGGTGGAAAGGCGATAGGGTAAAAACTCCTTGGTATAACGCATTGAACTCGAACTGAGAATCGGGTTGCCTTCGGCTGTCCAGTCATTGAATACTTCTAAATCTCCAGGGTTATCGACCATAGGCTTATCTATGAAAACCGGAACCCCGGCTTTAACAAAGGGCCTGGCCCGTTCAACATGTTCGGACCCGATATCCGTAGCTATGATCACAGCATCGACCTCACCGATTACATCCTCCGGGTTGTCCACCACATTCGGGATGAGAGAGCAGCGGGCGACATGCCCGGCGGTAAACTCCCCCTCACCGGTGCAGCAGATATGAGTAACCCTGGCCCCGGGGATTGTCAGGGTTTCCGGCGGCTGTTTATTCAGATATTCGGGAATTCCCGCGTAGGGGCACTCCCTGGTCATCAAGTCCCGGTCATAGCCGTTGAATATTGCACTCCAGGAATACGGATGTCCGTTACCCGGGGTCAATCCCAGAACGGCCAACCGGATGCTATCGCTTTTTACAAGCGGCTTGGTATTTGCATGTTCAGAAGATGCTTTCATCATATAGATCCCTCCACTGCAGGCTCCACTACCAGGCGGTAACACCGCCGTCGACACTCAGTACCTGCCCTGTTATAAAAGACGCCTCATCGGAGGCTAAAAAAACAACCGCTCCCGCAACCTCTTCTCTGCGTCCGGTTCGGCCAAGCATGCTCTTCCGCTCCAGGTTAAGGATGAATTCACGATTATCCTTATGGGCGGAGGACCAGGGAAACGCGCCGGGTGCGACAGCGTTCACGCGAATATTCCTCGGACCGAAATGCGCCGCAAGATACCGGGTCATCTGGACCAGGGCCGCTTTGCCTGCACCGTATTCAATGGGATTGGGAACCAAGCCACCGGGATAATCGGAGGGGTTGGGTGCGATGATCCCATACATGGACGCAAAGTTTATGATGACACCGCCCTTTTTCATCTCGGAGGCACAGCGGCGGGCGAGGATAAAACTCGAGGTAATGTTCAGATGATTGACCCGGTCAAAATCATGGGAATCCAGCTCTTCCAGAGATTTTCCGGTTGTCCCGAAAGTTGCATTTACCAAAACGTCCAATCCGCCGAATCGTCTTACGACCTCGATCACGGCCTGGTCCACCGATTGCTCGGTACCGACATCAAAATGAACAATTGAAAAGCTCCCTGCAGGATAGGATGCTTTCAGGAACGATTCCGCTTCTTCCAGCCGTTCAGCCTTTATATCTCCGACTGCTACCCGGGCGCCCTGTTCCAGAAAAGCTTTACATACCGGCAGCCCCAGATATCCGGCGCCCCCGGCGAGAAAAACTGTTTTTCCATTTAATGAAAACATAACCGTGTTACCTTTTTTTTAAACGAACTTTCCGGTTATACCGTATTATTAGTCAAGATTATCGTATGTCTCAACTCATATTAATGTGAATTGAGGTTCTGTGGAAATTTCTTCAATAAGCTTCACGGCTGAAATTTCCTGCACTGAATTCCCCGACACCGCAATCCGTACGCTTCCCTCGGCTCCGCAGACCCCGCCCCCCGCGACAAGCTCAGCGGACGCGCCGGTTAAGAGAGTGACGGCATCAAGCTCGCAGAAGATCTCCCCTGGCACCGGGAAGAATCGGCGGCGTAAAAAATTTTGAGATTGCCCGGTTTTTTTTAAAATTTCCTCGGCGACATACCCGTTCGTAGTCCCAGCTACGATTACCATGGTACCTGATTCCAGGACCGAATTGACGGCCGGATGCAACGCCAGCGCTCTGGCAATCAGCTGCTTTCCGGCTGCGGGCGTAATAGTGAATTGCCTCACTTTTTTCTCCTTTTTCTTCAGCTTACACTGAAAATCGATGACAGAAGATTGCAACAACACACTTAATACTGTATAGTTTTAAATCGGTTATAACAATATGATATTAAAAAAGAATGGTTTTTTTCTCCTTATAATCACTATTTTAAACGACGCTGCTATTAATCTTATAGTTTTTTTTCTAACCCGGTATATGGCCGAACATGGGGCCGGCCTCATCAGACTCGGAATTGCCGGGGGGATTTTTTCGATATCCTTCGCCGTATCGAGTATTGTTTTTGGTGGTGTCTCCGATAAATCCGGAAGGAAAAAAACGATTATTTACGGAATCGCCCTGATTTTTTTCGGAACGATAGGATGCCTGATTGTAGAACCTACGAGGTCGTTATTCTTTGTTTTTTTTGTATTCATCGGAATCTCCCCCGGCCTGGTTTATCCGGCTCTGATCGCCTGGCTGGGACAGGATACCGACCGTTTTTCCAATAGAGCTGTCTCCGGGAGATTGTTGCTATTCTGCCTTTCCTGGAACGCGGGTGTTGTTATCGGCATGATTACAGGCGGCCGGCTCTATCTGCTTCGTTACGACGGACCCATAATAGCATCGCTTATATTTCTCGGTATAAACTGTATTCTGATCCTCCTCTGTAAAGAAGAGACTGGAAAAGGAGGGCAGGAACGGTATATTGCGCCGCCCCCGGACTTTTCCGGGCAATCCGGAAAAGCACAAAAAGCACCGGGAGATTCGGATTTGTATAAGCGCCTGGGACGACTTACGGCATTGGGCTTTGCAGTCTCTATGAGCACTATACTCTATCTGTTTCCGCAGGTCGCGGTTGAAATCGAACTTCCCGCAGATAAACATGGCATCATTATAGCACTGATGAGGGTCTCCGTGATCGGTACCTACCTGATAATGCATTTTTACTCTTTCTGGAAATATAACCCGGCGGTACTTTTTATCACCGAAGGTGCGGGTGTAATCGGGCTGCTTTTAGTTTTTTTCACCAGGAACCTTTTTCTCATCAGTACGGGATTATTTTTAATTGGGATTTTAAGCGGCTACGGTTATTTCGCAGGCTTATATTACGGCAATAATGATCCCAATTCCTCCTGTATGGGCCGGGACAGCGGCCTCCACCAGGGTTTCCTTGGTATCGGCGTTGCCGCAGGGTCGGTTATGGGAGGACTGATAGGGAAACAATTCGGTTCCGGGTATCCCTTTCTATTATCCGCAATCATTCTTTCGTTGATAATCATCATACAGGGGCTCACCTTTATCTTGCGGAAAAAACCGGCGGGTTTCCCTCAAGCATGGTCCAGATAACCATAAGGGTCACACAAAAGTTTTGCTCCTTCGGCAAACCGACTGGCTTTCTCCTCGGAGATATATACCCTGAAATTGCAGCGTGGTTCCGTTCGGGAAATGATGTCGTATACGGGAAAGTAGCCGATTTTTTTCATAAGAGGATTTATCCAGCCGGCACAGTGATCGCAGTACTGAATACACAGACCGGCATCGTTGTCCAGGTTTTTAGACAAGGACGGGCAGATATTCATCCTGATTTCAAAATAGTTTTCCGTTATCTCCAGGTCCATATCACAGTTTTCTTCAATCTTGATCCGGTCCCAGTAATCGAACATACCCTGAAAGCCTTTCTCCCTGAAATGCGGGCCGATTATCGCCTCCTGTAAGGTACTGATCTCCAGCCAGTAATCTTTTAATTCCTCCTGGCTTCGCTCTGCAAGCATTTTAAACAATTCATTATACATTCGAACAAAATGATCACTCGGCAGCATGATGTCCTCCTCGGATAATCATTTCATACTCGGGTCTCTTTCAAAACACGGCTAATCTGATTCTAACACATTTTCCGTAAGCAATTAAAGCCGGGGGGGGATGCGAAGTTATCCGGGAAACCGGAAAACCTTACCCGTTAGACGGTTCCGGGGGATAAACTTTGCTTTTGCACAATTTCTGAATTACACTGGTAGAGATCTAAATACGCACAGGAGGAGTAATTGACAATAACTTCGATCAGTGCCATAACGGACACGGCAAATACGGATGCCCTGGTGGAGGGACCCGTGTCCGGCAGGGAGGATGGGTGAAATCCATAAAAACGTTACGCTTCGGACTCATCGGAACAGGCATGATGGGAAAAGAGTTTGCCTCGGCTGTAATGCGCTGGTCCCATCTTCTGGATATGGATATAAAACCGGAAATCGTATCGGTGTGCAGTGAGCACATAACGGAAGAGAAAGCCCGGTGGTACACCGAAGGGCTTAAAACCGTGCATCAGGTAACGCGAAACTGGAAAGAGGTAATCGACAGCTCCGAAGTGGATGCACTTTATATCGCCGTACCTAATCATCTCCATGAAGAGATGTATAAAGGTGCAGTCCGGGCTGGAAAACACCTTATGGGGGAGAAACCTTTTGGCATCGACAGGGCTGCCAACCTGGCGATTATGAAAAGCATCACAAGAAACCCGGATGTGTTTGTCAGGTGCGCCTGCCAGTGGCATTTTGCACCGGCGATACAGCGCCTCTGTTCTATCATCGAACAGGGTAGACTCGGACGTATTATCGAAGTGGAAGCCGGGTTTCTTCACTCCAGCGACTTAAACCCGGAAAAACCGATCAACTGGAAACGTGTGGTAAAGTACAACGGAGAGTATGGGTGCATGGGAGATCTGGGTATGCATATTCTGGCGATTCCAATCCGGGCCGGCTGGTATCCCCGGAATGTACGGGCCGTGCTTTCGGATATCGTTAAAGAGCGGCCTGACGGGAAAGGCGGCAGGGCCTGCTGTGAAACCTGGGACAATGCAGTTCTCCTGTGTGAAACAGAAGCGGACACCGGGGAAGTCTTTCCCATGACCCTGAAAACCCACAGGATAGCTCCGGGTGAGAAAAACACCTGGTATCTCAATGTGTACGGAACAAAGACTTCTGTTAAAGTAAGTACAAAGCAGATAAACACCATTAACATCTTGGAATACTCCGGCGGTGACCAGGCATGGCAGGTTATCGACACGGGTTATGAAACTGCATACCCAACCATAAGCGCACCTCTTTTCGAATTCGGGGGAATCGATTCGATTTTCCAGATGTGGGCCGCCTTCCTCTATGAATTCAGTGTAGGAAAACCGAAATCCCTCTTTTCAGGGTGCACAACCCCGGATGAAGCCGTATGGAGCCATGAGCTGTTTACCGCGGCTTTGGAATCTGCTGATAAGAAAAAAACGGTGGAAGTTACGGAGCCCCGAAGGGAAGGCCGATAGAGAGATGGGCCGTTCCTGCCGGTCCCGGGAGAACATCGATGGTTCCATCGTGGGCTTTGATGATTTTTTCTGCAACAGCCAGGAACAGACCGCTTACTCCCATGCCGGGAAATTGAAAAGGAATAAACACATCATGGAGCTGCTCTTCTGTGATCCTTGACCTGCCCCCGGTGATATCAATGTACACGGACCCATCCCTGGGTTCTGTGTGTACTACAATATCACAATCGGGCCGGGAAAAATTACAGCAGAATCGAATGATATCCCGGAATACCTGCTGGATTCTGCCCCTGTCGATTAAGAGCTTTGGCAGATCCAAAGCGAACTGTGGGGATATCCGCTGATATGTACCGTTCTTCGAGTGAGAAGTTATACTGAGGATTTCCTGCAGAAGGAGGTTGATATCGCAATACGTACGGTCCGGCGAATACGGGGAACTGTAGAAGAAAAAATCTTTGATAACGTTGTCGATTTTCTCCGACTCTTTTTTCAGGGTATTGATAGTGTCCGGACTCATCCCTTTGAACCGGTTTTCCAGTATATCCAGGCCGGTAATAATTGAGTGAAGGGAGTTTTTTATCTCCTGTGTAAGTCCGGAGGCCACGAGTTCTGCCATTTCAGGTCTGTTACCGGGAATTGATCCATCCATCCGGATAATACTCTGCAAGTTTTATGCCATGTAAGAATTCGTTGAAAACCTGTCTTATTCGCCGCTGAATCGAAACAAAAGAGACATATGTTGTTTCAAAAAAGGGCACGGTGCTTCATAATTGGTCACGAATTCTGCCGCAGGTCGTATTTTTCAATCTTTCTCCAAAGAGAGCTCCTGCCTATACTGAGTTCCCTGGCGGTCTGAACCTGGTTCCAGGAATTCCGTTTTAGAGCCTTGAGGATACATGCCCGCTCTGCCGTATTCATCGTTTCTTCCAGGGTAGTACCTTCAGTTTCCAGGAGTTCGCCGGAATCAGCGGGTTTCCGGCTGGACAGGATAAAGGAAAGGTCGGAAACCTGGATTTCCCCGGAAGAGGTAAGGGCCAGGGTCCCTTCCACGCAGTTCTCCACTTCCCGGATGTTGCCGGGCCAGTGGTATTCTACGAGTATTTTCATGGCTTCAGGAGAGAATCCCTGGATGGCTTTTTTCATCTTCAGGGTATACTTCCGGAGGAAATGATTGATAAGAGGAGGAATATCTTCCTTTCTCTCTATCAGGGCAGGGATAGTTATAGGCACCACCCGTAGCCGGTAGAACAGGTCATCACGAAAGGTTCCCGCCTCCACCATGTCCTGCAGCTGTTTATTGGTACATGCGATGATCCTGACATTTATGGTTTTGCTTACATTGCTCCCTACCGGCCGTACTTCACCATTCTGAAGCACCCGCAGGAGTTTAACCTGCAGGGGCAGAGGCAGCTCGCCTATTTCATCCAGGAGCAGGGTGCCCCCTTCCGCTTCTTCAAAAAGCCCCTTCTTTTCTTTTACCGCTCCCGTAAAAGCCCCTTTTGCGTGTCCGAAGAGTTCGCTTTCCAGAAGAGGTTCCGGCAGGGCCCCGCAGTTAACCGGGATAAAAGGATTGTGGGCCCTGTCGCTTCCCGCATGGATGGCCCTTGCAACGAGTTCTTTCCCTGTTCCGCTCTCTCCCTGGATGAGCACCGCTGCGTCCGTCCGGGAAATAGTGTCCACGATCTCCATGATCTTCCGCATTTTATCGCTGACAGCAATGATGTTGCTTCTGCCGTATTTCTCCTCTACCTGCTTTTTAAGGTTTCGGATCTCGCCTTTCAGCTGCCGTTTTTCCAGGGCCCGCCGGATTGTTAGAAGAAACCGTTTTGTATTGATCGGTTTCTCATGATAGTCAAAAGCGCCTATCTTAAGGGCTTCTACTGCGGTTTCGACCGAACCGTGGGCGGTTATGAGGAGCACTTCAGGATCGTAATGCTGCTTTTTTGCTTCCCGGAGGACATCTATACCTGTCAGTTTGCGCATCTTCAGATCGGAGATGACCAGGTCGTAAGACCCTATGTTAATTTTTTCTATGGCTTCCTCGCCGCTGACAGCAGTATCCACGGGATAGCCTTCAAGGATAAGGAGTTCTTTCAGCAGCTCTCTTCCCCATCTCTCATCATCCACGACAAGAATTTGAGGAGTATCGGCTTTTTTATCGTGTTGGTCCATCCGGATAGAAAATAACCTATTTCAGGTTCAAGCGTCCAGACATTCCGGAACAGTACAGGAGAAAACGCGCTTGGAAGGCTTTCCCTTTTCTTATATAATATTATCAGACAAAAATCAGAGAGGAGCTGTTCTTTGGAAGTGCATAAGATAAAGCAGAAGACCGTTGTAGAACAGGTAATGGAACAGATGAAAGAACTCATCGCAAACGGACGTTTTAAGGTGGGAGACCGGATTCCGACGGAAAAGGAACTTTCCGGGATTTTCGGAGTCGGCAGGTCTTCTATCCGGGAGGCCGTCAAGATATTCAATTATCTTGGTATCCTGGAGTCGAATACCGCCAGGGGAACCTATGTCTGCGACCGTACTTCAATTTCCACGGAAGCCCTCTCATGGGCGGTTCTCCTGGGAAAGGATGAGATGTATGATCTCCTGGACGTACGGGGAGCCATAGAACTGTGGAGTACGATTATTCTCA
The DNA here is from genome assembly GCA_024274705.1 of Spirochaetota bacterium. Classification (GTDB taxonomy): domain Bacteria; phylum Spirochaetota; class Spirochaetia; order SPDA01; family JAJSAL01; genus JAJSAL01. The sequence goes on from JAJSAL010000198.1 coordinate 38,218, forward strand.
CCGAGAGGTATCATAAAGATCCTGAAAGCGTGCAGAAGCACCTGTTGGAAGTGGAAAAAGAACTGGTGCGGATGAAAAAAGCCGCAGACACGGGTAATCATGGGGGGATTGTAGAAGCTGATTATCGTTTTCACTACGCTATCATCAAAGGTTCCGGTAATCCCATACTGATTTCAATGTACGAGATGCTCCGGTCTTTTATGTACGAGGAGATCGATAAATCGATACAGGCCTTTGAAGATTATCACACTGCCGTCGGGAATCACCGGAAGGTCATCGGCGGGATCAAGACCGGGGATATTTTCGAAGCACTCAAGGCATTCCGGCGGCATATAGAAGAGACGAAAGAACAGATCGACGCAGTACTCCAGGGAAAAAAACTGAAAGAAAGCTGATGGACCGGAGTGCCTGACCTGGGGGATTGATAAAACCGGTACCGGTTAATAAGATGCCATTGTACAACTCCGGAGGTGCATTATGGATAGGAAATACAATTTTTACGCAGGTCCGGCAACGCTTCCCCTTCCCGTTCTTGTGCAGGTCCGGGAAGAGATAGTCGATTATCACGGTGCAGGGTTGTCCCTGATTGAAACATCTCACCGGAGCAAAGAGTATGATAAAGTACACACCGGCGCTTCATCTGTGATACGGGAACTTTTCCGGGTCCCTGATAACTATAGTATCCTTTTTTTAGGCGGCGGTGCGACGCTTCAGTTCGGCATGGTACCCCTCAACCTTCTACAGGGGAAACCTTTCTGTGATTTTACTCTCACGGGACAGTGGTCGAAGAAGGCGTACGGGGACGCGAAAAAAATCGGCAACGTCAATGTCGTGTATGACGGATCGGACAATAATTTTACCGGACTTCCGGACCCGGAAGATATTCGGACCTCCCGGGATGCCGCCTATCTCCATATCACCTCGAATGAAACGGTCCAGGGCGTCCAGTGGCACAGGTGGCCGGAAACAGGATCCGTTCCCCTGGTCGCGGATATGTCCAGTGACATTATGAGCCGTCCTCTGCCGGTGGATAAGTTCGGCCTTATCTATGCAGGGGCGCAGAAAAACCTGGGACCTGCAGGAGTTACCCTGGTCATCATTCGAAATGACCTGGTGGAAGAGGGCCAGGATACCCTTCCTGCGTACCTGCGTTACCGGACCCATGCGGAAAAAGACTCCCTCTACAACACGCCTCCGGTGTTCTCCATCTATGTCCTCGGACTGGTCATGGAGTGGGTGAAAAAAAGCGGCGGTCTGTCGAAGATGCAGGCTTTAAGTACGGAGCGGGCAGGACTCATCTATTGTGCAATAGATAACAGCGGGGGATTCTACCGCTGCCCGGTCCAGGAGACGGCCCGGTCCAGCATGAACATCGTGTTCCACCTTCCTTCGGCAGAGCTGGAGGCCCGGTTTATCGATGAAGCCGGGGAGAACGATATGATAGGATTGAAAGGGCACAGAAGCCTGGGCGGCTGCCGTGCTTCGGTGTATAACTCGATGCCGGTGGAAGGTGCCCGGGCTCTGTCGGAGTTTATGAAAGAGTTTGCCCGGAAGAACTCCTGATCCTGTTGTCCGGGGATTTACTTGTTTGAATGATTTCATGACCGCATTTTTCCCCGGAGGATATCCTGTTGGTCCATGACACCTTTTACAAGATCCTGGGGATTACCCCGGAAGTTCCCCTTGAAAGGATAAAAGAAGCATATCACCTGGCGGCAAAACGGAACCACCCGGACCTTTTTTCCGAGGAATTCCGCCACACCCAGCAGCTCAAGATGATGAAGATAAACGAGGCATACCTTACGATTGTCGCGGAAACCGGGGATTTTAAAGGGATCCGGCCCGCGATGCCGGGAAATACGTCGGTGCCGGGAGAGAAACTCCAGGGCTCAAACCAGGTGGGTCCTCTCAAAGATCCGGCGTATGCATACTATAAACAGGGATTTAAACATTATTCCGACGGTCAGCGCAAGTTTTACAACCGGTATCTGAAAGAAGAACAGAAAATACGGTACGTCTTCGACTGGAAATACCTGCTCAAACTGGCAACGGAATCGTTGCAGGCTTTTGAGCGTTCATACATCTATTTCAGAAAAGTAGTGGAAGAGCACCCCGGCAGTATCTGGGCACGGGACGCGGACTTGAAAATCAAACGGCTCCAGAGGTTCAATGCGATCTACCGCCGGATCTGCAGCAATATATCCGAGCAGCTGGGAAGTGAATCGAAAAAATGAAATGACCTCTTCATGGAACCGGAACAAGTCCTCAGCTCGAGGCTTGTTTAAGTGAATCCCCGGTGATTCCGTAGTGGCTTTCGTTCCATACAGCGGTTCCCCCGGACAGAAGGATAGCCTGGGGAGATGCGTGCCGGATACCTGTTACTTCGGCTATGTGGTTCGAAATATCCCTGTTTTCCTGGATATGTACCACGTAACAGGGAATCCCGGGATTATTTTTTGAAAAATCACCGAAGGAACTGTGGGCTGCAGAACTGACAGGGCACGTAAGGCTGTGTTTCAATAGAAAAACCGGTGTAGTTTTCGAATCTTCAATGATCTTTGACACTTCCTGTTTGGATCTGAGGATATGCATCGTTAAATATTCTCCTTTGTTTATAGCATACTAAACTAAATATATAGAGAATTCAATATGATTTCCATTGGGACGGGAAAAATATACGGTATTTTCATCGTTGCCGGGGTCACCATGGGAGCGATGAAAGGATAGGCGTGAGCGACAGGTACCGACTGTTTGTCTTTTTAATCTTCACGTATCTTGCCGCGGTATTCACGGCGCTGTGCAAGATTATTTATGATGCCTATTCTGGCAATGTTTTTTCTTCTTACCCAGAATGTATTGACGAACAGGGCAAGCAGGGAATGGAGGATGCTCCTGGTCTTCCAGAGGGAACGGAAGAACCGGATGATGATAGCCGGGTAGGAATAGAGCCTGCGGTTCCTCTCCAGGACTCCCTGGCGTATTTCTTCGAGACCAAGGTGGTCCAAACGGGACACCGGGTGGTCCGCGTCGTAGAGTCCCCAGTCCCGGGGATACTCTTTCAGTATGATCCTGTCGCCCCGGGAAAGCCGTTTGAATATGTTCGTTCCCGGGTAAGGCGTAAGGATTGCAAAGTTGATGATGTCCAGGTCGCTTTTTCCCATCCAGAAGGTATCTTTACGAATTTCCTCTATATCTTTCTCATACCCCAGAACGAAATTACCCATGAGTATGATTCCTGCTTTATGGGCATTACGGATACAGGCTTTATAAAACTCGATACCGGTGCCAAGGTTCGCTTTTTTATCCATGCGTTTCAGAACGTCCTCGTTGACCGATTCGACGCCGACAAAAAATCCCATGCATCCCGCTTTTTTTGCCTTTTTAAGGACCTCCAGGTCTTTCAGCGAGTTAATCGAGGTCTGGCCCACCCACTTTTTCCGAGTCTTCTCTTCGATCATCCGGGAGAACAGGTGCTCTGCCTCGCGTACATCCTTTTTCGAGTACCCGATCAGGTTGTCATCGAGAAAGAGCACAAACTTCTGAGGTATGGTTTTCAGCTCCCGGATCACCTGTTCCGCCGGTCTCCGGCGGAGCCTGGGGCCGTTGAAAATGGTAACGGTACAGAAATCACAGGAAAAGGGACACCCCCGGGATGTCATAATCGAACTTACACGGTAGCGGGGGCTGAATAAGTCCCGCCTGGGCTGGATATCCCTGGTGAGGTCCACGAAGCCTCCGGTATACACCTGTTTCATTTTTCCCACTTCAAAATCCCGGATTACTTCCGGCCAGACTTCTTCCGCTTCACCTGTAACGACTGCATCGGCATATGCTATGGCTTCTTCCGTGCGCATGGATACATGGATCCCGCCCATTACAACGGGTATTCCCCTCTCCCGGTAGATCCGGGCTATTTCGTATGCCCTGGGCACCTGGGCTGTTGCGGCTGTTATGCCTACAAGGTCGGCCCGGGGAAAGGTACAGCGGGACACCGATTCATCGGCGAGTTCTACATCCCAGTTCCCTGGAGTGACAGCCGCAATATATCCCAGGCCTAAAGGAGGGACGAAGACGACGCCGTTGGATTCGGCTTTTTTCGGGTTGAGAAAAGAAAAGATATTCACCGGATTTACCGGATTAATGAGAAGCAGCCTAGGCAAGTTCATCCTCCGAAATCGGGAAGTTCAGCATCTTCCGGTGCCTTACGTTGTGGAGCCGCATGGCTACGTTCAGACCGAACCCGAACCTTATATTGTTCTGTCTGTGGCTGACGGTACGCCTTACAATATGCGGCCAGGAGAAGTACGTTCTCCGCAATGACCGCATCTCTTCCCTGAATTCAGCACAACTGAACTGTTTGGGTTTGAACACGAGATTGTTGATGTCGTAAAGATCCCAGTTTTTTGTAAGAATCCTGTTCTCCCTTTCCAGAAAAGCCGCAGTTTGCGTACCGGGGTAGGGTATAAGCATCCCCAGGGATGCGGCAATCAGGTCGATAGTAAGGAGGTTATCCAGGGATTCCCTTAAGGTATCCCTGTCGTCCCCGTCATTTCCGAACACCATGGTAGCCAGGACACTTATTCCGTGCTCTTTGAGCAGCCGGAGGGCTTCTTTCAATTCCGCCAGGTTGTTAAGGCTCTTATTGTACTTAGTAAATCCCTTGCGTGTTATATTCTCCAGTCCGATGAGAAGGCCGAAACATCCTGACTCTGAAGCCAGCTTAAGGAGTTCCTTATCCCCGGCAATGGAGATAGTGGACTGGGCAACCCACCTCTTTTTCATGGGAATCATTTCCCGGAACAGTTTTTTGGCGAATGTTTTATTGCTGATCACATTGTTGTCCACGAAAAACAGGAGATCGTTCTCTATGGATTCGATTTCCCTGAGGAGAGGTGTAAGGGGCCGGGTCCTTACTTTGTTTCCGTGCATGAGGCCGACGGAGCAGAATTCGCAGTGGTAGGGGCAGCCCCGGGTTGTTTCCACGGTGCCAACGTCGAAGAAAAAACTTCTCCGTACAGGCATAACGGACCGCCTGGGGGGTGTGTAGTGCCGGAGGTCCAGGAACCGGGTTTGCTTGTACTTGTTTTTCAGTGTTCCCGATGTGGCATCCGAGAGGATAGAGCCCCACACCGATTCGCCCTCCCCGATGCATACCGCGTCACAGTGGAGGAGCGCTTCATCAGGGAGAACGGTGGGATGAATGCCTCCCATTACTACTTTGATTCCACGTTCTCTGAACCGGTCTGCGACTTCGTAACCCCGAAGTACGTTGTTGGTGGCGGCTGTGATGCCCACCAGGTCCCAGTTTTCGTCGAAGTCGACCGGGTCCATAGGTTCCTGCACGATGGTGACTTCCCACTCTTCCGGCGTCAGTCCTGCCAACACTCCAAGGGAGAGAGGCGGAATCCTGAAATTCCCCCTGAGTTCTGCGTGTTTGTTTGCCGGCTCAATGAGAAGCAACTTCATGTGGTGATTTTTGCCTTATTAGTGCCTGACATGCAGGTACAACCCATTCATTTCTGTTAATTGTAGATGAAATTGACTAAAATATACAAGGAATTGTTGAAAAAAAAGTTCCTCTCGCACATAATCATGGAATACAGTATGTTGTTTAGCAAGGAGAAAACATGGAACTGGGCCTTGGGATAGACATCGGTTCGATTTCGATTAATACGGTACTGTTGAACCGGGCTCAGGAATGTATCACTGAACGTTACGATTACTGCCACGGAAGGCCGTTTCATCTGCTCAAACAGATCCTCGAAGAGGTAACCAACCGGTATGACCGGGAAGATATCGAACTCCTGGCATTTACCGGCACAGGAGGTGCTCTTGCAGCGAAGCTTGTGGGCGGAACCTTCGTGAACGAGATTATAGCCCAGTCCTCCGCAGTCAGCCGTTTATATCCGGAAGCGAGAACGGTCATTGAAATGGGTGGAGAGGATTCAAAGCTCATCTTTATGGATAACAAAGGAGAAGCTTCCTCCCTGAAAGATTTTGCCATGAACACTCTCTGTGCAGCCGGAACCGGGTCCTTTCTCGACCAGCAGGCGAAACGGATCGGCGTCTCCATTGAAAAGGAATTCGGAGAATTAGCTCTCAAGTCGAAGGACCCTCCCCGGATAGCCGGCCGGTGCAGTGTATTCGCCAAGAGCGACATGATTCACCTTCAGCAGATTGCCACTCCTCTCCACGACATCGTGGCGGGCCTCTGCCACGCGGTGGCGAGGAATTTTAAAAGCAACCTGGCCCGGGGGAAAGATGTGCCCCCTCCCATCCTTTTCCAGGGGGGAGTCGCTGCGAACGCAGGGATGGTCCAGGCCTTTCGTACTGTCCTGGATGTCACGGAGGATGAGTTTATCGTACCGGAACACCATGCATCCATGGGTGCCCTGGGTGCGCTTTATTACCTCTTCAGCCATCCCGGGGAGACCCGGAATGGTTTCCGGGGTATGCAGGATCTGCAGGATTACCTGGAGGTGAGCCAGGGAAACGGATCTTCCCACGAAGCGCTCCACCTGCCGGCTGCGGCGTTCTGCAAAGATATCGGGGAGCTGCCTGATACCGGTGAGAGACTGGATGTCTACCTGGGTGTGGACGTGGGTTCCCTGAGCACGAACGTGGTACTCATCGACGGAGAGCATAACGTTATAGCCAGGAGATATCTTCCGACGGCGAGTAGGCCCATTGATGCTATACGGAGAGGGCTTGCGGAAATTCAGGACGAGGTGGGGCACCGGGTAACGGTCCGGGGGGTAGGAGCAACCGGTTCCGGAAGGTACCTGACAGGCGATTTTATCGGGGCGGATACCATCCGGAACGAGATCACAGCCCAGGCCACGGCTGCCGTGGATTATGACAGGGAAGTAGATACGATTTTCGAAATAGGGGGCCAGGATTCGAAATTCATCAGCCTGAATGGAGGGGTCGTGGTGGATTTCGAAATGAACAAGGTGTGCGCTGCAGGGACCGGTTCGTTTCTGGAGGAACAGGCTGAAAAGCTCGATGTGAAAATTGTAGAAGAATTCGGCGACATTGCCTTCTCTGCGGAAACCCCTTCCAAGCTGGGGGACAGGTGTACCGTTTTTATCGAATCGGACCTGAACTCTCATCAACAGAAAGGGGCTACCCGGGAAGACCTTATCGGAGGTCTTGCCTATTCGATCGTGTTGAATTATCTGCAGAAAGTTGTGGGGACCAAACGGGTAGGGAACCGGATATTTTTTCAGGGCGGTGTGGCTAACAACCGAGCGGTGGTTTCCGCCTTTGAAAAAGTGACAGGAAAACCGATTACCGTGCCGCCTCACTTCGATGTGACCGGGGCGATCGGTGCCGCAATTCTGGCACAGCGGGAAAGGAAAGGTAGAGAGACCCGGTTCAAAGGGTTCGATATCAGCACCATCCCCTTCAGTGTGGACAAGTTTACCTGCGAAGGGTGTTCGAACCAGTGTGAGATACGGCGAGTGCGGATCGAAGGGGAAAAGAAACCCCTCTTTTACGGCGGCCGGTGTGAAAAGTACGAGGTGGATGAACGAAAAGGAAAGGGGGACGGGATCCCGAACCTTTTCGAAGAGAGAACGGAGTTACTCCTAGACGGGTATACCCCGGAAGAACGGGATGGGCGGATCACCATCGGCATACCCCGGGGACTGATGATTTTTTATCAACAGTTCCCCTTCTGGAGGTCATTTTTCGAAAATCTCGGGTTCCGGGTGCTTCTTTCGGATCCGACAGACCGGAAAACCGTGACCCGGTCCCTGGAAATGCTCAGCGCTGAAGTCTGTTTACCCGTGGAAGTGATGTTCGGCCATGTCCGGAACCTTCTGGACCGGGGTGCGGATTATATTTTTATTCCCTTTATTATCAACTCCCCGGCGGAAGAGGACAATCCTACCATCAATTACAACTGTCCCTGGGTCCAGTCCTACCCGTTTATGATACGGGCAGCCTTAAGGGACGAGGAAGTAAGGAAACAGCTGCTTATCCCGGACCTGCAGTTCCGGTATTCCGACCGCCTGCTGGTACAGGGACTTACCGGCTGTTTTGGAAAACGGTTTTCTTTTTCCCGGGCCAGGATTGCCAGGGCGGTGAAGCATGCGTTTACTGTCCAGAAACGGTTCGAAAACCGGACAGCGGCCCGGGGCAGAGAGGTGCTGAAACACCTGCCGGATGATGTTACACCGGTGGTACTCATCGGCAGACCCTACAATACCGGCGACCCGGAACTGAACCTCCGGCTGGTGGAAAAACTGATGCAGCTCCAGTGCCTTCCCATACCTTTAGATTATCTTCCCCTGGCATCTGAAACCGTATTCGACGATTACCCGATGATGTACTGGCCGAACGGACAGAACATCCTGAAAACGGCGAAAATCATTGCCCGGGATCCCCGGCTGCAGGCAGCATACCTAGGCAATTTCCGGTGCGGTCCGGATTCGTTTCTCCATCATTTTGTGCGGAAAGAGATGGACGGAAAACCCTATCTTCAGCTCGAAGTGGATGAACATTCCGCCGATGCAGGCATGATAACCCGGTGTGAAGCTTTTTTGGACAGTCTGAAAGGGTACGCAAAGAACCTTGCCGGCACCCCGGTAAAAGCCGGAGACCAGGTGATAAACACGGTACCCCGGGGAACAGGGAACCGGGTGCTCTATATTCCCTACATGAACGATACAGCTCATCTCCTTTCCGCGGCAGCCAGGAGCTGCGGTACTGAATCGGAAGTGCTCCCCATGCAGGACCATCACGATCTGGACCTGGGAAGGAAATACACCTCCGGCAGAGAATGTTTTCCCATGATCTGTACCACCGGAAGTTTTTTGAAAAAAATCATGGAACCAGGATTCGTACCGGAAGGGGCGAGTTTTTTCATGCCCGATCACAACGGTCCCTGCAGGTTCGGCCAGTACCGGAAACTGCAGCGCATCATCTTCGATGATCTTGGGTATGGAGAGGTTACCATTGTCTCTCCGTCCAACGCAAATTCCTATAACAGTGTAAGCGGAGGTAACGGGAACAGTTTCCGGATCACCGCATGGAAAGGCATCGTGATAGCGGATTTACTCCGTAAGCTGAAGCAGGAGAAGCTTCCCTACGAATGGGACGAAGGAGCAACCGAAGAAATATACCGGTACTGGCTGGACAAAGCCATCGAGTCCTGCGAAAACGGAGCGAAAGATATTTATGCTGTTATGGGACAGGCCGCCCGGACATTTTCAGAGATCAAAACCAGGGATATACCCAGGAAACCTCTCGTTGCCGTTATCGGCGAGATATTTATGCGGGACAACCCCTTCTGCAGCGGTTATATCGTTCAGAGGCTGGAGGCCCTTGGTGCCGAGACCATTATAGCGCCGGTATCGGAATGGATCGATTATGCAACGTACCGGTATTTCCGGGACAGTGTATGGAAACGGGATATCGGAGGACTCCTTAAATCGTTTATTACCCGGAAAATCCAGAACGTCACAGCCCGGAAGCTTGAGAGGGAAATCGAGGAATGGGCTGATATGGATCTTCTTCTTCACCTTGAGGAAATACTGGCCAATTCCAATGAGTTCATACACATGCACTACGATGGAGACCCTCCTATGGCAATAGGAGCTGCATCGGGTCTCGCTATGCGGGGTATTTCCGGTATAGCCAATATTCTTCCCTTCACCTGTCAGCCCGGTACCCTTATTATCTCCGTCTCCTCCATGCTCAGGGAAAAACACGGTGATATCCCCTGGGTGGATATCGCCTATGACGGCCAGGAGGATACCGGGTTGGAAACAAGGCTCCAGGCTTTCATGTACCAGACCCGGGAATTTGTAAAAAACCTCCGTGGTGCCGGGAGTCCACAGGCGGTGAGCTTACGGAGGTGAATGGAATTATTTCGACAAGACCGGTAAATCTATCCCGGTCCTGGCTGATTATAGTGCATCCGGGAGGGTCTCGATGAAACCCCGGATTTCATCTCTTACCCTGCGGTAATGGGACAGGATATCCTCTTCGGTTTTCGCGTCTGTCGCCAGCTTAGGTGGGTCGTCGAATCCGTGGTGAACAATCCGTGTTTTTGCAGGAAAGTAGGGGCAGTTTGTGTCCGCATCACTGCATACGGTAACCACGTAATCGAAATCCTGCAGGGGAAGTTCCCTCGTGGTCTTACTGGTGTGACCGGAGATGTCAATCCCGGATTCTGCCATGACCTGCAGGGCCTTCGGGTTGAGACCGTGCTTTTCTATTCCTGCCGAATAGGGGTCCAGCACATCCCCTTTCAGTGCCCTTGCCCAACCCTCAGCCATCTGGCTGCGGCATGAGTTTCCCGTGCAGAGGAAGAGAATCGTGATTTTTCCCACAATGCTACTCCTGAATTGATGCTGAAAGCCGTGCAGCTTTACTTTTAATAATCGATTCCAGACAATGAATGAAATTAATAATACATGGACATGTTAAATGATAGTATACGTTCTGCCCCTCCTTCCTGTCTTCAACAATGCCGGCATTTTTTAATACTGCCAGATGCTTGGAAATCGTGGAAGTATCTGCACCGATCATCTTCGTCAGCTCACTTACACAATGGTCCTGTTCCGACAGTTTTTCTACTATGAATTCCCTGGTAGGGTGGGCCAATGCCTTGAGAATACGGGCACGCTCTGTACTCCTGGAGGTTTCGTTGTCAGTCATTACGCCACTATTACCTGTCTTTCGTTAAAAATCAACCTTTCTCTTGACAACATTTGGTTGTTTGGCTATTTTACCAAATAAAATACTATACGGGGGATGTGTTTATGGGGCAAGAACCGGTTATTCGACTGAGTATCTTCGAGAAATACCTCACTGTCTGGGTAATACTGTGCATTGGTATCGGCATAACCCTGGGGAAGCTGGCTCCGGGTATTGCGGTTAAACTCGATGCCATGTCTGTGTATCAGGTGTCTATCCCTATTGCAATATGCCTTTTTTTCATAATGTATCCCATCATGGTGAAGATCGATTTTTCAGAAGTGATCAAAGCAGGGCAGACACCTAAACCGGTACTCATGACCCTGGGCATCAACTGGCTGATTAAACCGTTTACCATGTATCTCTTTGCAACCCTTTTCCTTGGGGTTCTTTTCAGAAAGTTTCTGCCGGGAACAGAGATTGTGAAGTCCGGCGTGGAAGTGGAGCTCTGGAGGAGTTACGTTTCCGGTGCTATCCTTTTAGGTATTGCTCCCTGTACGGCCATGGTGCTTATGTGGAGTTACCTGGCACGAGGCAATGGGGGACTGACCCTGGTTATGGTTGCCGTCAATTCACTCACCATGCTCTTTCTCTATGCGCCTTTAGGCGGGCTCCTCCTGGGTGTGAATGCCATGCCCATACCATGGCAGACGATGATTCTATCGGTGGGTATCTACGTTGCACTCCCCCTTGTGGCTGGGTATTTTTCACGGAAGGTGATACTGAAGCGGAAAGGGTTGGAATGGTTTAAGGGGCAATTTCTCCAGGTGCTTACTCCTGTAAGCACCGTGGCCCTCCTGGTAACCCTGGTTCTTTTGTTCTCCTTTAAGGGGGAGATTATTGTAGCCAATCCGTTAACCATTTTCTGGATCGCCGTACCGCTGTTTATCCAGACGATAGTGATGTTTGTGTTGGGCTACTTCGTCCTGTCCCGGATACTGAAGCTTTCCTACCGGGACGCCGCCCCGGCATCCATGATCGGAGCTTCGAATCATTTCGAAGTCGCTATAGCAACATCCACCATGCTGTTCGGTCTTTCATCCGGAGCTTCCCTGGCAACTGTCGTGGGGGTGCTTATCGAAGTACCGGTAATGCTCATGCTCGTGGGTATCTGTAAACGTACGGAACTGATGTTCAGCCCTACCCGGCGGTTCCCCGAAACCTAAGGGAAGTCTATGAGGAGTTGCTCCAGGTTTGTCCTGGTGTCCCTGACAGGTGCATGATTGAAACTGAAGCGGATTGATCCGTGTCTTTGTGCAGTGCAGGAGACGGAAGTCTGGTTTTACCCTTTATTTCTCATAGCAGAAGTGGTAAACTATTAATCAATGAAAACGAAATCAGATTTTCCGAGTATCAATACACGCAGGCCGGAGGGGCAAAAGCCGGAAGGGACTCCCTACAGGATCCTTCTGGTGGATGATTCCATGTTTGTGCGGAAACAGCTTTCACAAATCCTTACCTCTGAAGGATTTGAGATAGCCGGTGAGGCACCTGACGGTGTCGAAGGACTGGAAAGGTATAAAGAACTCCACCCCAATGTGGATGCGGTTACCATGGATATAACCATGCCGAAAATGGACGGTGTAACCTGTCTAGGGAAGATACTCGAATTCGACAAAGACGCCCGGATTGTTATGATAAGCGCCCTGGGCAAGCAGGATCTTGTAAAAAAATCAATCCTTTTGGGTGCAAAGAATTACATCGTCAAACCTTTAGACCGGAAGAAAGTGTTAGAGCGGATTGTTTCTGCAATAAAAGGATAAAGAGCGAGTCCGCATCATTCCCCGGCGGCACAGGGCGCACAAGCAGCCAGTATAGCTTTAAAATGTATAGAAACTACAATATGAGTTGATTTTTACACTATTAAATACCATCATTTATGGTATGGTCACTATTCTTGCGGCCCTCCTTGATGGTCTGGAAAAGGAGAAATTATCTTCAGTACTCGCCGGGGAAGGCGGGGATGTTGAACTGCTCTATCTGGATTCCCTTGCCGATCTGGATAACATTCTCGAGACCCGTGATGTGGATATTATCCTTCTGGATTTCCAGTATCAGAACGGTGCCCTTGCCGACTGGCTTTCTCTGTGGCCTCTTCCGTATATTATCATAGCATCTGTAGAAGAAACGGACCGGCTGGAAGGAACATTGAAAGATGAAACCAGTTCCTTTATCATCCGGGAACCATCCTTAAGGTATCTCGAGGTAATACCCCTGGTAGTCAGGAAGGTTCTGTATTATCGTGAACTTGCAGACATTCAGAACAGGCACCTGCAGTTGAGTGAGCGGCGCTATCTGGAACTCGTCCAGGCCCTGCCGGATGTGGTATATCACATTGATGAGCACGGGGAATTCCAGTTCATCAACGATTCGGTGAAGATGCTCGGCTACGAGCCCATCGAACTTATCGGAAGACATTTCACGGAGATTATCGATGCTGAAGAGGCCGACAAGGTGAGCAGGTGTGTTGTTCTGAAAGAATTGCAAGGCAGAAGCACCGGGGCGGAGAATGCACCGAAATTATTTGATGAGAGGAGGTCCGGAAGCAGAAAAACGAGCAATCTTCTGGTAAAACTGAAAAAGAAAAATGGGGACGAATCCGGAAGGAAAATCCTTGGGTCAATCATTTCGTATGGAGAAGTGAGTTCCGTCGGGTTTAGCGAAGCCGAAAGTAAAGAGGCGGGCAGGGGAACTGTCGGGATTATCCGGGATGTTACAGAAAAGGTTGAGAAGGAAAAGCTCCTGAAAAATTCCCTGGAAGAAAAGACTATCCTGCTGCGTGAGATTCACCACCGGGTGAAGAACAATCTGCAGATCATCCTGAGTCTCCTCAATCTGCATTCCCATGAGTTCAAGGAAACGGGTCCGCCCTCCATACTGCGGGAAATCGAATCGGAAATCCATTCCATGGCAATGGTCCATGATCAGCTCTGCCATTCGGAGTCCCTAGGCAGGATCGATATGCAGGAGTACATTGAAACTCTATCCCACCGGTTATGCGATATTTACGATTTCGACAGCAGCCGCATCACCTATACTATTTCGGCGAAAGATATCTTTCTGAAACTGGAAAAGGCAACACCTGTGGGACTTATCATCAATGAACTCGTGTCCAACGCCCTTAAATATGCGTTTACAGAACAGAAAATGGGAACGATGCTTGTCGAATTTGCGAATGATTCCGACGGGTACTTTACACTGCTGATAAAAGATGATGGAACCGGTTTTTCATCCTTGCTGCGAAAGTCCGAATGGATGAATATAGGGCTCCAGCTGGTCGAACTGCTGGTAGATCAGCTGGAAGGGACGGTCCGGTATGAAAACGACAATGGGGCCTCTATACGAATCCGCATTCCGGAAGGTGTGTTAACAGGTACGTGACAAAAAAGCGTAGTTGTATATACTCTTAGCATTATTGATGACGGAGGAATCATGCCTTCAGCCGTTCTTATTGTGGATGACTCGGTTTCAGTCCGCAAAAGCATATCCCAAATTCTCAAACAGCATGGATATGAAGTCGAAGAAGCTGTCGACGGTCTCAATGCCCTTGCAAAACTCGAATCCCGTGTCTTTGGCTGTGTAATAACCGATGTAAATATGCCGAATATGGATGGACTCGAATTCATAAGGCACGCCAGGGCCGTTGAAAAGGGCAGGTATATCCCTATCCTGGTGCTCACAACAGAGGCACAACCGGATATGATCCGTACCGGAAGGGAAGCTGGTGCTACAGGCTGGATCATCAAGCCTGTCAACGACGTGAAACTGCTGGCCGCAGTACGGAAAGTGCTTGTGAATGGTTAGGTGCCCACCCGCATGAGTAAAATCGGTATTATCCTGCTTTACTCATGAGTAATGTCCGGTTATACTGATATTAGTCATGAAAATGATTCCCCGTTATCTATTTGAATCTGTGCGGGACGATCTCCGTGAGAAGATGGTATTTGTAGGCGGAGCACGCCAGGTTGGCAAAACGACCTTCGCCCTGAGCTACCTTAAGTCCCCCATTCTTGAGAATCCCGCTTATATGAACTGGGACAATACCGCGGTTCGATCCTCTTTGATCCGGGGAGAACTCCCTCCAAACCAGGAGTTGATCGTGCTCGACGAGATCCACAAATACGTCAGGTGGCGTAACCTGGTCAAAGGATTTTACGATACCTACCGGAGTGCGACTTCCTTCCTGATCACCGGTTCCGCCCGGCTGGATTTCTACCGCAGGGGGGTGGACTCTCTCCAGGGCCGCTACCACTACTACCGCCTGCATCCCTTTTCGCCCCGTGAAATCAGTAAGGAGCCCGACAGCAGTGATGTGGAGCAGCTGCTGAAGTTCGGAGGATTTCCCGAACCCCTTCTTAAGGCGGAAGAGCGAGTCTGGCGCCGGTGGCAGCGTGAACGGCTGGCCCGGGTGATCTATGATGATATCCGCGATCTCGAAAATGTCAGGGAGATCAGCTTGATCGAACTGCTCATGGAAGAGCTGCCCAACCGGGTAGGTTCTCCACTCTCTGTGAGAAACTTGCGGGATACGCTCCAGGTTGCCCACGA
Organism: Spirochaetota bacterium; assembly: GCA_024274705.1. Classification (GTDB taxonomy): domain Bacteria; phylum Spirochaetota; class Spirochaetia; order SPDA01; family JAJSAL01; genus JAJSAL01. Next base: position 53,473 of record JAJSAL010000198.1, read on the forward strand.
TACGGTGGAGAGATGGCTTGCGATTCTTGAGCGGGTATATCTCTGTTTCAGAATACCACCGTTCGGCGCTCCACGGATTCGAGCTGTCAAGAAAGAGCAAAAGCTCTACCTTACTGATTGGTCCCAGGTCCCGGCACCAGGAGAGCGGTTTGAAAACTTTGTCGCCTGCCAGCTCCTAAAGTACTGTCATTTTCTGGAGGACACCGAAGGATTCCTCATGGAGCTGCGATTCCTGCGGGACACGGACAAGAGGGAGATCGATTTTGTCGTTCTGAAAGAAAGAAGACCCCTGTTCGCGGTGGAATGCAAAACCGGGGAGCGGGGTATCAGCCCGGCGATCCCCTACTTCCGCGAACGGACCGGGATTTCCCGTTTCTATCAGGTACATCTGGGAACAAAGAATTGGGGTGATGCCGGGAGTACAGTCCGTGTACTACCTTACCATGTGTTCTGCAGTGAGCTCGCCCTGCCGTAGATTATTACGTCTTGAAATAACTTTTCACTCCTTTCTGGAAAAACGCCGAAACATTTTACAGTAGAGTAGTATTTTACTATTTAAGTTCATTATTATATTTTTTTTTCCTTGCGGTGCATTTCTCAACTGAAAGAAGATAGTTTTCTAGTAGTTTAAGTAAAGATGTGTCCTTGTTTTTTACTCTTCACTTTGTATGATAGAGAAGAAGGCGCAGGAAAGCGCAGCCAAAGGAGCCCGGGCACTCATCAAAACCCTGGATGGTGCGGTCGACACCGGTATGCGGGCAGAAGAAGCGGCGGCGGAACGGGGTTTAACGTAAGCGGAGGGAGAGCATGGAACAATTAAAAGCCGGATATGTATCGTTCGGTACGATGTTTTACGAACCTGCTAATCTGAAAAAGATCAGCGGACGAGGGGAAAAACAGCTGGAAGACGCAGGGATTGAACTGGTAAAAACCGACCCGGTGTACGGTGAAGATAAAGAGCCGGAGCGGGCGGTTGCGGAACTGAAACGGGAGGATTGGGATTTTCTTATTGCCAATATTATCAACTGGGTGGATATACGCGGAGTTATCCGGGTGCTCCGGGAGTTTAAGGAAAAGCCCATGGTACTTTACAGTTTCGGAGGTTTTTCAGAGGGGGACACCCTTATCTCCCCTGCCGCAGGGGCCGGGTCCACAGCCGTTCGGTATCCTATGGAACAGTGGGGGTTCAGATTCAAGTACCTTTTCAATGCACCGGATACACCCATGGACACGGATGGAATAGTGAAATTCGGACGGGCCTGCCAGGTGGAGCGGAAGCTGAAATATGCCCGTGCAGGGATGATCGGCTTTAACGATATGGGGTTGTACACTACAGGGTTCAATGTTACCCAACTGCGGAACCAGATAGGACCTGAAGTGGAAAGCATCGACATGCTGCAGCTTGACAGGAAAATGGAAAACCTTGATGGAGACGCCGTACGGAAGGAGGTGAAGCGGGTTACTGCGGACTGGGAGTACCCCCTGGGTAAGCCGAAAGACGAGGTGATAGAACGGGCGATACGGATGTATATGGCTACTGTTGAGATTTGTAAAGAGAAAAAATTCGATGGATTTTCGTATAAATGTGTTGATGGAGTCGACCTGGAGATGAAAGTGGTCCATGCAGTACCGTCCTCCCTGGTTGCTTCCGCCGGATATCCCTATGTGGACGAGAACGATGTGGGAAATCTGATTGCCGAACTGATGCTGAAATGGCTCTCCGGAAAGCAGGTGATGTTCGTAGAACATTACGAGCACTATCCGGAATGGATTCTCTTAGGGGAAGACGGGTACATTCCCAATGACTTTATTGAGGGGAAACCGCAGATCAAGGATGTATCGACGGTCCTGCTCGGAGGAATCGCCCACTGTTCGAACATGAAGAAGGGAAGGATGACCCTTGCGTGTCTGTCCGAGGACGGGGCAGGGTACAGGATGCATATTGTGACAGGAGAAGGCCGCGAACGTCCCCGGTGGGTGGAAATGGGTGTTCCCCTCCCTCCCTGGCCGAGTGTTAAATTCTATCCCGACGCTCCGGTACGTTCCATCCTGGACCATGTACAGTCTCAGCATTTTGCCGCAGTGTACGGAGATTATGTCGGGGAATTGAAGGATTTGTGTTATCTGCTGGGCATCAAGGCAGTACTGGACGTGTGAAATGATTTTTTTTCTCACTATCGATGTAGGCACAACATCTGTAAAAACAGCTTTATTTGATGAAACAGGAAAACTTCATGCTATCGCACTGAAGGAGTACAGGCTCCACACCCCGGAAGAGAACATTGTCGAGCTGGAGACCCAAATCTACTGGGACTGCGCGGTAAAAGGTGTGCATGAGGTTCTTCGGAAATCCGGCGTGAATTCCGGAAAGATCTCTTCGGTAGGGGTCAGCTCCCAGGGGGAAACCCTCATTACCCTGGATGGAAACGGAGAGCCTGTTCGTCCCGCAATTGTGTGGATGGATAACCGGTCTGTTGATGAAACCAGGGAGCTTAAAGAGCGGTTCGGTACGGGAGACACCGGGCTGGATGATATGATAACCACCTGGCCAGTCACGAAAGCGTTGTGGCTTAGGAGAAACGAACCGGAGTCCTTCTCCCGGACAGACAGGTTTCTCATGGTGGAAGATTACATCATTTATAAGCTGACAGGACAATTCGCGGGTGAGTTTTCCCTCTATTCTACCACGTCTATACTGGATATCCGGCGGAAACAATACTGGTTGGAAATATTGGATTATGTTGGTATCGGCCTTGACAGGCTTCCTGCATTGTCAGAGTCAGGGGACGTTATTGGAAAACTTACCCCTAAGGCGGCATCGGTGTTAGGGCTGGGAACGAATACACACGTTATCACCGGTGCGATGGACCAGACGGCGGGTATGGTGGGGGCAGGAAATATCAGGGAAGGGATAATTTCCGAAACAACCGGAGCGGCTCTTGCCATCTGCAAATCCCTGGACACCCTGCCAGGAGAAAAGAAACAAGCGTTGGCAATCCAGTGTCACGCGGTTCCGGATAAATACCTGGTAACAGGGTGGTGCGGAGCAGGCGGAATGAGTCTGAAATGGCTGAGAGACACTTTCTTTACCGAGGAAAAAAGCCGGGTGAAAACATCAGGGGAGGAGGATACGTATAACCTTATGGTACAAATGGCGGAAAAGGTGTCCCCGGGCAGCCAGGGTCTTCAGTTTTACCCGTTTATGGCCGGTCCGGGCACCCTTCCTCTGAATCAGTCGGCCCGGGGCTGTTTCAACGGTCTGGAACTCCACCACGGGAAAGAACATTTCGTCCGGGCCGTGATGGAATCCATGGCCTTTATACTAAGGGAAAATATCGAACGAATGAAGGGGCTGGGCGGCAACGTGCAGGAAGTCCGTTCCATGGGGGGGGGTGCTAAAAGTCCTCTCTGGAACCAGATCAAGGCTGATGTTACCGGATTACCGATAGTAACACTGGAATGCAAAGAAACCGCATCCCTGGGCATAGCGATTCTTTCCACCGTGGCACTGGGAGTGCATGATTCTATCGAATCTGCGGTAAAGGTTATGGTCAAACCGCAATGCAGCTATAAACCTGAAAAAAATGCATCACACGTTTATGAAAATGCGTATACTAAGTACCTGTTAATAGAAAAGAAGTTTTTCGGCGTTTCCGGTTAAAGGGGTTTTATGAGCCTGCGGAAGAAAGTATTCCTCATACTTATCCTTCTGACCAGTATTCCGCTGATTATTCTCGGAACGATGACGAACTCCATTGCGACGAGCATTCTGGAAGAAAAAATAGCATTCCTGTCACGAAAAACCCTGGAAAATCTTACCGTTTATATCAGCAGGGACGTACAGAGCTACATGTCTCTGCTGTTTTACTGTTCACGAAACAGTGATATTATCGAAACCCTCACGTCGAATGATTCCTCCCGGCTGACCGGGAACTACTACACCATCCGAAAATCAATAATCCAGTCCGATGTGGTACGTCAGGTCAGCTATCCTTTCCAATATATAGTACTGTCCGGAGAAGGTGAAATGTACACAAGTTTCAATGTTTCCCCGGCAGGATCATACGAGACAACGATGGGAGCAATTACCGGCCAGCCCTGGTATAAAGAAATGGAAAAAGCTCCTTCCCGGAATCACGCAATTGTATTGAGTGATAATTTGCTTTTTTCAAAAGGAGACAGGCAGGTGTATTTTGCCTCTACCATATTCGGCGATTTCGAAAACCTGGGAGTGGTACTTATAGGAGTAGATGAATATGTTTTCTCAAGGCTTATAGAAAACTCGAAAATCACACCGGGAAGTTCAATTTTTATATTCGATGACAAGGGAAATGTTCATATCGAAGGAGAGCAAAACCCGCTGTCCCGCACAACAGCTGACCTGGAAATCCTTGCCTCGGCGCAGGCTGCGAACCGTTCTTCTTCAGAACACACCGAGTATGTCACAATCGACACCTTTCGTTACGTGGTTACCTCCGACGAAATTTTTTTCAGAGATTCCAGCTTGAGCTGGCAGATCCTTATGCTTACTCCCATGGAAGAAATCAGCCGGGATGTGCGAAAGATCAGTTATGTTTATTATCTCCTTCTTTTTGTCTGCCTTGTGGCAGTTGCTATCCTGAGTCTCCTGGTAAACCGTGTCTTTATCAAACCCATTCTCACCTTGAGTGATATTACAAGCCGGGTCTCCATGGGGGACCTGGAAGTCCGTGCTCCGGAATCCCGCGGGGATGAAATCGGCGGCCTGGGAAGGGGGTTTAACAGAATGATCGACAGTTTAAAGGGGTATATCGCCTCAGTCGAGATGGAGGAAGCGAATAAAAGAAAGCTGGAAATAAGGATTCTTCAGAACCAGATCGATCCCCATTTTCTCCGTAATTCACTGAATACGATCCGCTGGATGGCGGAACTGAAGCAGGCCCAGGGTATCAGTAGGGCCATCGTATCTCTTTCGAGACTTCTGGACTACAACCTCTCTTCTGATGATACCATGGCAACAGTTGCAGAGGAACTCGGGTATACCGAGGAGTACATACATCTGCAGAAACTGAGGTATCAGAACAAATTTGTGTTCAATCTTCTTATCGATGATGACCTTAAAAGATATAAAATATTGCGGTCTACATTTCAGCCCATCGTGGAGAATGCGATTGCCCACGGATTCAAAGGAAAGAAGGGCAGGTGCGCTATCACCCTTAAGGGATACGAATCGGAGGGAATACTGGTGTTCAAGATTACTGATAATGGAGTTGGAATGGAAAAATGTGTGATGGACCGGCTTTTTTCGCAAGAACGGCAAAGTGCAAAAGAATCTTCGGAAGGTATCGCTCTTATAAATATACAGCAGAGAATTAAGATGAACTTCGGAGAGAATTACGGTCTTACTATCCAGAGTGAATATGGGGAGGGAACAACAGTTCAGATTATACTGCCGAAAATCACGCAGGATAACGGAGAAAACCCGTGTTGAAGATCATGATTGTGGATGATGAACCCCTTGTCCGCATTGGGATGAAATCGATCATACCATGGGATGAGCACGGCTATTCCATCTGCGGTGAGGCTGCCAACGGGTCAGAAGCTGTGCGTGTTGCCAAGGAGACAAAACCGGATATTATTCTTGTGGATATTATCATTCCTGAGATGAATGGACTCGAGTTCATAAAAGCAATCAAGTCTACACTCCCGTCGTCAAAGTTTATCATCCTTTCCAACAGGGAAGATGTTGAATATTACAGAAAAGCGATAAGTCTCGGTGTAAGCGAGTATATCGTCAAGAGTTCAGCACAGCCGGAAGAGATTTTGAGAAGCGTGAATAATGTCTGCAGAGAGATAAAGCGGGAAAGGGTTTTTGACAGTGTAGACATGAATGCGCCTTACCTTTATGGAGACACGGTTATACTCCATGAATTTATGAATCAGGTTCTCCAGGGAGCGGTGACTGAGGATAACATTATACGGGAAAAACTGCTGCTTCATGATCTTCCCGTTGACAAATGTGTATTCTTTGTGTGTGCTCTTAACCTTGAAACCAACAACAGGAATGACGTCCGGGAAGGAGATACGAAAACATATTCATTGATGGGTGTACTTCGGGAAATCGTCCGGGATGTTGCTGCCGGTATCGTGCTGAGAAGTTTCGAAGGAGTTATCACGTGTATTATCGGTCTCTCTTACGAAGAATCTGTTATGGATACCCTCGATTATATCGGATCGAGAATGCACGAAACGGTTTTCCAGCTCTACGATGAACGGATTACCATAGGAATAAGCGACAGGATAG
>JAJSAL010000019.1 GCA_024274705.1 Spirochaetota bacterium
AGTAAACAGTGGTATAGTAAGGCATGAGAATATCGGTGATCCTCGCGCATCCCGAACCGGGCAGCTTCAACCATGCCATTGCAGAGGCTGCACAAGAGGAATGCATACACCTGGGCCACGATGTCCGGTATCACGATCTCTATGCTGAGGGTTTGAACCCCGTTTTACCGGGGAAAGAAACTGTAAGGGAGGTGGAATTACCCCCGGATATCGACGGGCACTGCAGGGAACTTGCAGAAGCTGAAGGAATCATCATAGTTCATCCCAACTGGTGGGGGCAGCCGCCGGCAATCCTGAAAGGATGGATAGACCGGGTGATCCGGCCGGGTGTAGCCTATGAGTTCCTCGAAGGTGATTCCGGTGAAGGAATACCCCGGGGGCTGCTGAAAGTCCGGGCGGCACTGATCTTCAATACTTCCAACACGGAGTCGAACAGGGAACGGAAGGTGTTCGGTGATCCTCTGGATACACTCTGGAAGAACTGTATTTTTGGACTCTGCGGTGTTCCGAGTGTATACCGCCGGATGTTCAATGTCATTGCTACAAGCACCCCGGGGCAGCGGGCTGCGTGGCTCGGGGAGGTGAAAAATGCGGTCCGGGGATACTACCGGCGGCATGGCATGCAGGACTGAGTGTATTGCTTTGCTTATCTCCGCAGGGCTGCCAGTTTTTTTACCAGTCCTTTTTCCTGCTCCGAGAGATGTTCCGGTATTGTGATAAATACTTTTACCAAAAGATCGCCTTTTATTCCCTTCTTCCCATACACGGGGAATCCCCGTCCTTTCAGCCTGAACATCGTCCCGTTCTGAGTGCCAGGAGGAATTTTCAGTTTAAACGTTCCGGAAAGAGTCCGGACGTCCTGGTCTCCGCCAAGCATTGCCTTGTAGACACTTACCGACGTCTCCATGAACAGGTTGTCTCCCTCCCTCCTGTATAACGGGTGAGGATCGATGCGTATGGTGATGTACAGGTCTCCTTTCGGTCCCCCGTTTGCGCCGGGAGATCCTTTTCCCCCGAGCCTTAAAGTCTGGCCGTCTTTCAGGCCGGGTTTCAGGGAGATCCGCATACTCTGTCCATCTAAGGCTATCACCTTGACCGTACCCGTATAGGCTTCTTCCAGGGTAATCGGGAGCTCAGCATGGATGTCCTGCCCGGGAGAGGCAACGTTTCTCCGCCGCCCCTTAGGTTTGCCGAACCCAGTGCTGAAGCCGCCGCCGAAGATGGAATTAAAAAAATCGGAAAATCCCCCTTCCCCGAAAATATCGTCCCAGTCGCCTTCGTAATAGGTATAGCTCCTGTTTCCTCCGTCTCCCCTCGAGGCATACCTGGACCAGTCGAAGTCTCCTGCACCACCGGTCTGCTGGTACCGCTGCCAGTCTTTTCCCAGGGTATCATATTTTTTCCGTTTTTCGTCATCCCCTAGAACTTCGTGGGCCTCACTGATCTCCGCGAATTTTTTTGCAGCTTCACTGTCCTTTGCGTTGACATCAGGGTGGTACTTGCGCGCGAGTTTTCTGTACTGTTTCTTGATCTCATCTTTCGAGGCGGTTTTATCCACCCCCAAGATTTTGTAATAATCTTTATATTCCATAATATCCTATATATATAAAGGTAGAAATGAAAAGCCCGGGAGTCAACATATTATCGGCATCACGGTACCAGCAGCACCTGGATATCGCACACGTTGGTGTTGGTCGGGCCGGTTTTGAGAAGTCCACCGGCCTGTTCAAAAAAAGGGTAGGAATCATTGTTCCGTAGAAATTTTTCCGGATCAAGCCCCTGCCGCTCAGCTTCACGAAGCACCTCTATAGAAGCTGCGGCCCCGGCGGCATCGGTAGGGCCGTCGTTCCCGTCTGTTCCGCCTGAGAGGAAGTAGATACCCTCTGCCTCTTCCGGGTAAGGTGTAAGTTCACATAGGAAGGAGAGGGCCATCTCCTGGTTCCTGCCCCCCCTGCCGCTGCCCCGTATGGTCACCGTTGTCTCCCCCCCGGCCAGTACACAGGCCGGACGGGACAGGGGTGTTCCCCGTGTCTTAATCGCCGTGCCGATGGCGTGAAACATCTTCGCGCACTCTTTTGCCTCCCCGGAGAGGGTGGAGGTGAGGATGACCGTGTTGTAGCCGAGTTTCTCCGCGTGGTTCCGGGCCGCTTCCAGGGCCAGGTAATTCGAGCCGATAACAATGTTGTGTACTTGGGAAAAGATAACGTCGCCTTCCTTCGGTGTGTCCGGTATTTCTCCGGCAACACCGGCGGAGAGTACATTCCTCACCTGTTCAGGTATATGTTTCTCCAGCTGGTATTTCCTGATAATTGCCTGTGCGGTTTCAAACGTAGTGGTATCCGGCGAAGTAGGGCCGGATGCAATGGCATCGAGTCGATCCCCGATCACATCGGACAGAATCAGGTTGATGGAACGGGCGGGATACATGGATGCTGCAAGACGTCCGCCTTTGATGCCGGAGATGTGTTTCCTTATGGAGTTGATTTCCTGAATAGAAGCTCCGCACTCCAGGAGGAGCTGAGTGGTCTTCTGTTTGTCCTTAAGGGAAAGGCGTATCCGGTCATCCTGATAGGGAAGGCAGAGCAGGGCGGACCCCCCCCCGGAAATCAGGTTGATAAACAGGGTATGTTCATCTCCTTCCTGTGCAAGGGCACGTATTTCACCCGCAGCATGCACGGACCGTTCGTCCGGAACCGGATGGGACGCCTCGAGAAGTTTGATGGTTTCAAGCTTCCCGGTGTGCCCCTCCTTTACCACCACAAGACCCAGGGAAATCCTCCTCCTAAGAACCGCTTCCAGCCCCCGGGCCATTGCAGCACCGGCCTTTCCCGCTCCCAGGACTAGGATCCTTTCTACTTTCTCAAGGCTTACCGGCTCTTCTCTGCCATCGTGTGTGATGCCCAGGGTTTGTCCGGACAGGGAAACACATTCCCGGATCATTATATCCGGGTCTACCCGGCGTACTCCTGCAGCAAAGATCCCGAACAGGTCCTGTTGCACTTTTTTTTGTCCAGTCATCCGTACCTCTCTGTCGATAAGAAAATATGATATCATAGTAACACAGGGGCCGCTCCTGCTGAAGTATCTTAAGACGTCTGATAAACAAAAGGGCATGGAAAAACAAGTAAGATTTGGTACATTCTGGCATAATCTTCTTACCAGTGGGCAGCAGGAAAAACCTGCGTCCTTCTACACGTACAGCGACCTTTCCCGTATTAAATTCGTCAATGCCTGTCTTATCGCCGGGTGCCTGATTTCCCTGATAATGCTGATGATCCAGATCGTTCTCGGCGCTTACAGCGACCTTCTCATGTATATCATTCCCGCGGTAATGTTCCTGGTATCCTTGGCCATCCAGCGCAGGTACATAGGCACTTCCTTTGCCCCTTCGTTTATCCTTATCGTTTTTGCCGTGTCCATGCTGTTCGGTGTTGTTTCCGGCGGTTTCCTCGGTTCCGGACTGTTCGTTCATTTAAGTTTTCCCATCCTTGCATTCTTCATGTTCGGGCGGAAGGGAGGTCTCTTCTGGGTAACCGGATTTATCCTGGTATACTGCGGCATTATTCTTGTTACCGCCCTGGGTTTTCAGGATTCGTACTACTCTCCGGACATGCTCATCATCGGAGGATTCAATTTCCTCATCATAACGGTCTTTACCTACTTCAACGCGGAACGTCATGAAAAAATCGAATGGTTTCTGAAAAAACAGGTCTATTTCGACGACCTTACAGGGTTGCCGAACAGGACGAAACTTCTGGAGGACCTGGAAGCATCGCATTCACCGGTTCTGGTACTGGTAAACGTGGACGATTTCAAAGAGATCAACGGAATATTCGGTTACCGCGAGGGAGACAAGGTGCTCCGCTATGTGGGGGAGAAGATCGCCCCCATAGCGTCATCTTTCGGAGGGAGTGCTTATCGTCTCGCCGGTGATGAGTTCGCCCTTATTATGCCGTTTCAGTCAACAGAGCCGACTTCAAATTTTGTCCGGGGGTGTATGGAGAATCTGCAGCGGGACCTGGATGCATCCCCTTACCGGCTGGATAGTCACGAACTCAATGTACGGGTAAGCGCCGGGATTGCCGCAGCTGAAATTGTCGGTAAGGATGATCTTTTCCCTTGTGCCGATATCGCCCTTAAAACGGCAAAGCAGACCCGCCGGTCTTTTCTCTTCTATTTCGAAGCAAAAGAGACGAGGGAACAGTACAAGATGAATCTGCAGATTCTTACCATTTTGTCCCAGGCAGTGGCCCAGGACAGGATCATTCCCTTTTATCAGCCTATAATGAACAATGCCACCAATCAGATCGAAAAGTACGAAGCCCTTATCCGGATAACCGACGGGAATGGGAAAATCATTACCCCTGCTTTTTTTCTCGATGTAGCAAAAAAATCACGGATCTACCCGAAACTGACGAGGACCATGCTGAGAAAAAGTGTGGATACTTTCAAAGATTCCGGATTCGATGTTTCAATCAATCTTTCCATCCAGGATTTTCAGGATCCGTATGTTATGCAGTTTATCGACATCATGCTGTCCCGTTTTCCCGGTATGGGGCCGAATCTGTATTTCGAGATCACTGAATCCGAAGGCATAGAAAACTATAATACCGTATCCGCTTTTATAAAATCAGTAAAAAGCGCAGGGTGCAAGGTGGCCATCGATGATTTCGGTACCGGGTATTCCAATTTCGATCACATCATCAATCTCAATGTGGATTTTATCAAAGTAGACGGTACCCTGGTACGCAATATCGACACCGATAAGGGTTCACGGATCGTCGTTGAAAATATCGTAAAATTTTCCCGGGAACTCGGGATCCAGACCATTGCCGAATACGTCCACAGTGAAAAGGTGTTTACTATTATACGGGAAATCGGTATAGATTTTTCACAGGGGTATTTAATCGGTGAGCCCCGGCCTGTTGTGGGTTTCGACAGGTCAGAACCGTCATAGTATTTCTTTCAGACTGTCATAGTGTGCTCCGATGGTCCTTTCGATGTCCGTTTCCGTATGCGCGGTGGATACAAAGGATATTTCGAACTGGGAAGGGGCCAGATAGATTCCCCTTTTCAACATTGCCGCGAAATATTTCGAGAACAGGGCCGTATCCGCTGTCATCGCCTTTTTGTAGGTGGTAACTTCCTGGTCGGTAAAGAAGAAACACAGCATTGAACCGGTCCTGTTGGAAGTCCAGGACAGCTTCAGCTTGGCCAGGTTTTCCCTGATACCCTGTTCCAGCGCCTGTGCCCGTTCTTCCAGAAGGGGGTAAGGGTTCTCCTTCTGTAATATCGAAACTGTTTCGAATCCTGCGTGGAGCGCCAGGGGGTTGCCCGACAGGGTGCCTGCCTGGTATACAGGACCTTCCGGCGCCAGGTGAGCCATAATATCCTTTCTGCCGCCGAAGGCGCCTACAGGTAAACCCCCGCCGATGATTTTGCCAAGACAGGTGAGGTCAGGCCTGATGCCGTATTTCTCCTGGGCGCCGCCTAACCCTAAGCGGAAACCGGTTATCACTTCATCGAAGATCAGGAGTACCTCCCGGGATGCGGTAAGGCGTCTTACATCCCGGAGAAAGCAATCAACAGGGGGGATCAGGCCGGCATTACCCATAACCGGCTCCAGGATAACGGCGGCTACTTCTCCTTTGTGTGCGTCCAGCAGTTTTTCCACGGACTTAAGGTTGTTGAACTCGGCTACCAGGGTATCCCGGGCTGTTCCTTCGGTTATACCTGGACTGCCGGGAATCCCCAGGGTGAGTACTCCGGAACCGGCTTTGATGAGGAAGCTGTCCCCGTGACCGTGGTAACACCCTTCGAATTTGATAATCCGGTTCCGGCCGGTATATCCCCTGGCCAACCGTACGGCGCTCATGGTGGCTTCGGTACCGGAATTAACCATACGTACCCGGTCGATAGACGGGTAGATTTCGGTGATGCGTTGTGCGAACCGTACTTCGATCTCCGTGTTGGCCCCGAAACTGGTCCCCCTGGCGGACTGTTCGGTGATGACACGTTGAATCCTGGGATCACGGTGACCGAGAATGAGAGGTCCCCAGGAACATACGTAATCGACATACTTATTCCCGTCCACATCGAACAGGGCGGAACCTTCACCCTGCCGTATGTACACAGGGTCCAGACCTACGGACCGGAATGCCCGGACCGGGCTGTTCACGCCGCCGGGAATATACTGTTTTGCTGATTCGTAAAGCTGAGCAGATTTCGTGTTCATGAATCCTCCATAAAATATTTAACCCGTTCTTTTTTGAATTCCCTGGTGCTGAACAGGGTTATCCCACCGGTACAGCCTATGGAGTTTCCGATTGTTTTAATAATCTCTTCACACTTTTCACTGGTCTGATTGTGCACCATGGCGAAGAGAGAGTAGGGCCAGTCCGGGAACACAGGCCGCTGGTAGCAGTGGCTTACTTCCGGAAACCGTGCTGCCTCATGACCGGCTTCCTCCACCCGGTGCTCCGGAACCGTAAAACAGGCCATGCCGTTTGCTTTGAAACCAACGGATCTGTGGCGCAAAACCCCGGCGATGCGCCTGATCACCTGCCGGGTTTTCAGTCCTTCGATTTCGTCGAACAATTCCTGTTCCTTCATCCCTGTTCTTTCTGCGATGATTTCCCAAGGGTTCTTCGTAATGGGAAAAGGCTTTTGCAGTTCTTTCAGCAGGGGGATTCGTCCGTTTTCATTCAATGCAGAGGATGTTCTTACCGTAAGGGCAGATTCGTTACATAGGGGTGCAGGGGTTCCACCGGAGTTCCCGGCTAAGTCGAAATGGACCCCCAGTTTGAACGTCCGCAATGCCGGAAGGATGAGGAAAGAAGCGAAGAGCTGTTCCTTATCGATCCCTGTAATTTCCGGTTCAAAACCGCGGTCATTCAAAATGGTAAGGGTAAACCAGATGTTGTACCTGTGCTCCCTCAGGTAATTATGGCTCACTCCCGGGTGTTCGTTTATAAGGGAAGCCGCCTGTTCGATCCTGTCCGGGGGAACTGCGGCGGCAATGAGTGTGCTTTTATAGCCTAAGGCTCCCGCGTTGTAGATGGCGGAAATCTCACGGAGAAGGCCATGATCGAGAAAAAACTGAAGCCGTTCCAGGCAGTCCGGCTCGCTGATACCGATACGGTTCCCGATGTCCCGGAAAGGACGGCTGGAGAGGGGTATATCCCTCTGAATTTCACTTAAGATTCCCTTTTCTTTATCCGATAAGTGTGCTGTCATGCATTTTCCTCGGTTCGTACACGCAGTAGGGTTCCTCCCCCAGATAATCCCCGGAAGAAGCAAAGGCCCGTGCCCTGCATCCCCCGCATACGGTTCTGTAATCGCACACACCGCATTTGCCCCTGTACCCTTCCAGGTCCCGCATCTTCAGAAACAGGTTTGAAGTGTCCCAAATCTTTCGAAAATTGAAATCTTCATTCCGGATGTCTCCGGCGCTGGTATCGAGGAAACCGCAGATCTGGACATTGCCGGTGTGGGAAACAAAGGCAAATCCCTGCCCTCCCAGGCATCCTTTTGTCATGGCACTCAATCCGTGAGTTCCGGGTGTCACCTTCCGTCCTGCGGCGTGTTCTTTCTGTCTAAGTAAGCGGTAGTAGTGGGGGGCACAGGTGGGTTTCATTTGAATGGGGAGATCTTTAGACTTCTCGTAGATCCAGGTGAGTACGTCTTCATATTCGGCGGCATCTATTTCGTATTCCGCCATGGCCTTGCCCCTTCCTGTCGGCACCAGGAGGAAAGGGTGATAGCTGACGGCGCCAAGGTCGACCGCCAGGTTCACGATCCTGTCCAGTTCACGGTAGTTGAGCCGTGTCACCGTGGTGTTTACCTGGAATTCCAGCCCATGCTCCCGGGCAGTGCAGGCGGCCTGTACCACGGCATCGTATGCGCCGTCCCACTGTCTGAACGCATCGTGAGATTCCCGGTCTGCCCCGTCGATACTCAGGCTGATGCGCTGAATGCCGGAAGCCTTCAGCTTCTCTACTGTCTCGTCGTCTATATACACACCGCAGGGGGCCATGACCATGCGGAGTCCCAGGCCGGTACCGTAGGAAGCAATTTCGTAGATATCTTCCCTGGCCATGGGTTCACCGCCGGTAAGGATAACGATAGGGTTCCCCATGGCGGACAGGTTGTCCAGGAACTTAAGACATTCTTCCGTGGAGAATTCCCCTTTGTACTCTTCCGATGTAGCGGAAGCCCTGCAGTGCCTGCACCGTAAGGGACACTGCCTGGTCACTTCCCATGCGATCAGCCTTAACACCGGACTCTTCATGAGAGCTCCTCCGTGCCGCTCCGGCGGGCAAGAAGGCGGGCCGTCCGCTCCGCAAAGTAGGTGATGATGATGTCCGCTCCCGCCCGTTTCATGGAAACCAGGGACTCCATCATCACCCTCTCCAGGTCGATCCATCCCTTCTGACCGGCGGCGGTGATACAGGAAAACTCTCCGCTTACGTTGTACGCCGCCACGGGCACCCGGAACTCCTGTTTTACCCTGTATATGATGTCCAGGTACGAGAGGGCCGGTTTGACCATGACGATGTCCGCTCCTTCTTCGATGTCCAGTCGGACCTCCCGGATGGCTTCATCGCCGTTCGCCGGATCCATCTGGTACCCTCTCCTGTCCCCTTCTTTAGGTGCGGAGCCGGCGGCTTCCCGGAAAGGACCGTAGAAGGCGGAAGCGTATTTGGCTGCATAGGACATGATCGGGATATGGGTAAAACCCTCATCATCCAGGGCTGTACGTATACTCCGGACCCTGCCGTCCATCATGTCCGAGGGGGCAACCATGTCGGCTCCCGCCTGTGCGTGGGAAACCGCCTGCTTCTGAAGGAGCCTTAAGGTTTCATCGTTTTCCACACACCCCTCCACAAGAGCGCCGCAGTGACCGTGGTCGGTATACTCACAGAAGCACACATCGGTTATAGCGATAATGCCGGGAACTTCCTTCTTGATCTCCCGCAATGCCCGCTGGATGATCCCGTTGTCCGAAAATGAATCGGACCCGGTTGCGTCCTTTTTTTCCGGAATACCGAACAGGATAACACCCGGGATACCTGCATCCCGTATTCTCCGGCACTCTTCTGTTACAATATCCACGGAACAGTGGAAATTTCCGGGCATGGAGGATATCTCGTTTTTTACCCCGGTTCCGGGGCACACGAACAGGGGCATTACCAGGTCATCCACTGAAAGAGACGTTTCCCGGACCATCCTTCGCATCGATTCATTCTGCCGAAGGCGGCGCATCCGGGTAAAAGGGAAACTCATGCTCTTACCTCCTTCCCTGAAATACCGATCTCTTCATCTGTCAGGTAGCACGCAGGGTCTGCCTCCCAGAGGTCTCCGGTTACAGCTTCAGCCCTGGCACGGAAATTCCCGCCGCACACCGCAAGGTAAGTACACATGGCGCACCTTCCCTTTACATGTTCTTTTTTCGTCTTCATCTGTACCATGAGGGGGTTTTCCGTGTCCGTCCAGATTTCGGAGAAGGGTCTCTCCCGTACATTGCCGAAGGTGTAGTGCCTGAGAAACTGGTCCGCATGGACCGATCCGTCCCAGCTGATGCAGCCGATGCCGTGGCCTGAACTGTTTCCTCCGTTCATCTTCAGGAGGGAGAGGACGTTCTCCGCCCGTTTTGGATCTTCTTCCTTGAGCCGGAGGAAGAGATATACACCATCGGCATGGTTGTCCACGGTGAGGACCTCCTTCGGCAGCCCGTCATGGAACAGTTTTTTTGTCTCGTCCATAATAAGGGAAACGGTTTTCCTGGTTTCTCCGTGATCCAGGTCCTCCTTAACGAGTGAACTTCCCCGGCCGGAATATACGAGATGGTAAAAACACACCCTGGGGATCTCTTCTTTTCGCAGGAGATCGAAAATGCCCGGAATGTCCTGAACGTTTCGTTTATTGATGGTAAAGCGCAGGCCTACTTTCATACCTGCTTCCCTGCAGTTCCGCACTCCCTGCATTGCCATGTCGAAGGCCCCGGGAACCCGGCGGAATGCATCGTGGGTTTCCTTAAGTCCGTCGAGACTGATGCCGACGTAGGAGAGGTCCATCCGCTTCAGTTCCTCCGCCTTGGCTCTGTCTATCAGGGTGCCGTTTGTGGAGAGCACAGCCCTCAGGCCCAGGGAGCGTGCCAGGCCGATAAGCTCCATGATGTCCTGACGCATCAGGGGTTCGCCTCCGGAAAAGAGGATAACCGGAGACCCGAAAGCTGCCAGGTCGTTAAGTAGAAGTTCCCCCTCACGGGTTGTGAGTTCCCCGGAATACTCGGCATCCGAGGACCGGGAGTAGCAGTGAATGCATTTTAAATTGCACCGTCTACCCACGTTCCAGACGACTACAGGCTTTTTGTCCAAAGAAAACTGGAGCAGGTGGGAAGGCATATCCTTTGATTTTCTACCGTACCGGAGAGGGTCGGACGCTTCTACTGCGCCGCAGTAAAGTTTCGAAATTCCTATCATACTCTATCCTTTGTATCGAAATAGTTTCGTATCGTTTCTATCAACCCGGGAATCGTGTGGACATCCGCTTCCAGGGCGATGGGAATACCCATTTTCCGGGCCGCGTTCGAGGTAACCGGTCCGATGGACGCTCCGGCGATCCCGGGCAGATAATCCCGAAGATCCAGAGAAGTAAGAATATCCGTAAAATGAGCAGCCGTGGATGAACTGGAAAAGGTTACAAGGTCCGGTTTACCCTCCATGATCTTCCTGATGTCCTCTTTCGTGTAATCCGGCCGGACGGTTTCGTACACCGGTACAGCAGTGATCTCCGCACCCATACGGCCGAGTTCTTTCGGAATGTAATCCCTGGCAATACTCGAACCCGGGAGGAGCACTTTTTCTCCGGAGTAATCACTTTTTCTCTGTGCGAATGCCTCGACAGTTCCTTCCGAGGTAAAACGTTCCGGAATAAGATCCGGGATAATGCCGTAGCTGTCGAGTTTTTTCGCTGTAGCGCTGCCGATAACGGCAAAAGAACAACCTTTAAGATTCCTGGCATCCATATTGTTTGCCCGGAGGCGATGGAAAAACAGTTCAACCCCGTTTACCGAAGTGAACACGATCCAGGAATAATCTGTGATGCGCCGGAGTTCGTTGTCCAGGGTGCTGAAATTCCGCACCGGATGTATGTCGATTGTCGGCAGCTCGATCACCCGGGCACCCAGTTCCATGAGTCCTTTAACCAGCCCCGAAGCCTGGGTCCTGCTCCGGGTAACGACAATGGTTTTTCCATACAGCGGTTTAGTATCGAACCACCGCAGGTCCTTCCGGAGAGAGGCCGCTTCACCGACGATGATCATTGCCGGGGGGGTGATGTGCCGTTCCCGGATTTCCTGTTCAATAGTATCCAGGGTTCCTTCCACCGTTTCTTGTTTTGCAGTGGTCCCCCATCGAATGACTGCAACCGGGGTGTCCCCGGAACGGCCGTTGGCTTTCAGGTTGGATACGATATCAGGCAGGTTTTTAACTCCCATGTAAAAGACCAGGGTGTCGATGCCTGTGGCAATCTTGTCCCATTTGATGTCGCTTGTGTCCTTTCCGTATTTTTCATGGCCTGTGATAAACGCGGCGGATACAGCCAGGCCCCGGTGAGTGACTGGAATGCCGGCGTATGCCGGGACCGCGATTCCTGCTGTAATACCGGGGATAAACTCGAAAGGAACACCCGCCTTTCTGCAGGCAAGGGCTTCCTCTCCACCCCGGCCGAACATGCAGGGATCTCCCCCTTTAAGCCTGACAATGGTGTTTCCCTGTTTCGCCTTATCCACGATAAGAGCATTTATTTCGTCCTGGTTCATGGTGTGCTTTCCGGCTTGCTTGCCTACATAGATCTCTTCCGCCGTATCCCCGCAATGGCGTAAGAGTCCGGGATTCGCCAGGTAGTCGTAAATAACCACATCCGCTTTTGCCAGGCATTCCCTTGCACGGAGGGTGATAAGCATTTCATCTCCCGGTCCCGCTCCTGTCAGATATACTGTTCCGGTTCTCACGGTTTTCATGTTCCGGTTCCCTTTTTTCTTGAGTGTCTTTTGTTATCCCTGCCGGGTGTCATCGTTACGTTATCCTTTCCGATACCCTGAATCAGGATATGCAGAAGCACCTCTATAGCCTCTTCCTTTTCGTAAATCCTGGATCTGTTTTTTTTCAAACTATCCACCATGCCGAGAATGAAATGAGTAACCAGTTCTTCATTGATCTTTTCCCGGAAGACCCCTTCCTGAATCCCCCGGGTTACGATTCTCTTCATAAGCTTGTGAATGCGTTTTTGCAGATCCGAAATATCCCCGTTGCTGCTTCTGTCCAGGGTGTGTTCTTCCTTTTTCCAGATAAGGTAGAAATGGGGATGTTTTGACATGAATTTGTGGAGATGGATGATGAAACTCCGCAGGTTCTGAAGGGCATCGTTCCTGTTGGAGTATGCCTGCTCCAGGAGAGAAAGGAGATGCTCCATTCGGGTTCGTATGATGGAAAAGTAGAGCTCCTCTTTGGAGGAAAAGAAATTATAGAGTGTTCCTTTACCGACCCCTGCTTCCGAGGCGATGTCATCCATGAGTACACTCTGGAAATCTGTATACGCAAAGAGGCTGCCCGCCGCCTCCAGTATGTGTTCCAGCTTAGCTTCTTTTTTTTCTGTGGTGCTATCGGATGGCATGGAGAATCTCTCTTCCTCCCTCCCGGAGAATCTGCTTTGCCAACATTTCTGCCGTTGTCACCGCCTGTTTTATAGTACCGGATAACGTTTTCCGGACCCAGATCGTGCCGTCCAGGCTGGACAGCAGCCCTTCTATTTTGAAATACTCTTTTTCCAGGACGGTTCTGCAGCCGATGGGGATCTGGCACCCTCCTTCCAGTACATGGAGGAATCTCCGTTCCGCTTCCGCCTGGAGCATTGTAGGCTCATGGTTGATGATCCGAAGTACGGAGGAAGTGTCCCTGTCGTCCCTTCGGGATTCAATGCCGATAATGCCCTGGCACGCAGCCGGGATAAACACCTTCGGATCGAGAAGCTCGGTGATCCGCTCTTCGAATCCGCACCGCACCAGTCCCGCCCCGGCAAGGATGATGGCGTCGCAGTACCCCGATTCCAGTTTTGTAAGCCGGGTATCCACGTTCCCCCGGATATCGATAACAGAGACCCCTTGGTTTCTCGAAAGAAGCTGCGCCTTCCTTCGCAGGCTCGATGTCGCGATGGTGTCGCTTTCCCCGAAGGTGTTCAACCTTCTGCCGTCCCGGCTGATAAAGGCATCCCGTACTTCCCCCCGCTTCAGAACCGCACCGATGTGGAGTCCCGGGGGAAGTTCCGTGGGCAGGTCCTTCATACTATGAACTGCGATAGAGATATCCCCGGCGATGAGTGCTTCCTCCAGCTCCCGGATAAAGAGCCCTTTATCGCCGATTCGGGAAAGGGGTGAATCCAGGATCCTGTCTCCTTTCGTGGTATATATCCGTATTTCGACAGAAAGGTCAGGAATGCGGGAGAGGAGCTCCTGTTTCACCGTATCCGCCTGGATCCTGGCGAGCATGCTTCCCCGGGTCCCGATTACCATCTTTCGTTTCATTCTTTCCTGCCTTCCCGAAGTTCGAAAAGCTCGTTCACCAGGTCCAGGTATTCCAGCTTGCTCCCGTTCAGGGAAAGTTTTTTAAGATTTTTAATCACCAGGCCGAGATATTTTCCCTGGAGGAACCGCCCGTACTCCTCTATCTTTTTAAACTCGTTATCGGGCAGACGGTTTTTCAGTTTCTTGAGCTCGTTGTCGTTTATCCCCTGGAATTTCTGTGCCAGCAGTTCGATGGTGGGACCCAGGTTCAGGGTGTTAAGCCAGGATTCAAAATCATCTGCGGTTTTGTGTATGATCCGTTCCGCCTGGAAGATTTCTTTTTTCCGTTTTTCGTAGTTGTGGGCTACTACCTGGTCCAGGTCGTCGATGTTATAGAGGAAAACATTTTCAAAATCCCGAACCGAGCTGTCTATGTCTCTGGGTACCGCAAGATCGATAAAAAAGATCGTCCTTTTTTTCCGTTTTCTCATTACCCCTGCCATCGTGGATTTTCCGATGATTTCTTCTTTCGAAGAGGTGGATGATATGATGATATCGCACTCCTGAAGCTGTACTAGCAGGCCCTCCCATGGTACGGACCGGGCCCCGTGCTGTGCTGCGATTTTCTCTGCCCGTTCTGCTGTCCGGTTGATTACGATCACGCTGGTGCATCCCCGGTCCTTAAGGCTTTTCAGGACCAGTTCCCCGGTCTCGCCGGCACCGATGAGCAGCACGTTGTGAAGGGAGATGTCTTCGAAGATCTTTTCACACAGTTCTACTGCGGCGTAGCTTATCGAAGAAGCTCCCTGGTTGATAGCGGTTTCGTTCCGTACCCGTTTTCCTACTTCAAATGCTTTGTGAAAGAGTTTGTTGATAACGGGCCCCGTCAACTTAAGTTCGGAGCTGATGCGGTACGCCTGTTTTACCTGTCCCAGGATCTGGTTTTCCCCCAGCACCATAGAGTCGATCCCCGCAGCAACCCTGAACAGGTGCTTAACCGCATCAAGACCGGACAAGGAATAAAAACAGCCGGTTACATCGTCGTCAATCCCTTTATATTCCAGGAGCACCCGGATGACCGTGTTTCCGGCTTTTTCCGCACAATCCCTGTGGATGGAGTAATACACTTCAGTCCTGTTGCAGGTGGAAAGGACTACCGGTTCCTTGATAAAAGGAACGGCCTCAAGCATCCCCGCGAAGTGGAGGATCTGCTCTTTATCAAAGGTGAACCGTTCCCGAATGGAGACCGGCGCGGAAGAGTGGTTTATCCCGATAACACCTGTCATTCTCCGGCTATCCTCTTAAGCATGTCATGGATTTTAGGGTCAAGCCTCTTCTTTAAAACAGCCTGCTTTTCTTCATGCGTAACCGCTGAATCGATAATGTCCCTGCGAATTCTGTGGAGTTCTTCCAGGTCCAGGGAAAGATCGTCGTACAGGATCGTTTCCAGGTACTCCTTCAGTTTCCGTGCGAAATAAGGCACTTTCCCCGAGGTTGATACCGCGAGCTGAAGGTCTCCCCGCCGTATGCGGGCAGGGACATAGAACGAACAGTTCTCCGGTTCGTCTGCCGCATTGATAAGGATATTCCGGTCTTCTGCAGCCCGGTAGATCTCCCTGTTCACGCTCCTTGAGTCGGTTGCCGCTATCACCAGGAACACTCCATCCAGGTCTTTCTCCCGAAAAGGGCGGAGCTCACACTTTATTACTCCATCTGCTGCCAGGGTGGTGATGCGTTCCGTACACTTAAGGGTGACCACCCTTACCCGGGCTCCGTCTTTAAGCAGGCTGTTGATTTTCCGTTCCGCGATTGTGCCGCCGCCGGCGACGAGACAGGTCCTGTTCTGCAGTTTTAGAAAGACAGGGTACATTCCCATATCAAAACCTATGGAGCGTGGGCAACGCGAAGGTCTCGACCATAAAAATGATGATGATCAGGACAAAGCTGAAAAACGAAAGGAGGCTCATATTCTTACCGGACCACTTGACGAGATGGCGGAATACAAGATTGATGATGCAGAACACCCAGAGTACCACGGAGAGAAATATCTTCGGATCCAGCAGGGGAAATACCTTCCAAACCCGGATCGCCATGATGCTGCCTGTGGCTATACCCAGGCTGAGGAGGGCAAATCCTGCGACAATACACACACCATTCATCCTGTCCAGGGTTTCCAGGGAGGGCAGCCTGTCGAAAAGAACATTGAATTTTTTCTGCTTCAGTTCATAGAACAGGTAGAGGTACAGGATGCCCAGGATCATGGAATAGACGAAAAAAGCGTACCCCGTGACGGACGATACCGTATGGACGCTGAATATCGGCAGCCCCAACACCTCGGAATCGAGGTATGAAATCCTGAATCCGAATGAAGAGATCACCTGGAACACAAAGATAAGGGGGAAGGCAAAAGAACCCAGCGATTTGTTCACCACCCTTCTGTCTATAAGGAGAAAAATGGCAGCGAGGATCAGGGAAAGGAAAGAAAATGCGTGGAACACCGTGAGTAAGGGAATATCCCCTGTTACGACCCACTGAAGGATGAAAAATGCGGAATGGAGGATAACCGCGGTGTAATTAAGAACGGTCGCAGATGCGTAGAGTTTATTGTGTCCTTTCACTACGAAGAGAATGTGAAAGACAGAGATGATTCCATAGAATCCGGCAATGACTAAATCAATCGTAAAAAACATTATTTCTCATGATCCAAAAACTGACTGGTCAGTTCTGTATAGGAAGTCCGGATACTACAGGGATTATCAGAAAAAGTCAACACGGCCTCCTGTGCTGAAAACGCCCGGGAAGGCTATGTTACCAGGGAATCGGTGTATTCCAGGGCTTTGTCGATGATCTCCACCATGCTGTCGATCTGTTCTTTCGTGATGATGAGAGGGGGGGAAATGAAGATGAAATCCCACTTTGCGAAGAGATAGAGACCGTTCTGAAAGAAGCGCTTAGTCAATTCCCCGGAAACATTCCTGATGGAATCCGTGTACCCTGCGAGGGGGGCTTTTGTTTTCTTATCGGAAGTAAGTTCCAGGCACGCCCAGAGTCCCTGACACCGGGCATCCCCTAGGGAAGGATGGTTCTCTTTCAGCCCTTCCAGTTTTTTCTTAAGGTACTCCCCGTTGTCCGCGGACTTCCGGATCAGGTTTTCCTTTTTGTACACTTCGATGTTGGCGATACCTGTGGCACAGCCCAGGGCGTGGCCGCCATAGGTAAGTCCCCCTGTAAAGGGATGTTCGGAGAAATAGTCCCACAGTTTTTTATTCCAGATCATGGCCCCAAGCTGGACATACCCGGAGGTTAGGCCTTTCGCAGTAGTGATGATGTCCGGTACAACGTCGAAATTATCGATACCGAACCATCTTCCGGTTCTTCCCCATCCCGCCATGACTTCGTCGGATACCAGGAGGATGCCGTTTTCATCACACAGTTGACGCACTCCCTGTACATAGTTTTTCGGGGGAATAATGATGCCGTTGGTGCCCACAATAGGCTCCATGAAGATAGCCGCGATGGTCTTCGGTCCGTCCAGCATAATTTGGGTTTTCAGCACTTCCAGGGTGCGCTTGCCGCATTCTTCAGGATCATCGGTTCCGAAGGGACAATTGTACGGGTAAGGGCCGAAGTAGTGGACCACCCCCGGGATTCCGGGTTCCGCAGGCCACCTTCTGGGATCGCCGGTCAATGTTATCGCCCCTGCGGTTGCCCCGTGATATCCTCGCCAGCGTGCATATATCTTGTGCCTGCCGGTGAACCACCGTGCGGCCTTGATCGCATTCTCCACGGCTTCCGCACCTGCATTGGTAAAGAAGACGTAGTCCAGATCCCCCGGGGTGACTTCAGAAATCATCTCTCCGAGCCGCGCTTTCGGTTCGGATCCGAACATGGTTCCCACGTAGCACGCTTTTCCCATCTGAGCTTTCATAGCGTTCTGAACGTGCTTGTTCCCGTGGCCGATGTTAACGCACAAAAGGCCGGCACAGCCGTCGATATACTGTTTGCCGTCGGTATCCCACATGTAGATTCCGTCTGCACGGTCCATGATGATCGGATCGACAGCGCCCTGGGCTTTCCAGCTGTATATGAGGTGCTGCCTGTCCAGTTTTTTCAGTTCCTGTGTTGTCATTTGGTCCTCCTGGTCTGATTCAGATGCAACATTTCTCTATTATGATCGCAAGCAGTAAAAAATCAAGCCGGCAATTAGGATGTAAAACTCATAAACAGGGAGCACTAAAATGGTCCTTAAAAATGAAATTATTCTTGATATTTTACAGAATTACCATTACGATGGACCAAAGAACACAGTGTGCTCTAAACTACTGTAAAGAGATGTGAAAGTATGAAAGGCTCGTTACGAAGTGTTTTCGGCAATAAGGTCTCCGGTGTCCGTGTTATCCCCCTGGCTGTTAAAATCATCATCATTTTCACCATTTTCCTTCTCATATCCAACTTCGCAACCAATTTCATCAACCTGATGCTCAACCGGGGGGAACTGATCAAGCTCCAGAACCAGCTTCTGGTAAAGGACCTGAAGGACCTGCATATTTTCTGCAATAATCAGTTCGAAATCTACAATTTCAACAGTGACTTAGAGGGAGCTCTTAACAATATTACCGCCAGTGCCGCCAAGGAGCTCAAAGGGCAGAAATCAACCTCTTTCGGCATGCGCCTGGACGGAACTATCCTGTTCCAGGCGTCAAAAGAGACGGTTTTCGGGACATTCGACGATCAGGCAGCCCTTCAGCAGGTCCGCGATTCCGTGGAAGCGGGGATAGAGGGGTCGATGCTCTTCTATCACGAAGGGAAGCAGTATTTCGGTGTGTATAAATATAACGAATCCTGGGATGTGGTACTGGTACGGGCGGAGGAACTGAACGAGTTTTACAGCAACTCCTGGCGGATTTTCCGGAATATCACTATCATCATCATTTCAATTACCCTTGTGTGTGTTGGCATCGGCATATTCCTCATCCGGTATATCCTGCGTTTCGTCAACCTCATCACCAGCAGTCTCATGCGGATGCAGGAGGACCAGCAGATCGACATCATCGATCTGTCCAAGGCCCCGAACGATGATGTGACATACCTGGGTATGTCGTTTAACGCCCTGGCTTCGACGATAAGCAACCTGATGCGTATATTCATCAAATTCGTTGCCGAAGATGTTGCGGAAAAAGCTTACGTGGAAAAGGAAATCCGGCTGGAAGGAGCGCCGAGGGAACTCACCATCCTGTTTTCCGATATTAAGGGCTTCACCTACATGACTGAGACCCTGGGGAACGATATCATCAGCCTTCTTAATATGCACTATGAAAAGGCGATCCATCATATCCGGGAGAGTGGCGGCATTATCGGATCTATCATTGGTGACGCCCTGCTGGCGGTATTCGGAACACTCTCCGGGCACAAGGGAAATAAATCCTACGATGCCATCATGGCTGCGTACAGTGTCCAGGAAGTAGCGGCGGTCCTGCGCAGGACCATGAATGAGAGGAGGGAAGAGCTGATCCGGCAGCACGGCGCCATGACGGAAGCGGAAGAACGGGTCTACCGGGCTGTTCTTATTGAGGTCGGTGTCGGAATCGACGGTGGTCAGGTATTCTACGGAAACATCGGATCCAGTAAACGGATGACGAATACCGTTATCGGCGACAATGTAAATGCGGCGTCCCGGCTGGAAGGACTTACCAGGATCTACAAGGTGCCGGTGATCTGTTCTGAATATGTCAGGAAAGAGGCGGAATCCGTCTCTGACGATATCCGGTTTGTAGAGCTGGATATCGTGCAGGTCAAAGGGAAGACAGAAGGAAAGAAAGTGTACTGGCCCGCTAAGAAAGAAGTTATCGATGATGAAGTCGAAAAGAGTCTGGATGAATTTTCAGAAGGGTTGAAATTATACTACGACGGTGACTGGCCGCGGGCTTACAAGCACTTCAAGGCTTGTGTACTGCCCCTGGCCGAAGTTTTTCGTTTCAGGACGAAAGACAGGAAATGTCCGAGAGGATGGAACGGAATATGGACAATGACGACAAAATAAAAGATCTCGTCGTTCGAAGCAAACAATTTTTTCTCAAGGATACCGGTTCAAAAGATAAAAAACAGGAAATGTACCAGCTGGACCGGGAGTTTGCAAAGACAAAAAAGAACAGGTCCCCTATCGTGTGGATATCGATCGTTCTTTTTGTTGCCATCTTTGCAGCAGGTTCCGTTTTGGTGACCCGTTACATCGAAAAGGAGAGTAAAAGGGTCCCTGTGAATATCGAAGATTTCGCCGATGTAAACCTGAAAGACGTTCTGGACCGGGCAAAAAAGTTCGAGAATCAGCTTGCCGTTGCCCAGAGAGAGCTGCAGGACCTCCTGGAACAGATGAACCAGGAGATCACTTACATAAATGAAGATGTCAAGAGACGGATCGTCCTTCTCCGGAACCAGGGGCTGTCTGCAGCCCAACTGCGCACCAGGGAGGCGGCAATTCAGGACAAGGAAAGTGCGGATATCGAGGCTGTGAAAGCGGATTATCAGCCCCGGATCGATGAGCTTAAGGCCAGGATAGCGGACATACAGGCTAATATCGATGCCTACGATGCTCAGCTGGTGGAACGGGCGAAAGCGCAGCAGGAAATACTGGACAGCCAGCAGCGCCGCTTCGAAATGGAAACGGCGGAGACTGTCGGTTACTATGAGTCCCGGATTGATGAACTGGAGGCAACCAGGGACAAGGAAATCGCAACCTTAAAAGAATACCACGATTCCTTTGTAAACCAGCTCCGTAGGAACCAGGCCAACGAGATCAACCGGCTTAAGCGCGAACACACCAACGAAGTCAACCGGCTTAACCGGGAACACACCAACGAAATCGCCCGGCTGGTTCTTAAATACAATCCTGATTTCGATTCCCCCGATCTCCGGAGAATTATCAGCCGTCCCATGGATTCCAGGAAAATCAGGGATGTGGAAATGAAGCGTTACAGAGAAGTACTGCAGGAGGAAAATCTCCTCACGTTGAACGACTTCCGTCAGCTGAGGGAATATTTAAGTGATATGTCCCTCCTTATTACAAGGTTCCAGGAAATCCCTTATGAGAATTCCGTGGATCCTGCCATGGACCGGCTGGAGTACCTGGGGCTTCTCGTGTTCGGACAGTATGAGGACCTGTGGAGCAAAATGGCGGATATCATGACCGATAGGAACCTGGAGATAGATCAGTTTCTCTATGCCCTGGATCACCTGGTGTCCTCCAGCCGGGAAAACGGATATGTGCTGGATGCCAGAAACCCGGAAAGAATAATCGTGTATATAGATAAGATTCATGCGGTGCGGGATGGAGACCTGGGGTATGTGTTCAGGCAGGAGGATAATCTTATTGCAACGATCCGGTTCAACGTAACGTCCCGTGAAATAACGGCGTCTCTCGTTGAACTAACTTCCGAGGATGCTGCAATGGCTCCCTTTGACAAAATCCTCATCGATTTACAGTAGGAGAAGGAAGGTATGAAAAAAACAGCGTTACTGTTACTGGTTCTGCTGACACTTCTGATAACAAATGCATTCGGTATTGATATAACTCAGTACGGATATAAAGTGATCGACAGTTTCGAAGAACAGGACACAACCGTGTATGTCGTTGAAGATCAGGCTGGAAACAGGTTCGAGTTTATCGGCTCCGACATCACTGCCCGGCAGGCCGGACTTCTCATGAACTTACGAAAAGAGTTTGAAGGACTTGAGTTTATCAAGATCAAGTCCCTCCGCATCGGTCTGGCGGATTCCCGTATCGAATCGATCATCATCCCGGAGTCTTTCACATATATGGGAACGGATTTAACACAGTATCTTCCGTCGGGGATGCAGTTTTACTATGAAAACTATCTGGAGTACGATTTTCGCATGTTGATCGGAAAACTCTTCGTCCGGCTTAAGGGACAGTTTTTTAGTGAAGTTGCTCTGGCTGAGCGGATGGTGGAGGCGGTAGCCGATCCGGTACGTTTTATTCAAACCCATGATCCGGAATATATAATCAAGAAACTTGTCGCCGTGGATGAAACCCTGGAGCGGCTGAAGGCCGCAGACTTCGAAACGCAGGGAAAAATTGCGGCTAAGGAACAAGCAGCGCTTGAAATCGTGGGACAATTGAAAGCCGCCGATACCGAAGCCCGGGAAAAGAATTCAGCTTTGGAACAGGATCTTGCGGAGCTCACTGAAGATTACGAGCAACTGAAAGCCGCTCACGATGCACTCAAGAGTAATTACGACGACCTGAAGACCAGCCACGACAGCCTGGAAACAGAAGTGGCACGGCTTAAGTCCTCCACAGTCCTGGTGAGCAGTCACGGAGCCTTCGGCAAGATCAAGGAGATGGATCCGGCAATGGTGGACAAAGTTGTGTCCATGAAACAGGCGGATCCTTCCCTGTCGATAGATGCCGCTGTGGGGGCTATGAAAGCGGAAGGAACCAAGATATCTAAAGACCAGGTGTACATTATCTTTACGGTTTTTTTCCCGGAGGGGGAATAACCCCGGGAAGCTCCTGCATCCCGCAGGAAATGCCGGGTGAAGAGAGTTTACAGGTACTCTTTTATCAGTAAACCTAAGTCGATGGAATTCTTCACAGCCTGTGCCTTGTAATGGTTATTGAACGCAATAAGAAGGATCTTCGTCTCCTTCAGGAGTTTTTGTATATTCCCGGACCAGTCTGACAGTTCTTCCTTCGAATAGAGATAGTCGTACCTGCTGGTACCGGTCCCTTTCCACCAGTTTTCGGAGTTCCTGCCGTGGAAACGGATATAACCGCGTTCGGTTGAGGTTGCCACGGCTATGGGTTCCGGAAGCTCCTGCAAAGCCGGCGTGTCAACTGAAACCCAGGCGATATTCCGGTGTTTCAGTTCCCGGAATACCCTCTCCTGCTGCCACTCGCCGGAGCGGAACTCCAGGGCAACAGGGAGGTCTTCCAGTTCATCACATAGTAATCCCAGGTAGGTCCTGTTTTCCCGGGTGTAATGAAAGCTGTAGGGAAACTGCACCAGGACTGCCGCGAGTTTCCCGGCCAGACCGAGGGGTTCGATACCTTTACGGAATACCGATGCCTCTTTTTTCCAATCCGATTCCCGCCGGTGGGTAAGACTCCGGTGGGCTTTGATGGAAAATCTGAAGTCCCGGGGGACCCGCCCTGCAATGTTCTTCATCGACTGCGCTTCCGGTTGACGGTAATAGGAAAAGTTGAGTTCCACGAAATCGAAGTATTCTGCATACAGGGAAAGGTAATCGGAGGATTTCGTCCCTGCCGGGTAGAACGGACCTACCCAGTCTTTGTATGAATAACCGCTGGTACCTATGTATAAGCTATTTTCCATGGGAGTACAGTATAGCTTCCATGTTGCAGCAGGCGGAAATTCTTGTCAATGTGCCGCCGGGGAGGTTGCTGGGTCAGGCACTCCCGGACTGCGGTTTCTTACGGGTTTGCAGCCCGCAATAGAGGAACAGCAAACCTGGAGACGCAAATATCAGGAAGAAAGGACCTCTCGGGAGTGTTCCCGAGAAGAGATAATCCAACAGGTAAAAGGCTGCCACTCCGCAGACCGTAAGTAATCCGCCGTACAATTCCCACTTCCAGCCCAGCAGCAGTCCCAGCCATACAGTGAAAAATGCGATCATCATTGCGGTTCCACGTACAGACAGGTTAAGAACAGGGCCAAACCTTTCAGTTAGACCTTCACCGATGAAGATGAGGAGAATCAATGCTGCGGTGACCCCGGAAGAGATTCTCGCGATCCGGCGCAGGACCCGCACTGCTTTGCTTCCGTTCTTGTTTGTCATGGCTCTTCCCCGCGATATGTCCGCAATTCACATATCATTTCTTTCTATAGATGCAGTGCCGAAAAAATGCTTTATGTTCAATTCTCTAACCAACTAAAATCAATTAAAGCCGTTATATTCAGTGAATTTAACACATTATCGAGGTAGCCGCTATAAAATAGTTCTCCCGCGGCTTCTTTATATTTCTCAAGCCCGGAAATCAGGTAGGCCCTTTTGTAATAATCGATAGACAGGAGGGGATTCTTTTTCGTTGATTCTGCAAGTGTAGAATAATAATCAGCTACTTCAAAAAGATTATCCAGATATTTCCTGAAGTTTACAGTGAATTCGCCGTTGTATTGTATGTATTCCGTTCGTACAAAATCCGAAGGTACTTTGCTATTCGGGGTTTTAATGACGACGGTTTCTTTGCCAAGAGCATGAAGCAAACCGATCTCATAGAAGATGTTTGCCATTGTTTGTGGAGAAAATAGTTCAGTAATAATCGCAATACCCACCGGAATTGCGAGAGCTATGTTCCATATCTTCAGTAGGAAATCTCTGCCGGTAACAATACTACCGGCGTCAATTTCGGAGAAACCAATCGTTGTAAGATTATCCAAAATAGACTTTCTTATCTCTTTTAGTTCTTCAGAGATAGATTTTCCGAGTTGAGTCATAATAAAACAGGTCTTAGGCTTGTACTGTATTGGTTTTGTGAGTACATCTCCGTCAAGAGGAGAATAAGGAATCATTTTGACTTTTTTCTTATGATCGGGATGTTTTTATATGGTCCTTTTGTAGCTTTATGACTGACTATTCTTCCTGCATTCCTATCAATCTTTACGTAGTGGCCCGATTTTGGATTTTTTGTTTGGACAATATCTTTTTTCGTTGCCATATATATTCTACACCTAAATAATATTAACACTGTTCGGATCGGGCATCAAGTAGAAATGGTACGGAGGTATTTTCGATTAATGTTGGGTGGGAATTTATGCCGTGGTGCAGCAATTCTCAGTTTGACTCTATGAATAGAAACACCGGTGATTTATAAAACTCTAATATCTCCAGTCTAGACATCTTTCTAGTTTGCTAGTATATTCTTTCGCATGGGAGGGGAAACCACT
>JAJSAL010000020.1 GCA_024274705.1 Spirochaetota bacterium
CCGGGACAACGCCGTTCCGGAAATCCCGGAACCACCGGGAATACGTGTTCTGAAGTTCTTCCAGGCCCGAACTTGCAGAGGCCTTTTCCAGCAGGGTAAAGGCAAGGGCAAACTGCTGCTCCACCTGGGTATCGTCTCCCGATTGCCAGGCATTCCGTATCGCCTGTTCAATGGCCCCGAACCCGCTGCTCTCCATAGGCGTAACAGAGTCGATGGAAAAGGTCATGATGGATGTCTCATCTTCAGCCAATTGGATTACTTCCTCCGCTATGACCACTTCACCGAAGGGGCGATCCTGCTTTAACGTAATCTTCCGCGGTCCGATGAGGATATTGGGAAGACTCTTCTTGGAACTGCCGAAATACGTTCCGTCTATGTAGATATCGAAGGCTCCCCGGGCACCCTCATTTGCCAGAACGATGGTACCCCACCCGATGTGGGTATCGCTGAAAGATTCTACGATGGACACAACCATGGCATCCGCGGCATCGAATGTGTCAAAGAACGTGGCAGCTGTTTCCTGGTGATTTAAAATAACTTCGTTTTCCACCCTATCGTAGACCGAAACATCGAACACGATAGTTCCGTCGGCGCCTCTCGAAGTTATACCGAATATCACATTGTCCAGCCGGTTTTCCCGGGCAAACTGATTGAGAGTTTCCACATCCAGTTGACCTGAAGGAGCCTGAAGCTCAACTACCGTGTACGACCCTATCAGCTTCAGGGTAAGTTCGATTGTATCCGCGATGGTTCCGCCTATTACATCGTATTGAGAATCTCCTATTTCGTTGGAGAGGGGCAGAACAGCAACGCGGGCTTTAAGGGTGTCTTCCTGGGCAAAAGTAAAACCTGTTGTCCATGCGAGAAAAAATAAAAACAAGGCTATCTTTTGCAACATTCCCCTGACCTTTTAAACACGTAAGCAGCACTTTATTATGTAAGAATACACATTTTTTTATAAAATTCAATCATCGGAAGCATACTCTCTTTCCCCCTTCGGCAAACTTAAGGAAAAAACAAAAGATCCGACGGAAAACCCTGCTGCTGTAAGAAACAGGACCTCCATCCCCAGCCGTTCCCACAACAGGCCGCCTGCCACGGCTATAACAATACTCACTATGTGGTTGATGGAAATTCCGGTGGAAAGGGTGGAAGTTATCTCTTCTTTTGATTCGGAAAGGGTTTTAACATACATGGCCCGGGCTAGTCCCACGGCAAACAGGATTGCGTCCAGGACAAATACGACGCATACGATGATAAAAGCAGTTTTTTCAGGGAACATCCGGTGGGAATATCCGTAGAGGAGGTACAGGAAAAACAGGACAGCCGTGTCTATGACGATGATTTTTTTGTAACCGAACCTGTCAATCAGCCTGCCCATAACCGGGTTGATGAAAATATTGGAGAACGACCAGATGCCGTACAGGGTCGCAATCAACCCGGCCCTGGCCCCGTACATGAGGATAAGCACGTAAGGCGCAAAAGTGAGAAATATCTGTTTCCTGGCTCCAAAAAAAATCTCAAGGATGTAGTATTTTGTGTACTTTTTTCTGAAATAGAGTTTCCGCCTCCTTACATGAACATGCCGGTCTTTCATTTTAGCCGTAAGGAGATAGCCGATGACGATGAACGCCAGGGCTGCGATAAAAATGATCCGGTAGTATGACACCGAATCGGAACGAGGGATGAATCTGGCCGCAAGGAAGAAGATAAGAGGAACGAGGTAATTTCCCATTACCATACCAATGTTATTCCCGCTGGCCACCCTGCCCATGGCGAGCCCTTCCATGCCCGGTTTTGAAGCATGGATTGCGATAGACTGACGAAGGGGCATCATGATGTGTTCCCCGGTGCTGAACACCACGATCATCAGGATGGCAAGGACCCGTATATCGGCTGTCAATATCAGCCCTGCTGCACCGGCGATACTGATGATAAAGGCAATACGGATAAGCCGGTTTTCGGTAAAACGGGACAATCCTCCGATGATGAGGAACATCAGGATCCCCGGAAGTTCGCGAGGTACTTCCACCATGCCCCGCTCAAACTTGCCGATAGAGAGAACTTCATACAGGTAATTGTTGAGCACACCGTAGTACAGCCCTAAGGATGCACCGAAAGCGATCATGCTTATAAAGAGGTAGCGTATTGACGAATCCTGGTACACCGAGAGAAATCTTTTTATCATTTGTATACCAGACTTGATATTACAAGGAATAAAGGCAGGGTAAGAACAGATGCGATATAGGTATACACGACATCGCCCCCTACCACTCTGACATGTTTTTCCGACCCGTACCGTTTTGCAGCAAGAATGGCATTCGTTGCCGGCGGAACCGCAGCCTCCAGCACCAGCGCCAGGCGGATACCGGAAGCGAGGGAAGGCTCGAGGCCGTTCATCGGAATTAACCTGGCCAGGAGGATCATCACACCGGGATAACACACCATCTTGATGAGAATGAGCCAGAAAAATTCTTTTCTGAAGGAGATATCTTCCCTGGGTATGGATGCAATGATTGCTCCAACGAGAACCAGGATAACCGGGAGGGAAATACCTGCACCGAATTCTACCGACATTTGTATTCCCCGGGGAACATTGGA
Source organism: Spirochaetota bacterium (assembly GCA_024274705.1). Lineage (GTDB taxonomy): Bacteria > Spirochaetota > Spirochaetia > SPDA01 > JAJSAL01 > JAJSAL01. Next base: position 2,602 of record JAJSAL010000020.1, read on the forward strand.
GTACCAGCCAAGCAACGCGACAGCAGTACCGGCGAATATTCCTAGAATCGGTCCGTTCAGTACGGACCGCACCGGCACCCGGGAACCGGACCTGCCGGAAAGCACGGCAACAGAGATGGACCATAACATCAGGTTGAACGCCATAAAATAGAAATACATGTATACAAGAACGTTTTTCGAGGCTAACGCAGCGATGATTGGCAGAGGGATATATCCGGCGTTATGAAAGGCCGACAACAGGAGTATGACCCTGCCTGTCTCCTTCTCCCGGATGCCGGATGTGAAAAGCACCAGTTTACCGAGGAAGAACTGGATAACCGTCATGACGACACAGGCGGTGAAAAAAATGATCATCCAGTACCATCCGCTCCCCACTGCCCTGTCCCATCCGGCTGACAGACTATGGATAAAATAGAGAGGAAGAAGGACATTGAGGGTTACTGCAAGGAGGGCAGGAACAGCTCTTTTCAGAACAGGGAACGTCAGGACCGCAACGAATCCCGCAACTATAATGAGGTAGACTTTTCCCACAGGAAGGACGATTTCCAGGATATACTGCATTGGGTAACCCTATGTGTATTTTTAACAGTATGTCAACGTCACCAGTGACATAGACAGCTTAAGGGGTTACACTATGCATCCCCTAAAAAGGAGCAGTATGACTATCGATCAACTGATGCAGGAATACCATTTTGAAATCGATGATATCCGCTGGTATCTCTGTGAAGTTATGGCGGAACGGATTTTATCCATGAAAGAACGGAAGGAAGATCTCATCCGGTTTATCTGGGCAGGTACACTGGAAACTGACCTGTACGATATGGAAGAACGATTCCTTAAGGACCTGCAGGACCAGAAAGACCGGGGACTTACCGATGAAACCCGCATCCGGGACATGTTCGCCGAAATCGATGCGCTCAAGCGGAAACGGGAAACTCAACGCTGAAGCACATCATTTCCCGAACAACCCTTCGATAAAACCGCGGATGCCCAGGAGTTTGTTCCGTACGATATCTTTTGCCTCCGTGAGTTCCATTCCGGGTTCCGACCGGCAGGAGGCATAGAACTTGATCTTCGGCTCCGTTCCTGAAGGACGGGCGGTAACAATCGTTTCATCAGCCAGTATAAACTGCAGCACGTTTGATGAGGGAAGATCGATATTTTTTTCCCGTTTCCCACTACCTGTATAGTCCGTGGTGCCGGAAAGGTAATCCTTTACCTCTTTCAACGGTTCGGTACCAATGTGTTCAGGAGGAGACTCTCTCAGCCGGTTCATCAGGTTCTCCATCATCTTCAGGCCCTTCTCACCTTTGAACACCCGGGAAATGAGTATTTCCTCGAAGTATCCATGCTGTCTGTAGAGTTCTTCCAGGTGCTGATACACAGTCCTGCCGATCGACTTGTTATACAAAGTCATTTCAACGGTCATAGCGGCTGCGGACACTGCATCCTTGTCTCTCACCTCGGAACCCACAAGATAGCCGTAGCTCTCCTCTCCGCCGAATACATACACGGTATCGGATGATTCCAACTGACGAATTTTTTCTGCAATATACTTAAACCCGGTAAGCACGTTGTACACCTCGGCCCCGTAGGAAGCAGCAATACGGGTCTGTAGTTCCGTTGTAACAATCGTTTTAATAAGAGCAGGTTTCTTCGGCAGAGTTCCCCGCTCTTTCATGGCGGAAAAAATGTAGTCCCCGAGAAGTGCCCCCAACTGATTGCCTGTTATGAGTCGAAAATCGTTTTCCCCGGGAACGGCGATGCCCAATCTGTCTGCATCCGGGTCTGTTCCCAGGACAAGGTCAGCATCGACGGATATCCCAAGAGAAACGGCCATTTTCATGGCCGAAGCCTCTTCCGGGTTTGGATAAGATACCGTGGGGAAATCGCCGTCGGGTTCTCTCTGTTCAGGTACAGTGATCACCTTGATACCCATTTCCGAAAGCACCCTTTCAACGAGATACGTCCCGGTCCCGTGAAGAGGAGTGTAAACCACGTTGATGCTTTTCCCCTGCTGCTCCACAACCATCGGGTTCAGTACATGGCTTTTAACCATTTCAACATATGGGTCATCGATTTCACTATCGATCATTCGAAGAAGGCCTTCCTGTAAGGCCGCCGTTTTATCCATATGCCGTATGGTGCCGGATACAGCCCCTACTTCCCTGATGATCCCGGTATCGTGAGGTGGAACAATCTGCCCCCCGTCGGACCAGTACACTTTATATCCGTTGTATTCCCGGGGATTATGACTGGCTGTTACAACAATACCAATCGTGGCTTTAAGGCGCCGGAGGGCAAAGGAGAGTTCCGGTGTGGGACGCAGGGACGAGAAAAGATAGGTCCGTATTCCGTTGGCTGCGAGAACAAGGGCGGCTTCCTGCGCAAAAAGGTCGGAATACCTCCGGGAGTCGTAGGCTATGACAGCCGAGGCACTCCCTGTGCCGGGCTGCCGAAGGACGTAATTCGCCAGTCCCTGGGTTGCCCTGCGCACAATGTATGGGTTCATCCTGTTAAAACCGCCGCCGATTTCACCCCGGAGACCGCCGGTTCCGAAGGAGAGGTCGGTATAGAACCGGTAATGAAGAGCAGTCCAGTCTTCCCGTTTTAAAAGGGATGCAACTTCATCCCGGAAAGAGGAGTGATCTTCCTTCTCGATATACTCCCCGGCTTTTTCTGCGATGACGTTACTTTCCATCCTGATCCTCCGGCGGACACTATATCATGAAAAGAAAAGGGAATCCAGAAAACC
>JAJSAL010000021.1 GCA_024274705.1 Spirochaetota bacterium
ATGTTTCTCCATCTAACCCATTTGCCCCCACCATGTACTTGTTTTTTTGTCGAGGAGGTTCCAAGTCCTGGTTAATGGAAAAATGCATAGTCGGTTATTTACTGAATAGTGGGCTATTTTTCCCAAACTGAGAATTGCTGTAATCATATGCTCCGTACTTGACAGACTCCACCACGTGAGTAATGTCACGAAATCCCGATACCATGATTACTGGCGGAAGGTGAATGGAAGATGAGAGATCTTTCAGAACACTGTATCCGCTCATATCGGGAAGGCTTATGTCCAGCAGGATTACATCTATGCGATTTTCCAGCGCCACCCGGATACCCTCTTTGCCGTTCAGTGCGGAGAGCACTTCATATTCATCAGGCAGCAGAGAGCGCAGAGTGGATTGAACGGTTTGATCGTCATCGATGAAGAGGATGCGAATCATTTTTTTAATAGCTTATTAGGTCCTGCCGGCGATTGCAAGTATTTTTGTAAAATTCGACATGCTTGCTGTGCCAGGTCCTAACATGATATGATGGACCGGTCATGTTCAGTCTGCGTGTAATGATGATGTTTTTTGACCGGGGATTTATCCTCAGGATCCTCATGATCGGTCTGCTGTGTTCCTTAGTTCCCCTCGCCGAGATAGGCATCTTTCTCTATCTATCGGGCTTCGCCGGGCGGTACCTCCTCCTGGGGAGCGCGGCTTGTACTGCTCTTTTAGGTGTAGGGCTGGTAATCAGGAGTTTTCATGTTGTCTCCCGGTCTCTCAGCGAAAAGGTGCATGACGGCCAGTTCCCTCAGGAAGAGTTTTATGCCCTCGCAGGGCTCATGTTTGCCGGGATCCTCCTCGTCTTTCCCGGCTTTCTCACCGATGTGATCGGTGTTCTGGCTTTTTTCCCGCTGGTCCGGAACAGTATAGGGAAGAAACTGGTTTCAGGTATGGATGACAGGTTAAAAGAGGTGTACGAGTATCTGAAAATGACAGCCTAGGATGGTCTATCGCTTCAGGATACGGAACAGCAGCACCAGCAGCCAGTAGTATAGGAATACAAATATTCTGAAAAAGCGTAACGGATTGGCAAAAAACCGGGGAAAGAATTCCAGGCCGTATTCCCAGACGAACTTAGACATTTTCTGTTTTTTCCCGCAGAAAACATCGAAACACTCGCCGCACCATAAAAAAACACCGGGATTGAATTGCTGACGGTTTTCGTACAGCCATTTTTCTTTGCCTTTTATGCCCCGGCCGGCCAGAAGGAGTGTAGGTGACGCTTTTTTTATTGCAAGAACGATATCCGCAGAGGCGGTATTTTGAAAATACCCGGTGTACCGGCCAACAATTTTCAATCCCGGAAAAGAGGCTTTCAGGTTTTGCTCTGAGGTCTGCAGGTCTTTTTGTGCTGAACTCAGAAGAAACACCGACTGACCATGTTTTTCGAGGATTCCCAGGAGGCGTATGACGAACTCAAAAGGCATGAACCGGTAGGGCTTACCATTTTTCAGAAATGAAGCACCCCTTATTATACTTTTAGACACAGGTAGTACCAGAGCCGATTTTTTTAAAATAGACCTGAATTCCTGATTTCTACGGGCACGCATGAGGTCCTGGAGCCGTATAAGGACGATCTGGTTATATTCACCGTTGGAGAACATACCGGTGATGATCTTCTCCAAAGATTCCGGGGGAACGATATCCACAGGTATGTCCAGTACGTCGATTCTCTTTTTTCCATATATTACTGTATTGTCCACGATGTATTCTCCAGCAGAATGATCTGTATTGATGCAACAGCACTAAGAGCTGCGGTCTCCGTCCTGAGTACCCGGCTGCCCAGGTAAGCAGGTTCGAACCCGGCTTTTTTCAGATATATCACCTCATCATCACTTAGGCCCCCTTCAGGTCCAATGACGATGTCTATTGTCTTGCTGCTTACAGAAAGATACCGATGAAGCGGTTCCTGTGCAATAGGTTCCTGATGGAAAAAGAGTTTGATATCCCCCGGGCAGGGTGTTTTGTGGATATCCGTCAGTTCAGTGACCTCATCTATCATCAGGGGGACACCTGCACCGCTCTGCTGGAGCGCTTCCTCGGAGATGCGGATCCACCGTTTCCGCTTCCGTCCTCTGTCGGCCTCTTTAAACCGGGGTACGGACCGGGAACTAATTACCGGAACCACCACAGCGACTCCGGATTCTACCGCCTGACGGATGATGAGATCCATTTTTTTTCCCTTTGGTATGCATTGATAAAGGGAAATCCTGGTATCAGGTTCCCCCTCGTTCTTAGAAGGTGACGTGGCAACATTCAAGGTCAGCGTATGAGCTCCCAAGGCAGAAACAGCACAGGAATAGCGGAGCCCTTTCTTATCCATCCCGATAAACCGGTCTCCTTCCTTCTTTCGGAGAACGTTGACCAGGTAATGAAAATCTTTGCCTGCTAATTTCAGTTCTCCCGGTGGATTACTCGATTCCGGGAGGAGAAAGTGCTTCATGTGCCGCCGATAAGGGTAATCGAAGCGGTTCTTGATCTGGGCCCGTCGAATTCGCAGAAATAAATTCCCTGCCAGGTTCCAAGCTGAAGGGATCCGTTGTCTATGGGTATGGTGACACTGGATCCTGTAAGAGTGGTTTTGATGTGTGCAGCAGAGTTACCTTCTCTATGTGCATACCCGTTCTGAAAAGGGATGACCCGGTTCAGCTTTTCAAGGATGTCTTTCACCACATCAGGATCGGCAGCCTCGTTGATCGTCACACCTGCAGTGGTATGGGGGACAAAGACACTGCATATACCACGGGTCACACCTGAAGAAGATACGGCGGATGTTACTTTCCCTGTTATATCAACAAACTCCGTTCGCTCATGGGTACGTACGGATATCACCGTATGAGTCATCAGGGAGAAACCTCGCCGGCCTCTATCATCCGCACGGCTTCATTCAGCACGATATCGAACTCGAGATCGAATACCGGCGGGTTATTGTTGGTTTTATTCAGTTCGTTTCGAATAAGCCTTTTGAGAATCCGTTCCTCCAGAAGAATCCCGTCTTTCTTGATATTCATGACAAACGTGTCTATTTCGGATCCTGTCGGACTGGGATTCTCTTTCGCGAACTGCGGGATCAAATTCTCTTCAATCAGCCGCCGGTAGGACTCGGTCTCTTCATCGGTCAATTCCGGCTCTTTTACTTCCTTATCCGGGGAGATACCGATTTTATCGATATTGATTCCCGAGGGAGTGTAGTATCTCGATGTAGTGAGCTTGAAGCCGCCGGCGCCGAAAGATTTAACCTGCTGTACAGATCCTTTTCCAAAGGATTTTTCTCCAAGCAGGTAGCCCCGGCTGCGATCCTTGAAGGCTCCTGCCAGTATCTCAGATGCTGAAGCAGAGCCCCGGTCTATGAGTACCACTACAGGGATCGATGCGTCTACTTCCGTCCTCCTGCGGGCGGTGAAAACCTTGTTTTCCGAGGGTATTCTTGAACGGGTACTGACAATGGTACCGCTGGAGAGGAAGAGGTCGCAGGTGTCAACCACGGCATTCAGGAGGCCTCCGGGATTGTTCCTTACGTCAATGATAACTGCGGTGTATCCGTTCCTCTTAAAACCATCAATTGCCTCTGCCACCTTGTCATCGGTGTAAGGTGTAAACTGAATAATCCGGAGATAACCTATGGAACCATGGATCATGGCGTGGCGGATCGTAGGTACTTCGATGATATCCCTGGTAAGGACAACTTCAAAGGTAATCTTTTCTCTTCGTAAGAGGGTTACCCTTACTTGCGATCCGGGGGTGCCTCGAAGCCTCTCCACAACCTCGTCTATTGTAAGATCTATTGTGGATTCTCCTTCTATTTTTGTGATGTAGTCTCCAGCGGTTATCCCAGCCCGGGTAGCGGGTGTTCCTTCGATAGGGGCTACTACTCTTACATAAGGAGAAGCGCCATTCGTGTTGCTCTCGATTTCACTTCTGCTTGGTTTTGTAATATACAGCCCGACACCGCCGAACTTTCCCGAAGTTGTGTCAGAAAGATCCTGCATGTCTGATGCTGTCAGGTATGTTGAATAAGGATCATCTAAGCTTTCGAAGAGCCCGCTGAGAGCTCCTTCGAACAAAGTATTGGGGTCTACTTCATCTACGTAGTTCTCATATACATAGTTGAATACACTCCCGAAGGTTTCGAGATAATCGTCTGTTCCGGATTCTCTTGACTGGGCAAGAACACTCGGGACAAACACGGCAAGGGTCAGGAAAAGCACGAGAACAGCCGTGACGCCGAACCATACTATTTTGTCTTTTCGTTGTGTAGTCTTTTTCATAAGCAATCGAATTCATTCTAGTTGATTGTGCTTGTTTGTCAAGGTTGCTAAGCAGAAGGAACCGTGGGGGCAGCTTAACGCAACCTTGCCTCCACAGAATGTATGGGTAAAAGGGTAGTGTCTATACAGCGCCCCTTGACCATGGGAAATACTATCCTTACACTCCGCTAGTAATGAAGAACAGAAAACTCATCCTTCTTGTCGGTTCCATATGGGAGGTAATAAGGTTTGCCCTTCTATATTTCCTGCTTCTGCTGCTGGTAAACTCCTCTTTTAATCCTATTGGTTCGATTCTGCTCATCTGGCTGGGTTCAATTCAACTCATTCTGGCGGCCGGACTCTTTTTTGCATGGTGGGATATGTCCAGGTATGCTGTTCTCCTTCCCCTTCTTGCCCTGGGAAAGGGCCTTAATCTGATCCCGCCGGTATTGCTGTTGATTTTCGGCTCCGGACTCTTCAACATCAGCGGCAGCCTGTTTCAAGCTGTTGCTGATGTTTCTGCAGAAACAGCCGTTCGGAACATCCTCTCTCAGGAAAGTCTGGGATTTCTCTTCCTGTTTGCAGGGGGCATTCTCTTTTTCGATTTGATTTTCTTTTTCATAATATTATCATATAGGGTAAGGAGAAAAGAACAGGAACTCGGCTCAGATCGAAATCTGCCCGACTGGAAGGACATTCGGGTCGAGGAGGAATAGATGCAGATTCTGCCCATTGCCAGCGGGAAGGGGGGAGTTGGTAAGTCTCTGATAGCTACAAACCTCTCTATTGCCCTTGCACAGGCAGATAAACAGGTCGTTATTGCCGATCTTGATCTTGGCGGATCCAACATTCACCTTATGCTCGGTCAGTCAGGTATCCGGCAGGGTATAGGGGTATTCCTGACGAGTTCTAAACTTAAATTTGAGCATATTGTCCTGGATACCGGTTATAAAAACTTAAGGTTCATTCCCGGAGATGCGGAAGTACCGGGTGTCGCAAATCTGAAGAGTTCCCAGAAAAAACGTCTTATCCACAATCTCATGAACCTGGATGCTGATTATCTTATCATAGATTTAGGAGCAGGTACCCATTTTAATATTATTGATTTTTTCCTTACTTCAGGTAAAGGGATCATGGTTACCGAACCTACCCCGACAGCCAATCTGAATGCATATCTTTTTCTGAAAAATGTTATATTCCGCGTTATGGGTACCTGTTTTCTCCGAGGAACCAAAGCTCATGATTACATTGCAGGGCTGAACAGGAAGGGATCTTCCCTGCAGAGGGTGTATGTACCTAATTTGCTCGAGTACATCGCTCAAAACGATCCTGAAAGTTACGCGGCATTCCAGGATAAAATAGAAATTTTTCATCCCATGCTGATACTCAACATGCTGGAAGATCCGAAGGACTCCATCAAGGCGGACAAACTGAGACGTTCCTGCAAGGAATACCTCAATGTTGATATGGCACACCTTGGAATTCTTTACATGGATAATCTCCAGGATATCGCATTGAATTCCAGGCTTCCTCTTATCGTGTACAAACCGAAATCGGTGCTTTCCCAGGCAATCTACAGGATTGCCGATAAAATACTGCAGAACGAGACTGAGGGTATGAGCCCACTCGATTTCGAGTCTCTCGATGACAGCTATGAAACTGCAAAGATAGAGGCTGAAGTAGACTTCGAAATGAAACTCCGTTACCTGGAGGAACTGCTTCATTGTGGTGCCCTTTCACCGGGGGATCTCATCGAGACTATAAAAATACAGCAGTTCGAAATTGCACAGTTGAGAAAAGAAAACACACTTCTCAAGTCGAAACTCGTGAAAGCGGTCAAAGCAGGATTTGACGAATAATCGTAGTGGATTATGGCGGAAATCAAGGTAAAAGGTGAAATAGCACTCGAAGTCGATGAATCCCAGCTGGAAGTGTATGCTGTTTTCCGGCCGGATAAAGACGGTGAAGAGTGGGATTTGGAAAAAGTTCTCACCATGCTCGCCCGGGAAGGGATTATCTATGGGTTCAAGCCTTCATCTGTTGAGGAGGCACTTAACACCCTGTCAAAAGTGAAAAAAACCGGTGAGGAAAAAAAAGTGCTCCTGGCGAAAGGGGATACTCCTGAACTGCCGGTACGGGAAGAATATGCCTGGGAAGAGATTCCCATACCCGATGCATTCAAAGAACGGAGTGAAGAGATCCTTGAAACCGACGAAGCTCCGGAGATAATAGTTACCCGGATCGAAAAAGTAAAAACAGAGAAAAAGGTGGTAAAAAAGCCGAAACTCCCCTTTATGGCTCCCAAGGAAGAGGTTGTTACCGTTGTCGAGAAAAGGGAAATACCCGAACGGGTCTATGTTGATCCGACTGTAGTAGCAACAGGTTGGGTGGAAGAAGGGGGAAAGATCGCCACGGTGTATGCACCGAAATCGGGTAAAGCCGGCAAAGATGTGTACGGAAAACCGATTATACCGACCATGGAAGATGAACCGTCCCTCTATCTCGGCAAGGGTGTCGCCAAAGAGAAAGGGGAACTGGTTGCGAAAAAGAGCGGTTTTGTGCGGCGGGGGAAGAACTGGATCGAGATTGTTCCATTTGTCAAACACGATTGGGAGTTGACACTTTCAAAAGACAATGCAACCTGCTATATCAGTTTTTCACCCGGGTCTAAAGAGGCACCGGTACCGTTTTTCGAAGATATCCTTGAGGATGTACAGGCTCTTGAATATCCGACAGACGCCCTCATTGACGAGGAGTTAATCCTCGACCTGTTCAGGCAGGCCATTTCCTCGGGTAATCCCCTGGAGCAGGTATCCATCACCCGGGACCGGGATGCTTTCATAGGCATTCAGGTGAGTGAGGACAAACTGCGGGCCACACTGACGGTGAGAAAAGGGAGGGGGCACGGCTCTCCTCTAATCCTGAAAGAAGTAAGCAGCGCAATCCGTGACTCCGGTCTCAAGGGAATTCAGACTGAAAAACTAAAAGAGGATATTATTTCCTTCTACCGGGGGAAGGCCCACGATCTCGAGGACTATGTACTGGCGGAAGGGACCCCGGCTGAGGCTGCAGGCGATCCGGAGGTCGAGTGTGAGGTAACCTTTCCTCCCAAAGACAAGATGGAAGAACTCATGACTGCAGCCAGGAACGCGGGAGAATCC
>JAJSAL010000022.1 GCA_024274705.1 Spirochaetota bacterium
AAGGGTGCCATCTCCGGACCGGTCTGTGTAAGATTCAGCGTCACATCCAGGCTTACTACCTTTAAGTTCCCCGGAGCATTCCTGAATACCGTGTACGCCCCGGGAAGATCGAGGATGATGTTGGTTTCCCACCGACGAATACTCTTAGCTTTGTCGGAAAACACTCCGGCCATGGAAACCATCCCCCGGAGAAGAGAGGGGATCTCCGGATCGAGAAGAAAGAGAACGGCTGCATTGGTAAGGGGACCGATAGTAATAAGGGTTATTTCCCCGGGATAGGAGCGGATAGTGCTTCTCAGGAAATCGATAGCTGAAAAGGGCTGATTGTTTCCCGGGACATGGGACAAGTCGATTTCGCCTACCCCGGCGAGTAATGACGCCTGAGGAGCTTCATTCTGCATCGAAGTGCCTGAAAGAGACCTCTCCATTCCCGGGAATACCGGTACCGAAGTACCTCCTTTTGCACAGAGCCACCGGGCCACGGCAGCCCTTGCCTCTGCCTGTCCGGTGACAGTGGTTATGCCCAGGAGTTCACATTCGGGATGAACCAGGAGATACGCCAGGCACAGGGCATCATCGATATTAGTGCCTATGTCGGTATCCAGGAGAATTTTCATTCCTCATGAATTATAAACAAAGCGCTTCCACCCTGTACAGGCCGCACATGGTATCCTCCTGTATAGGTTCACTTCATTGACTTTTTCAGGAAGCTGATTTACAACAAAAGGATATGAAATTTTCCAGATCCTTCATCCTGGACGGCTTTTTTATCCTTCTCCTTATCGCGCTCACCATTGCTTTCTACCAGGTACTGCGACCCTTCCTGTTGGATATATTTCTCGCGGTTATCCTTACCGATCTGACCTGGAGACTCTACGACAACTTGAGCCGGACTTTTAAACCTCCGCTTGCTTCTTTTCTCTCGGTGCTCATCTTTTTCTTCATCATAGCGGGGTTCCTTACCATGCTTGGATTTCTCTTTGCACAAGAGGCGGGAGACGGTTTTTCAGCAATAAAAAAACTTTTACCCGAAGTAAGAAAATGGATAACGGACAACAGTTCCCTGGAATTCCTGAAGGATGTCCCTGTTCTGAATTTCCTCCCCCGGTATGCTGAATCCCTCAAGCTGGGGGATGCCCTCTCCAGGCTCCTTAAGACTGGTACCGAGATGCTTATTGATTTCACCACCAGATCCTTTACCGGTCTTTCCAGGGGAATACTCCACTTCATCCTCATTCTGTCTCTCATGTACTTCCTCTATCTTAACGGACCGATTCTCCTGAAACGGATTTCCGATCTCATTCCCTTAGGAGACGAAGATACTGACGAACTCCTGACGGAAATCGTCAATATCACCAGGGCTACAGCCATCAGTACCGTTGTCATCGGGGTCATAGAGGGTTTATTCGGCAGTATTCTTTTTTACATCTTTCGCCTCCCCTCCCCGATTCTCTGGGGTATTCTCATGATGATCGTCTCCATGATTCCCCTGATCGGTACGAATAGTATCCTGATACCCGCAGGGGTGATTCTCATTGCAACCGGCAGGTGGGTTGCCGGCCTGCTCATCATCATCCTGGGATTTGCCGGTATTTCAGCCAGTCAGTATGTACTGAAACCTAAGCTCCTAGGTGGCCGGTCCGGTCTCCATCCAGCTATCGTTCTTCTATCCATACTGGGCGGCTTAATCTGGCTGGGGGTTATCGGATTTCTTGTAGGTCCCCTTATAGCTGCCCTCTTCATCGTAATCTGGAACCAGTTCGGAAAGCGCTTCAAAGAGGAACTGGACCAGAAGAATCTCCCCCGTCAGTAGCCTGCAGGAGCAACACTAGATATTTTGTCAACTTTATCCATCTTTTTCCGATAATTGTATTGAAAACAGTTGCACCACAATATATAGTGTGGTAAGATTCCTGATACTCTAAATGTAGAGGGAAAAAGTAAGGCGTATGAAGTGCCCTCACTGTGGACAGGATAATGATAAGGTCATTGAGTCTAGACCGAATGCTGACGGCACGTCGGTACGAAGACGCAGGGAATGTCTTGCTTGCGGATACAGGTTTACATCTTACGAACATATAGAAGAAAAACCTTTACGGGTGGTCAAGAGGGACGGCAGACGGGAGACCTTTGAACGTGTCAAGCTGGAGCGGGGGATACAGATTTCCCTGGAGAAACGGCCGGTGGCCCAGCCTGTAATCGAAGAGATGATCCATAGCATCGAGGATGCGTCGATCATGAAAGCAAAGAATACCGGTGAGATCACATCATCCGTACTGGGAGAGATGGTTTTGGAAAAACTCTTTGATATCGACAGGGTCGCCTATGTCCGTTTCGCGTCTGTATACAGGATGTTCGAAAATGTAGAGGAGTTTATTCGGGAAATTGGAAAACTTTCAAGCAAACATGTAACTATGTAACATTTCAGGCTGGAGGATTGAGTGAGTTCAGAAAAGATCAGCAACTACTGGGAGGAGCTTCTTGGAGAGAAAACCGAGAAGCTGGTTGCGGACTCTGTTGTAGGACATGTGGTAAAACGCAACGGACGTCTGGAAAAGTACGACCGATGGAAAATCGCAGGAGCCATTGGGAAGGCGGTTCATGCGGTTACCGGAGAGAACAATCTAGAGCTTGTCGAAGATCTTACCAAAAGAGTAGAAACCAGAATAGGCATCTTCATGAAAGGACGCCACCCCAATTCGGCCCCTGCTATCGAAGAGATTCAGGACATGGTGGAATCCGTTCTTATCGAAGAAAACCAGGTGGAGATAGCCCGGGCATATATTATCTACCGGGCCCGGCATGAAGTAATGAGGGACACCCATAAACTCATGCTGGACATCAATTCCACAATGGACGGATATCTCTCTCAATCAGACTGGCGGGTGAATGAGAATGCCAATGTTAATTTTTCACTGGGAGGACTGATCCTCCATAATTCCGGTACTATTACTGCGAATTATTGGTTGAAAAACATTTATCACCAGGAAATCGCAGAGTCTCATATCAATGCAGACTTCCATATCCACGACCTGTCTATGTTCAGCGGATATTGCGCCGGATGGTCGCTCCGGCAACTGATACAAGAAGGCCTGGGAGGCGTGCCGGATAAGATAACGTCCAGGCCGGCACGACATCTTTCCACTCTTATTCAGCAGATTGTCAATTTTTTGGGAATCATGCAGAACGAGTGGGCCGGAGCGCAGGCGCTTTCGAGTTTCGATACCTATCTTGCACCGTTCGTTAAAAAAGACGGGCTTACCCCTGGGGAGGTGAAACAGTGTATCCAGAGTTTTGTATTCGGTGTGAATACACCTTCCCGGTGGGGTTCTCAGGCGCCGTTTACCAACATTACCCTGGACTGGACAGTGCCGCCGGATCTAATGGACCGGCCCGCCCTCGTGGGAGGTGAAGAACTGGATTTCACCTACGCGGAATGCCAGAAAGAGATGGATGTTATCAACCGGGAATTCATCGACCTCATGCTCGAAGGGGACGCCAACGGGAGGGGGTTTCAGTATCCGATTCCCACCTACAATATCACCGAAGAGTTCGACTGGGATTCGGAGAATGCACGGATGCTCTTCGAAATGACGGCGAAATACGGCACCCCCTATTTTCAGAATTTCATCAACAGTGATCTGGATCCCTCGGATGTGCGGTCCATGTGCTGCAGACTGCAGCTGGACAAGCGGGAACTACGGAAGCGTGGCGGCGGCCTTTTCGGATCCGATGAATTTACCGGCTCCATCGGTGTGGTTACTATCAACCTGCCCAGGATGGGATACCTGGCAGAATCAAAAGTGGACTTCTACAACCGCTTGAGCCGGCTGATGGACCTTGCCGCAAAAAGCCTGGTAATCAAAAGGAAAGTGATCAACCGGCTGGTGGAGGCGGGACTCTTCCCGTACACGAAACGGTATTTGAAGAACCTGGACAACCACTTTTCCACCATCGGCATCGTTGGTATGAACGAATGCCTCCTCAACTTTCTCGGTACGGACATCACCACTGAGGCGGGAAAGAGTTTTGCCGAGGAAATCCTGGTTTTCATGCGGAAACGTCTTTCGGACCTTCAGGAGGATACCGGGGACCTTTTCAATCTAGAAGCTACACCGGCGGAGAGTACCAGTTACCGCCTGGCAAAACATGACAAAGAGCGATATCCGGATATTATCACCGGCGGCAGCGTAGACCCGTACTATACGAATTCCACGCAGCTGCCTGTGGATTATACAGAGGACGTATTCGATGCCCTGGATCATCAGGATAATCTGCAGACAAAATACACAGGGGGTACGGTGTTCCACTCATTATTAGGTGAAGCGGTGGATAACTGGAGGGCATGCAGGAACTTAGTTAAAGCAATCGCCCATAACTACCGCCTGCCCTACTTTACCATATCCCCTACATTCTCTGTCTGTCCTGTCCACGGGTATCTTTCGGGTGAACATTTCACTTGTCCACGGTGCAAGGCGGACAGGGAAAGGGAGATCATGTTAAAGATCGAAAAGCTGGAACGGGAAAAACAACAACTGGTTAAACACGGAAAGAAACATAAAAAATCCGGAACAAAGTGAAACATTGTTTTCAAACTGGGAGGAACATATGAAAACAGTACAGGAAATCGAACAAGAGATCGCCGGTCTGAAAGAACAGCTTCAGACTGTAGAGGGAACGCCGAATGAAGTATATTCCCGAATCGTAGGTTATTATAGATCCGTAAAAAACTGGAACAAGGGAAAGCGGGAAGAGTACCGGTACCGGAAGGAATATATCCCGGTGATGACTGATATGGAAGTTCATCAGGGAGACAACATAGAACGGAAGCCGTCGGGTATTCCCATGTCCGTTATAGAAAATATTGCCGGTTATACTTACTTCTACCGCAAAACATGTCCCAACTGTCCTCCTGTAAAGGATTATCTCTCTGCTCTCGACTTTGAAGGCAGGAGTGTCGACGTAGATTCCGGGGAAGGCCTGCAGGAAGCGGTGGAACAGGGTGTCTTGTCCGCTCCCAGTGTGATCTTCGTTGATGACACCGGAACCGAACTGTTCCGGGCTTTCTCCATCGAAGAAATGAACAGGATTCTCCACTCCCTCGTGGTCCATTGATTGGCTCTTGAAAAAGTCTGCCTGACCAAAACGAGTCTTATCGATTTCCCCGGAGAGGTTGCCGCCGTGGTTTTCACCCCGGGCTGCAACCTTCATTGTCCCTACTGTCACAATCCCGAACTGGTCAGCGGTGCGATTCCGGAAGGAGCCCTGACTCTGGAAGAGTTCGAGCTGTTTCTGGAAAAGCGTACGTCCGTTCTAGGAGGGGTTGTGATAACCGGGGGTGAACCGGCATTACACCAGGATCTGCCGGAACTGGTCAAGAGGATCCGGTCTCACGGTTATAAGATTAAGCTCGACACCAACGGCACCGTTCCTGAAAGACTGGAAAATCTGCCGGTGGATTACATTGCCATGGACATTAAAACCTCACCCTGCAGGTACCACCTGGTTGGACTGGCTGATCCCTCTCCTGTTATTCACTCGGCTGAATGGATTATAAAAAGCGGTATACCCCACGAATTCAGGACCACCTGGGTGCCGGGTATTATTGGCGAAAGAGATATTCGGACAATCTCACACCTTATCCAGGGGTGCGACGTGTATATCCTGAACAGATTCCGGCCGAAGGATACCCTCGATCCCGATTACGAAAAAAAGGTTCCCTACAGCGATGAAGAGATAGGTGGATTTTCCCGGGAATTCAGGTCTTTGGGGATACCGGCACGGGTAAGGGATAGATGACGGGATGGGGACCCCGGCCGAGATTACGCAGCTGCCGTCAATAATAACATCAGGGGAGAACTGCAACTGCCTCGATTTCTATGTTCACGTTTTTAGGGAGCCGGGATACTTCCACGCATGCCCGGGCAGGGAACGTACCGGAGAAGAAGGACCCGTACACTTCGTTTACCCGGACGAATGTATCCATGTCCCGCAGGAATATCGTTGTTTTAACGAGCCTGTCAAAGGAAATCCCTGCGGCACTCAGAATACCTCCGATATTTGCCATCACCCGCCTGGTCTGTTCCTCGATGGAGCCGGATACAAGGACTCCGGTTTCCGGGTCCACCGGGATTTGTCCGGAAACGAACAATAATGCTCCGGCTTTCACAGCCTGAGAGTATGGACCCATAGCCGGAGGCGCCTTTGATGTTTCAATCTTTTCCAACACCTTTTCTCCTCCTAAAACCGGAACTATACGATTCTCTTCAGATCATAAGGTGTTGTCTGATAAACATAGTAGTTGAGCCAGTTATTGAACAGCAGGTTCGCATGACTCCGCCACCGCACCTCCGGCGGATAACCTGGATTATTATCCGGAAAATAATTCTTCGGAATAGTTGTTGTCAGTCCCTTATTAATATCACGCTCGTATTCCTTCTTCAAGGTAAGAGGGTCATACTCGGAGTGACCGGTAACGAAAATGTGCCTTCCGTTCCTGTGCATCACGATATAGACCCCGGCTTCCGAAGATTCGGATACCACCAGGAGATCCGGTATTTTTCGAATATCCTCGGCCCTCAATTCAGTATGCCGGGAATGGGGGGCAAGGAAAACATCATCAAACCCCCGCACTATGGGAACATGCCTGTCATTCAGGGTGTGTTCAAATATACCGAACATCTTTTGATCAAGAGGATATTTGGGAATACCGTAGTGATAATACAACCCTGCCTGGGCCGCCCAACAGATGTGAAGCGTTGAATATACATGATGAACGGACCAGTCCATGATCTCTTTTAATTCATCCCAGTAAATTACTTCTTCAAAATCGATGTGTTCCACCGGAGCTCCGGTGATGATGAAACCGTCGAACTTATGCTGCTTTATCTCAGAAAATGTCTTATAAAACGCCTCCAGATGTTCAAAGGCCGTATGACTCGAGGTATGTGTCTCGGTATGGAGAAACTCGATTTCCACCTGAAGAGGAGAATTCGACAGCAGTCTGAGAATATGGGTTTCCGTTTCGATCTTCAGGGGCATCAGGTTGAGGATAAGGATTTTCAGAGCCCGGATATCCTGGTGAAGGGCCCGGGATTCCCGCATGGTAAAAATATTTTCCCGGGCCAGGACATCCGCAGCAGGCAGATTATCAGGAATATTTATCGGCATGCTATACAATCACCCATTCTTCAATCCTCTCTGTCCGAAATTCCGGCAGAGCTGAAGGTTGCCATCTCACTGTAACAGTGCATTGCCTGTGAAATAATTTCTATTGCCAGGGCGGCCCCGGTCCCTTCACCGAGACGCATCCCAAGATCCAGGATAGGTACAGCCCCCAGGGATTCAAGAAACCCGGCATGAAAATGTTCGGCAGACCTGTGGGAAAAAAACAGGTACCCTTCTACAGCGGAGGTCATCTTCATTGCAGCAAGGGCGGCAACCGAAGAAATAAATCCGTCAACAACAACCGGTATCCGTTTCGAAGCGGCACTAAGGATAAAACCTGTCATACCTGCTATTTCGAATCCTCCAACCCTCCCGATGGCATCGACAGGAGACCCATCCCACCGGGACCTGTGAAAAGAAACCGCCTCGGCTACTATGCGTTTCTTGTGATTAAGAAGTTCGCCTTCTGCACCGGTCCCGGCGCCTACTGTTTCATAGGGATCCATATCGAGAAGAAGGGAGTACATTGCGGCCGCGGAAGAGGTATTGCCGATACCCATCTCCCCGATTCCGTAGATATCAGCCTCCCCCTGTTCCGCGAGAGAAGCTCCTGCAAGAAGGGCCTTGCGGCACTCGGCGCCGGTCATTGCGCTGTTTCGCAGAAAGCTGGCAGTACCATTGTTTACCTTCAGGTCGATGACTCCGGGCACCCCCGAATAATCCCCTGCAGTTCCGATGTCAACAACCGCGTAATCGATGCCGGCGTTTTTACAGAGGACACTGATAGCAGCCCCGCCGCCGGCCATATTCAGTACCATCTGTACGGTTACTTCCTTCGGGTAAGGGCTCACCCCTTCCACGGTAATACCGTGATCTCCCGCAAAAGTGTAGATCTTTTTCTTTGTTAAAAGGGGTCTCAGGCTTCCCCGTGCAAGACAGTACTGCATTGCAATCTCTTCCAGACGGCCGAGACTGCCCGGGGGCTTCGTCAGGTCATCCAGATGTGCCTGGATTTCCTCCCTTAGCGACCCCCTCTCGATGTTCTCTATTTGAGGCAGATACACTTCGCTTCCCATAGCCACTCCTTTAAGGGAGCAGCATACCAGAAATAGCTTACCCTGTCACTTGAACAATACCCACGCCCCTGTGATCACCCCGGATGTATCAGGATACAGATACCGGTTTGACCACTGTTTTATCAGGTTCAGCAGGCTATTACACAATTTCTCCGTTTACATCGACAACCACTTTTTTCACGGCTATATTCTTTCCGGAAAGGGCGACCGCCTGTTCCACCATGTGATTGAGGCCTGAACAGCAGGGTACCGCCATGATAGCAACGGTAATCGAATAGACCGTGTTGTGCCCGATGATCTGAGCGATTTTCTCAATATACGTAGAAGAATCGTCCAGTTTCGGACAGGCAATGGCAACCTTTTTATCCCTGAGCAGATCCTGATGGAAACTTCCCAGGGCAAAGGCCGTACAATCCGCAGCAATGAGGAGGTCGCACTCGTTGAAGTAAGGAGCAGCAGGCGACAAGAGCTGCAGCTGCACCGGCCATTGGGTGAGTTCAGACTGAGCTCGCACATTACCCGCGGAAGACTGGGATGCTGCGGCAGGTTCCCGTTTTATTTCCCTGCTTAGTGTACCGGGACAGCCTCCGAAGTGCTGGGGATGTTCCCTGGGCTCATCCTTGATCTCTTCGTACCCGTGAACATTCCGTGCGGCTTCTGTTCCCCTGGTCTTCTTGACATGCTGATATGCCTCCTTCGCATCGTAGGCATCCACTTCCCGTTCCACGACCTTAAGGGCGTCGGTGGGACACACATCGAGACAGGCACCCAGCCCGTCACAGTACAGTTCCCGTACAAGTACCGCCTTGTTTTCATCATCCAGTACCAGTGCATTCTCCGCACACGCCGTGGTACACAAACCGCATCCATTACATTTTTCCCGATCAATCTCGATAATCGCCCGTTTTATCGTCTGCTTTACCGCCATAGGTTCCTCCAAATATGAGTCTATCTGTAATGTATAGGAAGAACGATCCGCAATCCTTGACTTGTATCAAAAAATCAGGAAAAAGTCGACATTTCTTTCTTCAACCGTTCACAGTTTTTTATGATGATATCCCTGTGCCGCACTTCTATGATTCCATCCTCCTGGAGCTGCCGCAGGTTCCTGGAAAGAGTTTCACTTATGGTACCCAAGTTGCCCGCCAACCGTGTCTTGGGGATTGTGAGTGTTACGGTACACTCATTTCCGCCGGAACAGTGACTTAAGAGGTACTGTGCGAGACGCTCCCTAACCGTTTTCAAGGTGAAGGCTTCCATCTGGGAGTTCAGGGAGAGACATTTCTGGGCCAGCAGTTTCAAAAAGCCCTCCGCTATGGCTGCATCCCGCCGAAGAAGTGAAAGAAGCCGTTCTTTCCGAAAAAAAAGGATCCGGCTTGGAGTTACCGTTTCCGCGAACACCGGGTAGGTTTCCGAAGCAAAGAGGATAACTTCACCAAAATAGGTACCCGAAAGGAACCGGCCGACCTCCTTTTCCCGTCCCTGGTCATCCATCCTGTAAGCCCGCACCTCCCCTTCGACAATATATCCGAAAGCTTCGGCCTTATCCCCCTGGCTGAAAACGATCTGTTTCTCCCCGATGAGTTTTTCGATTCCAATGGATTGAATTTTTTGTATGAGACTGTTCTTTTCCATCACACCTTCGCTTTCACGATACATGCGGGGCTGTCCTCCGTGAATTCTCCTCCTTCATAGGTTCCATACAGATCGATTTCAGAAAAATGTTCTTCCTGCAGGAACCCGGTCAGCTCGGCGGAAGTGAGGGGCAGAAGGGCGGTACTTTCACTGAGGCGGTTCACGGAAGGGCCCTGCTGTTCTTCAAGTTTTATGGTAAATATTATATGCCTGCCGTCAGGGTCCATGGCATAATGCCGTTCCATGGTCACCGGGCCTGCATGCATCGCCGGCAGATGTTCGATCTTTCTTGACAGGATCCTGTCATAATTCACGATCTGGATGATCAGTACCCCCCCCTGAACCAGTAGATTCCTGGTTTGCCGAAGCATCTCCTTTACCTGGGCGTGATTCTCCAGATGAACCAGCGTGTTTCCGATGCAGTACATACCGCTGAACCGGGAACCGAGCCGGTCCAGGTCCGTCATAGACAGCACAGAGAAATCTATACTGCCTGCGGGGTCCTTCTTCCTGGCACGGTCTATCATGTCCCGATTCAGATCGATTCCGGTACAGGAAAAACCCTTATCAGACAAGGCAATGCAGTACGAGCCGGTACCGCATCCGATATCGAGGGTACCGCCATGTGTGCTCAGGTGCGATGACAGGAATCCTACAGTTGCATCTTTTGCGGGAAAGAGCTGATCGTAATACACGGCAAGAA
>JAJSAL010000023.1 GCA_024274705.1 Spirochaetota bacterium
CGAGAAAGAGGTTATCCAGTCTGCAGCGAAAATCGGTGTGATCGAAGATGTCATCAATGCGGTGAAACTCCTGCCCGGGGTTAGCTACAGCGGTGCCTTCGGAGCCTTCCTTTCGGTAAGGGGAAGCGAACCCGACGGTGTCACCGCTGTAATGGACGGTTTCGTGGTCAAATATCCCTATCACTGGGGAGGAGCTTTTTCCATATTCAACCCGAACATAGTGGAATCGGTAAAATTCTCAACCGGTATTTTTTCCGCCGAATATGGACAGGCCACCAGCGGCATCCTGGATGTGACCACCATCTCTCCAACAAATGGGTTCCGCGTTCACGCAGTCTCCTCCACATCCACGTTGGAGGCTTTCATCCAGGCACTTTTCGGGAAAAATGAACCCTTCGGTTTTTTTGCCGGGGCCCGGCTTACCAATTACGACCTTGCCCTGAAAGCAGTAGGAATCATCGCCGAAGCTACAGACAGCGAAACTCTTATGGAAATGCTGTCAGCAATTTCCCGGGCCCCCTACATCTATGACTTCTACATGAAGACGAGCTACAAACCGGACCCTAAATTTGAATGGTACATAAACGGGTTCTGGGGCAACGACGGTGTCAGCAGCGCTTTTACAGATGAGAGTATAGATACTTCAACAGAAGTGGGATTCGAATACGATTTCCGGTATCTCAATACCGATTTCTTTGCCAATACGGGCTTACGGTTTCTTGCAACGGACAATTTGCTGATTCATATTCTCGGAGGATATGAATTCTGGAAGTCCGATATCGACGCGTATATACGGGAATACGGCACCCGGTTCTACAGCGACCAGTTTCTGGCCGAGTACGGGGGATTAATCCCCCTCGGAAATGACAGCTTTTTCGTGAGCACCGAATCACGCTTCCAGAGCTACACCTTGAAGCACGGCGGGCAGGCACGGATCGATTTCGACCTCTCACTAAGTGACAGGTTCCTCCTTCAGTTCGGCCTGGGCTCTTATCTGGACCTTACGGACAACTCCAGCGCAGGTGATTTCTGGTCTATCGACTTTGCGGACGAACAGCCGGTTTACCGGAATATCGCCTTTGAAAACACAGCGGAAGACAACAAAGTCTTTAACTCCTTTCTGTATGCCAGTTCCAGCATCGATCTCGTTCCGGACCTTCTCCGGATGGACTTAGGTGTACGGCTGGATCACAGCTACCTGCAGGGGCCTGATGATTTTAATCTCAACACCTACCCGGTACCCGGTCCCAGGCTTAACCTCACGTTTACTGCACCCTGGAAGAACAGCTTTTTCCAGACAAACTCCTTCAGTCTTGGAGCAGGACTCTTCTCAAAAACCCCTTTCGAATCGAGTGAAATTTCCCGGGAACTGGGGCTGGAAGATTTTGATGTGGCAATTCCCAAGACGCTGCTCGCACTTGCAGGATACGAAACCTCCATGCCATTCGGGTTCCGGTTCAAGATAGAAACATACTATAAATACATGTTCGACAGGTTCTATTTCAACAGTGTGCTCAATGAGGGTACGGGCTTAAACGAGACGATCATCCACAACGACGGCATCGGACATGCCGCAGGATTAGACTTCATCCTTGATAAAAAAACATCGAGATTTGTAGATGGGCTGTTAAGTTATTCATTCATCTTCGCCAGATACAACAATCCGATTGCCGACGGCGTAGAATCTTCCTCTTCTCCCCGGGGTCAGTGGTACTATCCCTGGTTCCACAGGTTCAGCAGCCTGAACCTGCTGGTGAATCTGAAACCTGCCAACAGGACCATCTTTACTACAAAACTGAGTTTTGCCACCGGAGCCCCTAGACGTAAGTACGGCGACAAGGAGATGTTTCCCGGTCTTATCGAAAACGAAGACGGTACGACCACTGTGGCGGAGATGTACTCCCGTAAGAGTTATTACAGTGACATACTTCGAACGAATTTCTCTCTCCCGCTGGATATTAAAATTACCCTTCACAATTATTTCAAAGATTCAAAACTGAAATGGGAATGGTATATCGCGGTGCAGGACATTCTCTCACCGGTGTTATACCGGCTGCTGCCGGATGACAGTGTGGACACCAGCATCTGGAGCGGCGAGGACCGGGCTGGGCCGACTGCGGCATTCGCTATTCCCATCCCAAGTACAGGGTTTCAGTTGTCATACTGACAGGAGTGCAGGACTGACATGAAGCGAACTGAAAAGACATTCCGTCTACTCATCTTTCTTGCTCTATCGCTGATCATTCTATCCTGTACTACAGTATCAGTCCGGTACAGAACAGAAGAGCGGTATTCCCATCGGGGCCGTCATACACTGCGGAACAGCCGGGCTGTTCTTGCTGTCCGCGTTTCCCCAGAAGGTAATTCTACGGGTTCCCTGACCTCTCCGTACATACCGGGGATTACCTTAAATGGTGATATAGAAGAGACGGCCACCGGATTCCGCCTGTACATAACCGAGGTTCTTCTCTTCGCGGAATGGCCGAACGGATGGACCGAAGCCCGCTACGAAGGTACAGGAGCATTTCTGTTTGAGAGAGAGCAGGATGCCTGGCTCTTCCGGATCCAGGATTCTCTGGAACTCTGGGAAATCGTTTCCGGAGAAATCCGGTATTACGATACCTATTTCCGCGGGGATGATGGACTCTGGAAAGTTCGGAACCGGGTAGACCGTATCCAGGAAATAAGCCGCTTTCTCAAAGAAGACCGGGGATTCCCCCCGTTCTACGACCGTTTCCTGCAGCGGCCGAAAAAAGGAATCCATTTCTCAACTGATATCGTCCCTTTTCTCTTTCCTGAAGCGAAATCCGCCTTCAGTCTCAAAGAAAAACGATGGATCTACAGCGGGTCAGTACCGGACCCTGCGGCAGGTAGTAAAGAAAAAGTGCCCGGTTCAGGTATTTTCTGGCGGCCGGCATATTCAAGGGAAATACTGCCTGCACACCTCATCCCCCTCCGGGACAGTGGAACCCTCTGGCGGGACTACGAGGAAGCACGCACGCTCTTATACGCGTTTTATAATCTTGAATATGTGTTAAACTCTCTTCTTCCGGGATCGCTTTTCGAAGAAGTACGATAGGAGGTGCAAACCCTTGAGTCTTAAAGAATTTATCATCATGGGAGGATGGGCCATGTGGCCTCTTTTGGCTTTTTCCGTGGCAACTCTCACTATTATCATCGAGCGGGTGTTCTATCTTCTGCTTCACAATCTTAACATTACCGATATCTTTGAGACTGTAATCGAAAAGATCGATGCCGGCAGTATCGGGGAAACGGAAGCTCTGCTGAAGAGGTATGATAAACGGAAAATCGGTGCCGCTATTTTCTTAAGCGGTATAAAAGTCATCTCCTTAGGAGAAGCCAGGATGGAAAAAGCAATGGAGAGTGAAGCCGGAGAAAAAATCAGCAGCCTGGAAAACGGATTCAGTCTCCTCATAGCTTTGGGGTCCATAGCTCCTATTACAGGATTTCTCGGCACTGTTTCAGGGATGATAAATGCGTTCAAATCCATTGCCAATGCAGCTGATGTGAATGCCCAGCTTGTCGCAGGAGGAATTTTCGAAGCACTTATTACCACTGCATTCGGTCTTGCTATCGCTATCGTGGCCATTACAGGGTACAGTTTTTTTGCCCACATCGTGGACCGGTTTACGGCTGAAGTAGAAAAAGCGGGAAGTGAAATTGTAACTCACACCCTTCTGGCCCGGAATAGAGGCGGACTCTAACCGGAGGTTCCTGTCCAATGACGATCAGATCCGGGAAAAAAACGCGTATCGACATTGCCGAATCCGGTGCTTTAAGTGATCTGGCCTTTCTCTTAATCGTATTTTTTATCGTTATAGCCGTTTTCAATGTGAATTCCGGATTTATCCTGGGCCTTCCCGGGAAGGACTCGACGAAAATCCTCAATGTGAAAGACATCATCAATGTGACTCTCCAGGCGGATGGTTCCTTTCAATACAAAGACAATGCAGTCTCGCTTACCGAAGTAGAAAACATAGTATCCCGGCGGCTGGAAGTCCGGCCTAACATGACTTTTCTCCTGGTGATCCATCCGGAAGTTCCCTACCAGGCGGTGGTAAAAGTGGTGGATATCGTGAGGAAGCTGGACGTGGAAAATTTCTCCTTCAGAATGATGGATATCTCTCCATGAATATCAGGCGGAAGAGAAAAAGAAACCTCATCATCCCTATCAACTCCATGTCGGATATCGCGTTTCTCCTTCTGATTTTCATCATGCTTATCTCTTTAATCAATTACCGGAAGGAAATAAAGATCGATTACCCGGAAGCCGAATTCCAGGAGGTGACCCAGGCGGACAAAAACCTGGAAATCTGGATCGACAGGGAGGGGTCCATATTCTATAACGGGGAGATTATTGCGCTAAAGGCACTGGAAGGGATCATTGCGGAAGCTGTGGCCCGGGACCCTGAAATCAGAATTCACATCCTGGCGGACCGCAACACCCGGTACAAACATGTGGACGGGGTGTTCGAAATCCTGAAGCTCCTTCAGCACAGAGTGGTGTCCCTGGTGGTAAAGGATGAACAGGCGTTATGAACATTCCTTCCCGGTCACGTTGGAGAACAGGAAGACTCATCAAATTCTTCATCTTCGGCATTGCCGCCCTCATCCACATCATCCTTATCCTTACCATCACTGTAAACACCGGACAGAAAGAACGGAGATCGGACAATACGATTTTTAAAATGGTAGATGTCCAGGAGTACATCCCGCCCCCGCCGGAACCGGAAAAAAGGGAGAAAAAGGTGCAACCCGAGGAGACAGTCAAAGTACCTCCCCGGGATTCCATAGCCGAAGAAATTATCGAAACCGAAAAAGAGGTGGAAGTGGCCGAACCCGACACCGTGCCATCCGAACCGGTGGAAGAACCTGCTCCGGTCCTTATCGAATTTCTCCCGCAGCATAAGATTTCCGTACCGCCTACAATGCCTACCGATGAAATCCTGGCACGCATCAAGTATCCGCCCCTGG
Source organism: Spirochaetota bacterium (assembly GCA_024274705.1). GTDB lineage: Bacteria > Spirochaetota > Spirochaetia > SPDA01 > JAJSAL01 > JAJSAL01. Next base: position 4,996 of record JAJSAL010000023.1, read on the forward strand.
CAAACCGACAGAAAATCGAAGGCGTCGTGTTTCTGGAACTCTATATCGATAAATATGGAGAAATCCGGAATATCATTGTTCTGAAGGACCCGGGTTACGGCCTCGCGGAAGCTGCCGTGGCAGCCATGAAAGGTATCCGGGTTGAACCGGCAGAGGCGAACGGTATCCCGGTGGCAGTCCGGTTAAGGTATCCTATACGGTTTAAACTAAGATAACTTCATTGAAATCCGGCTGCCGACATACTACCCATGTACATAGAGGCCTAGGACCCATTAATGTTACGTTTCCGTCGGTTCGTACTATTAACTCTTCAACTCCTGTATATGACCCTGACCTGTTTATACGCTCAGGAGCAGAACGAACCATCCGTTCACGGGACCCGCCTTAAAACGATCATCGTCGACGACTACTATCCTTACACATTTGTTAATAAGGATGAGAATCCTGACGGATTCAGCGTGGATCTTATGAAAGCCGTAACCCGCGTTATGGGAATAGAGCTTACGATTTCGGTTGATACGTGGGAAAACGCCTTGCAGGCTCTGCTGGCAGGAGAAATTGACTTTCTCCCCATGATGGCCTACTCAATTGAAAGGGACCGATTGTTCGACTTTTCAGTCCCTCACACTATCGGATATGATGCGTTTTTTTCCAGGAAGAACTCCAGGAAGATCAGAAGGATAGAGGATCTTAAGGGAAAAGAAGTAATTGTAATGAAAAATGATCAGGCCCATGATTACCTGAACTCGATTGATTTTATAAAACCCGGTAACATAATCTTTGTTGATACCATTTCCGAAGCCCTCAGACTGCTTGCATCAGGGAGGGGAGATACAGCCCTTATGCCGAAACTGGTTGGCCTCATCCAGGTGGACCAGATGAAACTCAATAATCTGGAAGCCTCCACTTTTGTCATTGAGGCATATAATCGACCTTTCAGTTTCGCCGTTGTGGAAGGGAACCAAGTCCTGTTGGAAAAACTCAGTCAGGGTTTGAGTATTGTTGAAGCAACAAAACAATACAATATCATCTATGAAACCTGGTTCGGCGGGTTGGTATCACCTGGTATATCGGCAGGTACAATACTAAAATACGTTATCATATCGATTCTCATTTTTCTCATAACAGCATCCACCCTTGCTTTATGGTCTTTTACTTTGAGAAAAAAGGTCGTGAAGCGTACAGCAGACCTTGAAAAAGAAATACAAGAGAGAAAGAGAGCTGAGCAGGCGCTCATGGAGAGCGAAAATAAATTATCTGCGATTCTCAACAATGTGAGTGCTTACATCTTTATCAAGGACCTGAACTACCGTTACACATATGTTAATAAAATGATGTGTTCACTGTTTAATTTGTCCTATGATGAAATAGTAGGAAAAACAAGTGAATGTCTATTTGACCCGGAATTGTGTGAACAGATAACCCGGGAAGATAAAAGAGTGCTGGAACAGGGGGAGGCGGTTACTTCGGAAAAACACTTAAATATTTCCGGCGGTGAGAGACGTACATACCTGGTGGCGAAACTGCCGCTGAAAGATGAAAATCATACTGTCTATGCAATATGAGGTATTGCTACGGATATCACCAGCCGCATAGAAACAGAAGAGAAACTAAGAATAAGCGAGCAAAAATTCAGAAACCTTGCCGAGAATACACAGGACCTGATCGTTCAATTTGACCGGAATGGTAATTTTCTGTACGTGAACCCGTCAGCATTGAGTGAGACCGGTGTAGCTGCGGCGATAAATCTGAATCTAAGCGAGTTCGGCCATGATGAGAACACAAACCATTACTTTCTTAATCAAATTAAATATGTGTTCATAACCGGCAAACCGAGGGAATTCATCCTTACACAAGCTGACGAAACAACAACAAAGTATATGGACTGGAGGCTTTATTCTGAATCTGATAATTCAGGACGGGTAAAATCGGTATTCGGTATATCAAGGGACGTTTCGCAGATAAAAAAAGCGGAAGAAAACCTGAAACAAAGTTTAGAGGAAAAAAATGTACTGCTCCGGGAACTGTATCATAGAACAAAAAACAATATGTTCGTCATCTGCTCGTTACTCGGAATGAAAGCTGCTTACTCGGACGATCCTGCGATAAAAGAAACATTCATGGAAATAGAAAATAAAATTCAGTAAATGGCAAAGGTGTTTCCGGGAATTTTAGTTTTCGCCGGACAGGTACCTTGGGTATTGAAACAATCCTTGCTTTAGCCGAAGAGCAGCTGGACGGGGAAGTTGATTTCCGTTCAGTGAATGGATGTCAATGTGAAATGAAAATAAAAGTGGTACTGTATAATCCCCGGGACTGATATTGTAACAGGTTATTTCTGTAAGTGAGGTAACCTGATATTGATTTAAAATCAAAGTTTTGCTATATTAAATGTTATGCATGTAAAATACGTCGTTTTCTGTTTTCTGTTTTTTCTCATCTTTGCCGGGATACATCTCTCTGCCGATGATTTCGACGACCACTTCCGAAAGGCGCAGGACGCTGTGTTCAATCAGAAAGAAGACCCCGATGACGTGTACAGTCTTATTTCTGAAAGCCGTAGTACAATTCTGCAAATACCCCGGGAGCAGGAAAGATTGTACTGGCTGGCCAGGCTCGAATATCTTGCGGGCTATATGGAACTACTTACCAGAGAGGATCCGGAAGCCGCTGAAAGGCGTTTTAGAAAAAGCGAGAGTTTGGTCGAACAGTCCCTGTCGATAGGGGAGTTCAGTGACGGATATGGCCTTTTATCAGATATTATCGGAAGGCTTTGTCAGATCAAAGGGAAAATGTACGCCCTCCGGAAGGGGAGAAATGTAGAAAAATACGCTGAACGTGCCCTGGAACTGGACCCTTTCAATAGTAAGGCACTGCTCATGCTTGGATCAGCCAAGGTGCACACTCCTAAACTGTTCGGAGGTGACCCGGTAAAGGGTATCCGTATCATGCTGGATACCCTTCGTTTAGAGTTGATTGGCAAGGATGATCTTTTCCGGCTGTATACGGGACTCGGTTCAGCCTACAGTAAAATAGGTCAACCGGAGCAGGCACGGAAAAATTTCAACAATTCACTAAGGATCTTTCCCGGCAATCTTTATGCAAGCCGTGGACTTGAAAATCTGCTATAAACTTCCGGGATCCGCTGTACTATCTTTTCTTTGTAAATACGAGGACTTTTCTCTTCCCCTTCTTTTTCCTGCGTGAAATCTTCACGGCCTCCCTGTAGTGGTCGATCCTTCCCAGTTCGTCATCTACAGCTTTCAGAATCAGCATATTCAGGTATTCAGAGAAAGGAACGTCACCATGAACATGGGCATTCTTTTTAACTTTTTCAACTTTCGTGATGATTTCGATGGGTATTTTCAATTCTACATACTTATTTTTCACTGTTACAACCTGCTGTGTCTGTATTTCCGCATACTACCTGTTATCGGCTTAGATCAATCGTTGCTGAACTGATTACTACCGGGAAAGCAGTTAACGGTAGCCGGTTGATCTTCCACGGCTGGAAGGTCCCGGATGAAGGTTACCATTGGATTATACATTCTTTTTTTTCTTCACATTTTCTTCGTAAATCTTGACATCCAGTGAATTGCTTTTATAATAGTTTTTGTAAGGAATAACAATAAAACCGGTAGAATGGGGGTGAA
>JAJSAL010000024.1 GCA_024274705.1 Spirochaetota bacterium
ATCCACTATTCCGGCTTACTTTCCCGGCATCGCCGATTATGAGGCTGTTTCCGATGACCTTGACATAATCATCCACGTTGCAAATTTCGAACACATCCGGGGAGGATTATGGGAGCAGATCAACCTTGGAACAGCGGATAACATCCACAGGCGATACGATATCATGTCCTACATTAATTCGTTCATCTTAGGAGGTATTCTCCTTCTGGGCATATACCACCTTTTGCAGTTCGGCATCAAGAAAACAGATTTAAAACTGCTCTTTCTTGGCTTGTTCTGTTTACTGATCCTTCTGATGGGTATTTCGACAGGTGAGAGAATTATCATACACCTGCTCCCATCCATCCCATGGGACATATTTTCAAAAATCGAATACATTTCTTTCTATCTTTCAATAATTGTTTTTACCTACTATGTCCGGCTTTCTTTCCCCAAGGAAATACACAGAACTGTAGTGTTTGTGATAATGGCTATCTATGCCGCAGTTTCCCTCTTTACAGTGTTTACACCTATGAAGGTATTCCTTCGTCTTTTAAGTTCGGTACAAATCATTTCCGCCCTGAGCGCCTTGTATTTGTTTGCCAGGATTTTAAAGGCGCTCTTAAAAAAGAAAAGAGGTGCCCTTCTCTTTCTTATCGGATTCACCATTGTTTTTCTGTCCCTGCTGAATGATATTCTTTACTCACATCAGGTAATACGATCGGCACACCTGTTCCCCATAGCAATCGTTCTGTTTATATTAACCCAGGCGTTCGACCTTGCATACAGATACGCCAGGTCCGTGGAAGTGGTCAAAAAGCAGCATGAGAAGTTAACTTATTATAAACAGAACCTGGAAAAACAGGTCCAAAAGAGGACGAAAGAACTCGAGGGTGCCATGAAAGAGGCTGTATCAGCCAACAAGGCGAAAAGTGAGTTTCTTGCCAATATGAGCCATGAATTACGCACACCCCTGAATCATATTATCGGGTTTTCAGAGTTGCTGCTTATGAATGAGTGTGTGAAAACGGCTCATGGGGATGTGGAAGATTTTTTAAAAAATATCCTGAACAGCGGAAATCATCTCCTTGACCTGATCAACGATATTCTTGACCTTGCCAAGAGTGAATCGGGAAAACTACAGCTTGAATACAGCAGGATTGATCTTGGCAACCTGTTGACCGAGAGCCTGGAATTATTCACGAAGCAGAATAAAGCACTTCACCTGAGACTTCTGCCCGGCTATCCGGAAACCATGAACGGGGATTTGCAAAAAATCAAGCAAATTCTCTATAATCTGCTGTCAAACGCCGTTAAATTTACACCATCCGGCGGGGAGATAGTATTACGAGCCGAAGGCAATGCACAGGGAACTACCATCTGCGTCACAGACACCGGCATTGGAATAAACAAGGAAGATCAGGAAAGAATTTTCTTAAGTTTCGAACAGATCGAAACAGGTGCCGATAGGGAGTATGTCGGCACAGGCCTTGGTCTGGCCCTGGTCAAGGATTTTGTGTCTCTCCATAACGGCAGAGTATGGGTAGAAAGTGACGGTAATGGGAAAGGGAGTACTTTCTGCTTTTTTATACCGGAATCTCCGTAAAGAAGGCACATCATGCTCTCCCTTCTTTACCGGAAACCCAGGTATCGATGCCGGCACCACCATCTTTTATACATCAGGTGCCTTCTTGTGCGAGCCTCTTCTGTACTGTTTCGCTTTCCAGTTCTTTAATGACATCCTTTGCCACCCACCTGGCGCTGCTGTAGTCCATTTCACCTATCAATTTTGCCTCTTCTATGGCGGCTTGGTTCAGCTCCGGATTTCGCTTACCTATGTGCCGGAGCGCCCAGCTTACTGCTTTTTTTACATAATTACGTTGATCCTTGGCACCTTCCCTTATAACCGGAAAAAAATCGGTAAAATTACTATCTTCCGCTCCTTTATCGTGCCAGGCAAGACAGGCGATCAGGGTAAATGCAGCCCTTTTTACGAACTCTTCTTCCCGTTTCGACCATTCCCTTACCTTTCTCCAGGCCATAGGTGATTTATCGAAAAGATTCATACACACCTGATCACACACATCCCAGGAATTGAACTCCGAAACCCACTCTTCCATCTGTTGACCGGTAAGCTTATCCGGTTCTGCAATCATGGAAGCTACTATGTGTGCATCATCAAATCCTGTATTCCACAGTTTAAGGGCCAGATTGTGATCTTTTCCTGTTGTTTGCGCCAGCTTCCGCAACTCCGGTACTCTTACACCCAGACGTTTTTCTACGGAGATACCGAATTTTGCCATACCTTCCAGCTGATCCGGCCGCGCCTTGGATTTGAGTTCTTCCAGAATTTCATTAACAGAACCCATATTGCACCCCTGTTACATTATAAAAGATTTTCCCTATGCATGTCTGCAGCAAGATCCGTGGCCGAATCCTGATGCAAGATCGATTATCCCGGATGATCCACAAAAGGGGCATCGCCGAATACTTCCGGAAATACCGGTGTTAATCAGTTTCCTGCAGCTGGAGCACTGCAGGATGTTCCGTTTAAAATGCACACTCCCGCCCTCAATTTGTAAATGAAGTCCTTCTATCAGGAAACGGGCCATCTTTTTTCTCGCCCGCTCCAGCAGTCTGGTAAAAGTTGGTCTTGAAACACCCATTTTTTCAGCACCTGCAGCATGATCTTTCCCCAGGTAATCAGAAAGCTTTATCGCCTCGTATTCATCCAGAGAAAGCTCTACTGCGCCGAGGAACCTTTTCGGAATTCCTGACGGCTTAAAATCATGGATCAAGGGTGGGGAATCTACCATTCGATTTTTTTCCGGTCGGGGCATCCACATCACCTTAAAACAAAAATCAGAGTAATGCAATCCACCCGGAGATTGAATAAAGTTTTATTATGAACTATAGTTCATAATAAAACTTCCAGGAGAAGGGTATGAAAAAAAATAGTCATTCAGGTGAAAAAAGCGGTCATCGTCGGAGGCGGCCTGATCGGTATGGAAACCTGTGAAGCCTTACAGCTTGCCGGAATTGAGACAACCGTCGTTGAAATGCTGGACCAGATTCTCCCATTTCTGGATTGGGAGATGGCCAAACTGGTAGAGAATTACCTGAAAGGAAAAGGTATCGGATTCGAGTTCGTATCTGCAGTTACAGAATTCTCAGGACAAAACGGTAAAATCACCGGGGCGGGTCTGGCTAACGGGAAACACATCTCCTGTGACCTTGCTGTTCTTTCCATTGGAGTCCGTCCGAATGCAGAGCTGGCGAAAAAAGCAGCTCTTCTTATCGGAACAAAGGGAGGAATCACAGTAAACAGGTTTCTCCAGACGGAAGACCCGGATATCTATGCAGCCGGTGACTGTATAGAAGTGAATAACATTGTCAGATGCGATAAGCAGCACTGGCCTATGGGTGATGCAGCTAATCTGCAGGGGCGGGTAGTTGCAGATAAAACCACTGGAAAATTTCTCGGCATGCAAGCCGTTGGCTTAGGAGACGTATCGAAACGGGTCTCCCTTCAATAATATATATACAAGCTTGTATTATGCCCTAAAAAAACAATCCCATATCGGCGGAGTTCAATACACGCCCTCTTCATATTTTCTTTGCAGCTGTTTAAGCCAGGTATATTCGGCTCGTAAATGGTAATACGAATGCATAAAGATTCCTTCCGCCCTTGCCGGTACTTCCGGATGTCTCAGTTCTTCTTCCTTACGGGACTTCAAATGCTTCGGCACTTTCCGCTTTGAAGCCATCTTCATTTTGTTATTACGTAAATAATGTAAATTTATTTGACAAATGCAAAATGATATGCTATTAATTTGCGTAATAACACTATGGGATACAAACTGGATAAAGCAGATATAGACATTGTCCGCTATCTCTGGGACGGCAGGACGCCGTACAGTGAAATTGCAGGAAAAGTTGGCCTTACTACCAACACCGTGCGCAACCGGGTGAACAACATGCTGGAAAAAGGCGTTCTGCAGATCATCAGCCTGGTTGATCCCGGTGCCGTGGAAGGCCACAGTTCGGCTTTCATCGGATTCAAGATCGTACCTCAGAAGGTTATAAAAGCAGGTGACCAGATCGCCGCCCTGAAAGGGGTGGTCGGTGCCGTTACCGTCACCGGAAGGTTCGATATCATGGCGGTAGTAATGTTCAACGATAAGCACTCGTTTACCAGGTTTTTAAATGAGGAACTGCAGAAAGTGGACGGCCTTCTAAGCATGGAAACCTTCTTTGCAGTGGGCGGAAAGACCTGGCAGCTACGCTACGTTTTATAGGAAGCAGGAGGGGATATGCAGTATCTCGAAGAACGGGATCTCGACTACATTGCCATAGGGGCCGCAATCCTCGGCGCAGGCGGAGGGGGAGACCCGTATATCGGAAAACTCATGGCAAAACAGGCAATTAAAAAACACGGAAAGGTAAAATTCATTACAGCAGACGAGGTTCCTGATGACGCACTGATAATCCCCTCAGCAATGATGGGTGCCCCCGCGGTTATGCTGGAGAAACTGCCGAACGGAGCGGAACCGGAATTTGCTTTCCGCTCCCTGGAGACATATCTGCAGAAAAAAGCCTTCGGTGTGCTCTCCATAGAAGCCGGGGGGATCAATTCATGTATTCCCATTTATACTGCAGCCTGCCTGGGTCTTCCTCTCATCGACGGAGACGGTATGGGCAGGGCATTTCCGGAATTGCCCATGGTCACCTTCAGCGTAGCAGGGCTTTCTGTAACGCCTATGGTGCTGTGCGACGAAAAGGGCAACAAAATCCTTCTGGAGACTGTCAACAATGACTGGTCGGAGATTCTTGCCCGGAACGCAACCGTTGCCATGGGCCTTTCATCCATGATCAGCATCTACTGCATGAGCGGAAAAGACCTGAAAGCCTACGTAGTGCGGGGAACGATCTCCCTTGCCCGGGAGATCGGAAAGAGGATCATCGAATCCAACAGGGAAAAGAGCAATCCCGTGGAGGGCATTCTCGAAGTGACCAAAGGATTCCGTCTGTTCGAAGGGAAAATTATCGATGTACAACGGGACCTGACAACCGGTTTCGTCAGAGGGAAGGTAGTCATCGAAGGGACCGGATCCGATAAAGGAGCTGCCTTTTCACTCGATTTCCAGAACGAAAATCTCGTCGGGATGAAGGACGATGTCCCCCTGGCAATGACACCGGACCTTATTACCATCCTGGACAAGGAGAAAGGATTTCCTATCACAACGGAAAGCCTGAAATACGGCCACCGGTGCGTGGTTATCGGCATACCCTGTGATCCGTTCTGGAGAACAGAGGCGGGACTCGCCCAGGTAGGGCCGCGGTATTTCAAATATGACCTTGATTATGTGCCCATCGAGAAGCTGGTAAAGGAGAACGGGAAATGAAGTACAGACTTGGTATCGATGTAGGGGGAACGAACACCGACGCTGTAATCCTGGATGAGAAGAACAAGGTCGTAGCGAAATGTAAAGAAACAACCACCACCGATGTTTCCAGCGGGATCAACAAAGCGGTAGATCGTGTTTTACAGGATTCCGCGGTTAACCAGTCGGACATCATGGATGCCATGCTGGGAACCACCCATGCAACCAATGCCATCGTAGAGAGAAAAGGACTTTCAAAAGTGGGTGTCATCCGGTTGTCCGGTCCCTCGGGATATGCCATACCGCCCTTTATCGAATGGCCTGAAGATATCCTGGAGGCCCTCCACTACTCTTTCGGCATCGTAAAAGGTGGCTACGAGTACAACGGAGCCCTCATTTCCGGAACAGACACCGGAGAAATAAAAAAAGCCCTGGAAGAAATACGACAAAAAGGAGCGGAGGCCCTTGCAGTATCATGTGTATTTTCGCCTGTCAACAGCGAGCAGGAACTGCTGGTACAGGAACTGGCCCGGGAACTGTTCGGCCATGATTTTCCTGTTACCCTTTCCCACGAAATCGGGAGTATCGGCCTCGTGGAACGTGAAAACGCAGCCATCCTCAATGCGGCAATCCGGAACCTGGCGGAAACCGCATACGGTTCCTTTCAGCACGTACTAAAAGAGCATGGCATCGGTGCGGACCTCTTTATCACCCAGAACGACGGTACCCTGATGTCCATCGAATACGCAAAAAAATATCCGGTCCTCACCATTGCTTCCGGACCGACAAACTCCTTGAGAGGGGCAGCTTTTCTTTCGGGTATAAAGGACGCCATTGTCGTCGACGTCGGCGGAACCACAACGGACGTGGGAGTCCTGATAAACGGCTTCCCCAGGGAATCCAGCTCTGCAGTTGAGCTTGGAGGTGTCCGCACGAATTTCCGCATGCCGGACCTCCTTGCAATAGGACTCGGTGGGGGCTCCCTCGTGGATTTTAAGGCCGGCGTTACGACAATAGGACCCCGGTCCGTCGGGTACCGTATCCACACGGAAGCGCTGGTCTTCGGCGGGAACACCTGTACCGCCACGGATGTGGCGGTTGCCGGGGGATTGGCGAAGCTGGGAGATCCTTCCAAGGCGGGTTCACTTAAAAAAGAGCATATCGACAGTGCCCTTAAAGTTATGAAAACCATGGTGGAAGAAGTGATCGATAAAATGAAAACTTCCGCAGGGAATATGCCGGTTGTCGTCGTCGGAGGAGGGAGCATCCTCCTCCCGGAAACACTGACAGGAGCCAGTGAGGTCATCAAACCCGAAAATTTTGAAGTGGCCAACGCCATCGGTGCAGCCATAGCCCAGGTCTCCGGAAGCATCGACGGCGTGTTCGACGTTGCCACAAAGGGCAGGGACACAGTACTGGAAGAAGTAAAAACCGCCGCGAAAGAAGAGGCTGTGAAAGCCGGAGCGGAAGCGTCAACGGTGAACGTCGTGGAATTGGAAGAGATTCCATTGGCATATCTTCCTTCAAATGCCGTCCGGTTCCGGGTAAAAGCGGTGGGTGACCTCAAACATTCCTGAGGAGAGATAGATGGATCTGGAAACAATTATACAGACAAGGCGAAGTGTACGGATCTTTTCAGATAAACCCCTGGAGAAGGAACAGCTGGAATCCCTAGGCCTAGCGGCAATATGGGCACCCACCGGCGGCAATGCCCAGCCCTGGTATTTCATTATCATAACCGGGAAAGGAACAATCAAGGTGATAAAGACCCTTTCCCCGGGTCTCCTGGGAAACCCGCAAGCTGTGATCGCCGTTCTTGCGGACAAACAATACAACGTCCGGAAGATGGGGCAGGTAGGCGAGACTCTGGCACTCATGGATTGTTCCATGGCAGCCCAGAACATCATGCTTCGGGCCTGGGACTTAGGGATCGGGAGTTGTGCTGTACGCTCCTTCAATCAGAAGGCATTACAGGAAATCCTGGAAATCCCGGAACATATATCTGTGGAACTGCTTATCACTCTCGGATATCCGGGGCACGAACCTGCCCCTCCTCCGCGCAGAGAAAGCGTCATCCAATGGGACCGTTTCCATGGAGAAACCTGACATGGGAAGCAGCACAATGGACAGGAACATAATCGACTTTATCGCTTACATGCTGACTTCAGCGAGAGGACTCATTGACGAGCCGGCGATCTACGGTCCCTTCCGGCTCCTGGACGGGGTTTCACGTCTCTGCGAAACGATGATTGAACATCACCACGACGATGAAGAGTTCCTCAGAAATCTGAAAGGAAAAATCGATGAGAAAAAATTCTCGGTAATGACCGACCGGGAAACATTTATATCAATGATGGATGAAGTTGTACTCGATGTAACTCATCTTCTTATGAAAAAAAGTGAAACCACATAAAAAGAGGAGATTTTAACCATGGCAGAACAAAAACAATCAATTCTCGAGGACTATGGTGCCCAACCGGTTCCGGAGAAAGAGCAGAAAGGATGGTTCGGCATCGGTATCGTGTACTGGGGTATTGCCGTTTGCCTTCCGGCGTTTCTCATTTCAGGAATGATCGCCGGGCCGGCAAAATTGAGTACCGCTGTCTGGGCTTTTATTATCGGGTCAGTTGTTCTGGGAACAATCGCCATCCTGATGGGAATTCTTGGAGCACAGACAAAGCTTTCCACCGGACTTTCCGCTAAATTTACCTACGGCAGGTTCGGAGCGAACATTCTGCAGTTCATACTGTTCTTCGGATGCTGGGGCTGGTTTGGTGTTCAGCTCGGTTTCATGGCGGCAGGTCTCGGTGACGGCGGCCTCGCCTTTGCTACAGGGGGAGCCATGCCCATCTGGTCGATGATCATCATAGGCGGTATTCTCATGACCCTTACCGCCATGTTCGGATTCAAGGCGATTGAAAAACTGAGTGTCATCGCTATCCCGCTGCTCCTGATCATCCTTGTCGCTACTTTAATCAGCGTGTACGGCGGGGATAAATCAATTGCGGATGTGGCGAACATCACCGCCGAAGGGGCAATGCCTTTCGGTGTGGCTGTTTCCGTCGTTATCGGCTCATTTATCGTGGGCGCTCTCATAGCGCCGGATATTACCCGGTATTCTAAAAGCAGGTCTGCCGGAGGCTGGGGTATGGCTTTCGGTATGCTTCTAGGTTTCCCCGCGGTCCTCATCCTGGCGGGCATCATGGTTAAAGGTGCCGGAGGGGAAATGGATTTTTCCAAGGTAATGTTGTCGAATAATTCAGGATTCTGGGGCTTTCTTGCGATCATCACCATCATCCTTGCAGCATGGACAACGAATGACAACAACCTCTATTCCGGTGCACTTTCCATCAACGCCATGTTCCCGAAACTGAAAAAGTGGATGATCACCGTGATCTCCGGTGCTGTTGGAACCATACTGGCACTGCTGGGAATCAACACCGCTGCAGGCTTCCAGACGTTCTTAAGCTTCCTGGCAATTCTCATCCCGCCGGCTGCTGCTGTCATGATTATCGACTACTACTTCTTCAAAAGCACAGCGAATAAAAAATATGAAGGTTCAAAGATCGGAGAAGCCCCTGATTTCAGAATGATTCCTTTTATCTGCTGGATAGTCGGTTCCGCTTTCGGTTTTATCGTACAGTACACGCCGGTCCGGTTCACCAGTATCACCGCTATGGATACCATCATCGTGGGAGCTGTTGTATACCTGATCATCGGTATGGTGACAAAGAACAAAGCAAAAGCGGCTGCCTGAGAATTCCTCCGCTTTCACTTCACTCACTTTCCCCGGCCTGCTTAAGAATGCAGGCCGGGGTGTTTTTAACAGGAGAAAGAAAATGGACATACGAATCATTCTGCCCATCATCGGCGATCAGTTCAACAAAGAAGTAGAGAAAGAGGTAAAGCAGTTTATCTCTTCCGGTACCACCGTCGATATCAAAAACTTAAGAAGGGGAACAGCTTCGATCGAAAGTGTGTACGACGAAGCATTAGGTTCTCCTGACATCATCGATAAAGTGGTGGAAGCTGAAAAAGAGGGTATCGATGCCGTATTCGTGGACTGCTTCGGAGATCCCGGAGTAGATGCCGCGAGAGAGATGGTTTCCATTCCCGTGGTCGGAGGATTCCAGCCCGCTGTTCTCACCGCATGCCTTTTAGCAGGACGGTTTACCGTTGTGTCCGTCCTTCCCAGTGTTGTCCCGATGATACGGAACCTGTGCAGAAAGATGGGCGTGGAATCCAATCTTGCATCCATCCGGTACATCAACACACCGGTATTGGACTTGCTAGAGAAGGGAAGTCTCCTGGATAAACTCTACGGTGAGCTGGAGAAAGCTGTACACCAGGACGGCGCTGAAGCAATTGTACTCGGATGTACAGGCATGCTTGGTCTTGCAAAAGGCCTGCAGGAAAAAGCTTCGCAGAACGGGGTTTCACTGCCGGTGATCGACCCCACCGGTGCTGCAATCGGGTTCCTTGAACTGCTGGTCCGCAACGGTATTACCCACAGTAAAGTGACCTTCCCGGTGCCAACGGAGAAAGAGCGGCGCTTCTGATTCCGTAAAAAAACACCGGATTATCTTTTCTAAAATCGAATTGCAGTGCAGAATGAGACCATGCGGTATAAAAGATCTCCTGAACAGACGGCTGCCGATTTCGACGTGGATCCTGCTAAGGGACTTTCGTCCGGCGAGGTGGAAACACGGCGGTGGAAGAAGGCCGGAACATCTACAAAAACCTCAAAAAGACCATCATATTTCTTCTTTCCTGTAATGCCGGGGAGATTGTCGCAATTTTCACGGCAATACTCATGGGCGTGGTGCCACCCCTTCGTCCTACCCACATCCTCTGGGTGAACCTGGTTACCGATACGTTCCCCGCCCTCGCCCGGGAGATGGACGGGAAAGACCCGGGGGTTATGAATATGCCTCCCCGGGACCCGAAGGAGAGCCTGTTCGCAGGCGGTACCGGTATCAATATCGTATTAAACGGCCTTCTTATCGGGGCGCTTACCCTGGGCATCTATTTCCTGGGCAGAATGTGGTATCCCCGGCAGCTCCTTCATGCCCAGACCCTGTCCTCCGCGATCTTGAGTTTTTCCCAGCTCTTCCACGCTTTTAACTTACGGCATGAGAAAAAGTCCATCCTTCAACTGGGCGTCTTCAGTAATCCCTATGTCGTAGGGGCACTGCTGATGGGGATCCTGCTCCAGGTACTCATCATCATGACTCCGGGACTGGCAGGCTTTTTCAAGGTGGTTCCTTTACCACTCTCCGACTGGCTATGGGTGATCGGTTTTTCTGTTGCACCCGTCGTACTGAATGAAATCGTGAAACTGTTCCTGAGAGCATTCTCAGCCGGGAAGAAACAACCCGGGTAGATTCTGCGGCGGTGCCGGTCTAGTACAGCCCGGCCCGGATGCTACTTCATCACCTGGTAACTGGTAATCGATTCTATTATCAGGTTATTGATCCAGAACTCACCATGACTTTCCAGGTTGAGATGGCCCTTGGCGGGAAGGCCTTCAGGCACAGGGCTCTTGTTCAAAAGCTTTCCATCTACAAAGATCAGCAGTTCGTAGTCTGCAATCATGAACAGAACCTGATGCCATATCCCGGCCTTGATCCCGGGCTGCTTAATAGAACTATAGAGCTCCTGGCCGCCTGCATGTACGAATACGTGTATATTCTCATCCCGGAAGATGATAGTCATGCGGTTTTCTTCCTGTACAAAGAGGGTAACTATTCAGATGAACTAATACTGCGGATGAAATCTACCCTGGCGCTGAAATCTATTTTGATGTTTGTCACATTTCAGCCAATCGATTCGTTATCTTCCATACCCTCATGTTCAATCTACTGTTACATGGTGTATCTTCAATTTTTTCCGGGCTTTTGTCTCCGAATTCGACGCCACGCAGCTACATTTCGAATTGCTGCAAACATAGAAGCTAACAGAGGAAATAGTCCTGATGATTAGCTATTGATTTCTAAAACCCGGTCCTGAAAACACCCGGAACATGTTCAAAATGATTGTCCCGGCTAAGTAACCGTCCTCCTGTTTCCAACACAGTTGCAGCAATCCAGACATCATTTGTGGGGATGGGTGTTCCCTGTTTTCGTAACTCTGTAATGACCAAGCCGTATCGTTCCGCAGTATTTTTCGTTATCTCCGCGCATCGAACACCGGGCTTTGAAAGGAACAGTTCCAGCATATGAATATTCTGTTCTGTATGATGTCCTATATAAAACCCGGCAAATAATTCACCCAGTACAACAGAAGGCACCAGAACCTGTTCCGCCTTTTCGAGAATGCGAACTACATTCTCATTTCCATTCGCCAGCGCAGAATAAGCGTTTGTATCGAGTATGATCATCGATCAGAGGACCAGATCTCATCGTCGATAATATTAAACTGCTTCTGAGTTTCTTCGAAATCCCGGACATCTTTATCACTCCAGACCCCTGCAATATCGGATAAGTCTCTCTGCCTGGTTTCATTCGGTTTTAATCCCAGGGCTTTCTGTAGCAGATTGATTATCGTTTTATTGATGCTAATGTGGTTTTCCTCTGCGATTTTTCGTATCCGGCGTTCTACATTGACCGGTAACTGACGCAAGGTGATCTGACTCATGTTATGCCTCCATGAATGCACTTAATGCATTCATTATACATTGAAAGGTCAGAAAAATCAATCAAAATGATTATCACCGAATAAACTCATACACCGACGGATACGGCGCAACAACCGGCTGAAAGGGATAGCGTGCACTATTTTCCCATGCTGTTGACTACAGGAATGATGGTGTGATAATTGACCGCGGAAAGAGTAAAGGAAGAATGTATCTTGTTGATGCCTTCTATACGGGTAAGTTTGTTAATCAGAAAATCTTCATAGGCTTTTACATCTTCTTTGAGAATAAAGTAATCGAGAATATCACCGGAAGAACGAAACTCAAAACCGTATCACTTTACCTGACTGACCGGCTTGTGTTACCCGAAATAACAGCTTTCGCATTTCTATTCAGCCTCCAGGGCTTCGCGGACTTTGGCTGCCAGGTCTTTGATGGAGAACGGCTTCTGGATAAAGTGCACGCCTCCATCCAGGATACCGTGGTGAGTAACGGCGTCGGCCGTGTATCCCGACATAAACAAATACTTAAGAGAAGGCTTGATGGAACGGAGCCGGTCGGCCAGATTCCGTCCGTTCATTTCCGGCATCACTATGTCCGTGATCAACAGGTGAATGTCGTCGGGATACCTTTCTACCTGATGCAGAGCTTCCAACGGGGTACCCACCGCCACTACCGTATAGCCCAGCTTTTCAAGCATTTGTCCGGCCATTTTCAGAATCGTTTCATCATCCTCCACCAGGAGAATGGTTTCCGTACCGTGCTGAACCGTCCCGGGAGCAGGTGCCGCCGGAGCACCGGAAGCTTCGTCGAAAAACCGGGGCAGGTAAACCCGGAAGGTTGTCCCTTCTCCCGGCTCGCTGTAAACGTTGATAAAGCCTTCATTCTGCTTTACAATGCCATATACCGTCGCCAGTCCAAGGCCGGTTCCTTTACCCTGTTCCTTTGTAGTGAAGAACGGTTCGAAGACATTTGCCAGGGTCTCCTTGTCCATGCCGTAACCTGTATCGCTTACCTCCAGCAGAACATATTCGCCGGGGATAAACCCGGCATGCCCGGCGCAATAGGTTTCATCGAATGCAACGTTCTCTGTCCTGATGACAACCCTTCCCACACCGTTAATAGCATCCCGGGCGTTGACTAAAAAATTCGCCAGCATCTGGTCGATCTGTGACGGATCGATCTTCACTTTAAACGGGCCGGTCCCGGGCCTCCAGACCAGATCGATATCCTCACCGATAAGCCGCTGCAACATCTTGAGTATGTCCGTTATGGTATCGTTTAACTCCAGCACCTTAGGAGCAATGATCTGTTTACGGGCAAAAGCCAGCAACTGGCGGGTGAGATCAGCGGAGTTCTGCGCGGCTTTCAGGATTTCCTGAAGGTACTCGTTCCTGACGCTCCTCTGTCTGGCATTCTCTTCCAACGCCATTTCACTGTACCCCATAATCACACTGAGCTTGTTGTTGAAATCGTGGGCCACGCCGCCGGCCAGCCGGCCCACGGCCTCCATCTTTTGTGCCTGCAGGAGCTGCTGCTCCAGTTTCTTCCGCTCCGTAATGTCGAACAGGTAACCCTGAATTTCAATAAGATTACCGTTGTTATCAAATTTTCCGGTAACGTTCACAATCACATGAATGGGCTTGCCGTCCACACGCCGCATTTCCAGTTCATGACCAACTACTTTTTCCTCTTTACGGAGAAGCTTTAAAAAATCATCGCCTGCCCCGGGTGAGGAAAACAGGGTTGTTATCAGGTGTTTTCTGGCTTCTTCCGTGGAGTTAAGTCCCAGAATCTGAACAAATGCCGGGTTGCAATCCAGCAGCTCTCCCTGGGGGGTTGAAATAAAATCACCGGTAATATCTTCCATAAAGAAATTGCGATAGCGTCTTTCGCTTTCACGCAGCGCCCGCCGGGCCTTCCGCTCCTGGGTAACATCACTGAAAACCAGTACAATGCCTACCAGTCTATCCCTTTCGCCGTTTATCGGTGCGGCGCTGTCGGCAACAGGATGTTCCGTTCCGTCACGGGCTATTAACAGGGCATCGTCGGGCAGCTTCACGATCCCTCCTTTTTGAAGAACACTCCCGCCCGGATCATTCAGCACTTTGCGGGTATTTTCATGGATAACGTGAAATACCTCGCCCAGGGGTTTATCCCGTGCCTCGGATTCACTCCAGCCGGTAAGCCTTTCGGCCACCGGATTCATGTGACGAATTCTGCCTGATGCATCCATCGAAATAACTCCGTCACCGATGCTGTAAAGGATAATCCGGTATTCCTCGAGAATGTCATTATGTTTTTTTTCCTCACTATATAGTTTCCGGTAAATTCTTGCCCGTTGGTGCCGGTAGATGAATCCGCTCCCGGCGCCGGTCAGCAATAAGAGAAGAAGAACGATCGTTCCGATAATAAGTGAATGTTTGCGGGTAGCAGCCAGGATTTCCCTCTTGTCCACCTTGGTGACCATGTACCAATGCGTACCCGGTACTGGGGAAATATCGGCCACCACCGCCACACCGCGGTAGTCTTTGCCCTCGAAAAGGCCTTCCCGGCCGGAAACCGCCTGAACCGCGGGACTTGTCAGCCGGGTCAGCGGGAGGCGTTTGGTCAGAGCCTTCTGAGGATCGTGCCGCAGCTCGTTCAGGAACAGGACCTGATTTCCATCCTTACTGACGATCATCGTTTCTGAACTAGGGCTCGGGGTCGGCCAGAACTCGATCAGCGGGTACAGGTCTTTTGCCGGATCGAGTCGCATGATAAGCACTGCAACAGGCCGGCCGGCCGCGTCGGGAACCGGCGCCATCACATCAATATATATGGCACCGTTTCCGGAGCTTCGGAAAAAATCGCTGAATACAACTTCTTCCGTGGTTACTGTTTGCGTAACTATGTCTTTTTCATAGGGACTCAGCTTATCGACACCGGGTTCCAGCGATAATTGTACGCTGCCATCCGGACCGGCGAGAATGATGTTAGTAACACCGTCATGTTTCCGGATTAATTCCCATCCTTTAAGAATCTGCCCTTTCAGACGGGTGTTTTCACCCTCCTGCAGCCACCGTACGGCGGATTCCCGAAATAAAGGGTTCAGTGCATAGACCCGGACGCCAAAGACGGCTTCTTTGCGCCAGGCGGTGATCCGGTTGATTTTAAGCTGGGCTATGGATTTCAGTTCATGATATTTCAAGCTGCGGACCATCTGGATCTGTTGCCGGGCGGACCAATAGCCCCCGGCAAGAAAACCGGTTGCCAGCACTGCAACAAGAAGTAGCCAAAGCCAGGGATCCTTTTTCATTTTTGTTTTAATCATAGGAGCGTCTCTTTGTTTTCAACGTATGCGAACATACTGATTTTACAGATAGCCCATGGTTATCACGTTTATAAATACAAACAGAGTGTATCCAACAGAGCCTTCGATTTCAAGATCTCAGAAGAAGAAAAATGATCGTAACGAACCAAGTGGAGACTACCTGCCGCCCTTCCATATGACGGGGTACTACCTCCTCCCCAAATAATCAAGCGTCCTGAGCAGCATTTCGCAGACCCTTTGCATACATCACCGGATAAACTCATATACCGTCATAAGGACTCCCATAAGGATGAACCCGATGGTTATAAAAGAAAACATCATCCGGAACCGCTGGTTGACATCATCAAACCGCTTGTTCACATCTTCAAACCGTTGATTTACATCCTCGAACCTGAGATTCATGTCCTCGAACCGTTTATCTACCGCCTCGAATCGCTTGTCTACCGCTTCAAACCGCTTATCTACCGCCTCGAACCGTTTATCTACCGCTTCGAACCGCTTTTCCATGGCCTGGAACCCCAGTTTCATGGTTTCAGATAGAATTTTGACATCGCTCTTCAGTTCCGCCAGTTGGCTGTTAACGTTTTCGATGCTTTGATTCACACACTCAAATGAACTATCATGCTTTTTTCCGGACACCATGTGCTCAGCCAGGAGAAGGACCGACCTGTGCAGGGCTTTTTTATCCTTAACTTCAAACGAATTTTCAAGTTCTTCTTCGAGGATCTGATGAAATGCTTCCATGGACAACTCCACAATAAAAAGATATGCCTTTTTATCGAATTTCTCAAGGCATCCATAGAAGATAACAGCGGGATATATCCTGGTAATTCAATGTTTTTCTCTGAAATCATTTCCGGGAGTCACGTGGACACCGGCTCCCACACGTTGCAGCTTCAGCCGGTCCATACACGGTTTTTTAATTCTCCGTGAGCCGTACCTCGAATGTGTGGCCCGGGGCTATATACTCCGTATCTCCGGAGATATAGAAATAGCAGACCCTACCGCCTGCGAGTCCCGTAACTTCGATACTCCGTACATCTTCTCCCCATTCGGTCCCTGCCGAGGAATAGCTTCCGTTCTCCGTATCGTACCAGATAAGTTCTGCGAATTCCGACAACCCCTTCTCCTCGATCAACAGGACCGGTCCTTCCTGAACTTCAGACCGGTAATAATTCAGGCCCCGGGGATTGAGGGTTTCGAGGTTCTATCTTCCCGGAGTTCCCATGGGAAATTTCCGTCAACTCCGTCCCGTATGCATTATCGCTCTCCGGGCTGGTGTAGGTAATCCTTATAATACCACCGGGTACATCCGGGGATATCCGGTAATCGACTGTAGTCGTCACATCCCCTGCAATCTCATCCTGCACATGCACCGCCATAAATTTTCCTGCGGGAACCTGGACGGCCTCTTCCCCAAGTATGACCGGGTTTGAAAAAAGGTATTCTCTCTCACGGTCAAATTCCTGGTTCATCTTCTCTGAAAGAAGTTCTTTCATCGTTTCCGGTGAAAGCCCGCTTTGCTCCATTTGCTCTGCCATGATGGTGATGTATTCACGGGCATCACCTGATTCCGGATGAATATACCGAATCGAAACCGGGACATTGATGGACGAGACCAGCACTTCAAAGTAAAGCCGGTCAAACTCCGTTTCCATCTCTACCACCCACCACCTGCCCCCGTCGGATGTCGTTTCCACCAGGACACGGCGGAGGCGGAACAACCCCTCGCCGCTTTTCATACCGGCTTCGAGGAGTGTACCCTGCCCCTGTTCGTAGGGACCCGGGTCGATCCAGAACATTTTCGCCAGGTACTCGGGAAAGATGTAATCATTGTCCCATACAAACTGGCCGAAGTAATCCATACTCATCCGGAAATAATTATACTGAACGACCGCCAGGAGTATCGATTCTTCGTCATAAGGCGCGAGGTAATCTTCAGTTCCGCTTCCTTCTCCAGCTGGACAGAAGAAGCCGCTGGTTCCTTCTCAGGTGTCTTCACCGGTTTCTTCTCAGTTATCTCCGCCGGTTCCTGTATATTCGCGGGTGTTCCCGCGCAGCCGGAGAAGACCAGGAATATGACTGCGATAAGCATTGCTGGATAACAAAATATCTTTACAGATGATTGCATGGAAAGCCCCTTAATACTCAAGGGGATAAAAAAATCTCCTGTTATAATTATGGCGTTTTTTATCAATCCGGCCGTTGCAAGGCCGTAAGGCTGACTCCTTACACTGAAAATTCTTTCAAACTCACCGGTTTACCCGTCTCCACAGATTTGTCCGCAGCGAAAATCACCCTGTGGGTTTCGAAAGCGCTCTGTAAACTGTTAAGGGGTTCCGTACCGTTACCTAAACATTCGGCGAAGTGGGAAAATTGTTCCACGTAAGGGTGGTCCGAAACATCACCGGAATCGATGAGATCCACATCCAGCTTCGTCCATCCATTCAACCCTTCAATCTTCTTCGAGAAGAATTGATCGTTCTTCACACTGCCCTCGCTCCCGACAATATTCAGGTTGAAAACGTAGGGCTGGCTGCAGTCCGTACAGGAGGATACCTTTCCGGTGATGCCGTTTTTGAATTTCAGAAGGGTAACCGTATTAAGGGGATAATCATAGGGTTTATACACCGGATTCGTGCTTGTATTACCGTAGGAGAACACTTCTTCCACCTCTTCCTCCACCAGGTAGAGGAGCATATCAAGGGCATGGCATCCCGCCCGGAGAAGAGAGCTCCCGCCGAACCGTTTTTCCACTTCCCACTTCTGGTTCGCATACCAGGGCCCGATGCCGTGGTAATAGTCGGCTTCGCCGTAATACACATCACCGATAAGCCCCTGCCCGATGATGGACTTGATCGCCTTTGCCGAAGAGATAAAACGCACTTCGAAACATACCGAAGTGATAGTGTTGTTCTTCTGCACCGTTTCAAGCATCCGTTTCGTGTCTTCGAAAGAGAGGGCGATGGGTTTTTCCACTATCACATGCTTTCCCGCGTCACTGGCCCTGATGGTCTGCTCCTTATGCAGAAAATGGGGGGTGCAGATATCCACTACATCGATATCGTCATCTTGTAATAACTCGTCGTAATCGTTATAGATCCTTACATCTGCTCCGTAGGATGTTTTGATCTCCTTGGGATCCAGGTTCCGCCTGGACAGGATGGCAACGGGTTCAAATTGGTCCATCTTACAGAACGATTCCAGGTGAGCTCCCGCTACCCAGCCGAATCCTAAGATTCCCACTTTGTACGTACTCATGCTTTTCCTCCTTGATTATATATAATGTTACCTTTCACCATGGTTAGTTTAATATCGAAAGTGTCATCCATAACAATGATGTCCGCGAGTTTTCCGGTTTTAATGCTTCCCGTCTCGTGATCCAGGCCCAGGGTGACCGCGGGATTGATGCTGCCCCACCGGACAGCCTCGGCAAGAGGGAGTTCCGCATACTCCGCAAGCCTCCGGAGGGCTACATTCATGGTAACGGCACTCCCGGTTAGGTTCCCGTTTACCTTCGGATCTTCGTCGATCATTCTTAAGACCCCTTCCTTTACGTATACCTGTCTTCCGTCCTTATCCGTCAGGACGGTATTTTCAGGCATCCCCGTTCCCGAAAGGGAATCGGTAACGATCACCCTTTTGTCCCTGGGTTTGATCTTGGCGATGAACCTGAAAAACGGTTTCGGGACATGGACGGGACAGCCGATAAGCTCGATGCTCACCTCGTCGTAATAGAGGACCGCTGTTTCCATTCCCGGCATCATCACCAGGGCTTCGTCGGGATTTTCCCTGTACCCCATGGTCGTGTCGTACATGTGGGTAACATGGCGTGCCCCGGCATGGATGACCTTCTCAGCTTCCTCGTAAGAAGCTTCGGTGTGTCCCAGTACCGGTACGATGCCCCGGGCACAGAGTTGCTCGGTAAGCCACACCGAATTATCCAGTTCAGGGGCGAAGGTAACGCTCTTGATAATACCGCCTGTTTGATCCAGAAGCCGTTTTACATCGTCCTTTTCAGGGTGCTTCAGGTACTTAAGGGCGTGTCCACCCCGGCACCTGGGGGCAAGCCAGGGCCCCTCCACATGAACGCCGTGGAGGATGTCCCCAAAGGGACTGCTTTGTTTTGCCTCTCCTATCCTGACGGCCTGGGCTATAATCGAGTCCAGGGGATTGGACAGGGTGGATCCCACCACCCGTGTAACGCCGAACCGGGCATACCCTTCGAACCCTTTGTGCAATTTCGGAATATCACTTTCCATGAAGTCCACATCCATGATTCCGTGGGTATGCATATCGATGAATCCCGGAGATACCACGAGCCCCTTCACGTCGATGGTCTCATCGCCGGTCCGGTCGGGTTCACCGGAACCGGTGGACACTATCCTCTCTCCCCGGATTACGATAAAACCATGTTCGATGGGCTTTACTTCGTTCAATATAAACCCGTTTTTTAGTATGACGGTTTTCTCTTCCATGTGAACCTCCCCTAATCCTTCCTTTTCTGCAAAAAACCCGCTCCCCGGGAGACCACACAGGAGAAGAGAACATCCGGTGCATCTCTTCCCCCGTAGTAGAGCTCCCTTACCCGGTTCATTACCGTATCTTCATCTTCGGCCCTGACCAATGCAACGGCACATCCTCCGAAACCCGCTCCCGTGAGCCGGGCTCCCAGGGCACCGGCATTGCACAGACAATCCACCAGTTCATCCAGTTCGGCGCAGCTTACCTGGTACAGCTCTTTAAGGCTTCGGTGGGAAGCATTCATATACACGCCGAACCGGTCCATGTTTCCCCGTGTCAGGGCTTCCACGGAAAAAAGGACCCTTTCCCATTCCCCCATGACGTGGAGGAAACGCTCCTTAAGCCTGAACCCGTCTTCCGGTTCCGGAAAATAAGTCCCGTCCCTCCGACGGTAGAACTTTTCTTCCATTTCCCTCTGTGTCCGGCCGATGTATGCGGCAATTTCCCCTGAGGTATAGGGGTTGTCGTGAAAAAACAGTTCGTAAAAATCTTTCAGTTCCCCATCGGTTAAGCCTAGTTTTTCCCCTTTCAGGTCCCCGAGAACAGCCACGGGAAAATCCCGGTTGTATGCCGTTTCAAGCCCTTTTTTCAGCATTGCCGCGGCAAGGCGGCACTCTATGGTCCTCCGGTTGTACTGATCGAGGAAATCCCTTGTCTTAGGCGCCTTAACCAGGCTGTCCGCCACGATGATCCGGTATCCTTCCGGGACCGGCACGGGATCGAACGTAAGAGGTGCGAAGTCTATTTTCAGGGCATGCCCCTCCTTTCCGAAGAGGATAGCGGCCTGGTCCATACCGCCTCCCCGGGTACCCACGTACCGTTCCGCCTCCGCCATCAGTCCGGCAAACGTAAGGAGGTCCGTTTTCACATCATTTATTTCACAAAATAGCATTGCAGAAAGGACGACAAGGGCGGAAGATGAACTCAATCCCGCAGCGGACGGGATGGACCCGGTATAGATCACATCCATTCCCTGGAAGGCTCTCCCCCTTCCGGGCCGGCCGGCGGCGTACCTGACCATTTCCTGTACACCCGCTTTGACATAGTTACCCCAGTCTCCCGTTTCGAAGGGGGGGATATCCGGTGCGATATCGAACTCTCTGGCCGGGAAACCCGGCATATCACTAAGCATCCGGATAGTCCGGTCTTCCCGGGGAACCGCCCAGGCTGCTATTTCCCTGTCTATAGCGGCAGGCAAAACCGGACAGTTGCTGTAGTCAATATGCTCACCAATCAGGTTCACCCTGCCCGGCGCCCTGGCAAGGAGTCCAGGAAGTTTTCCGAAACGGGCTGTAAAGGTCCGCTTGAGACCGGCGTAATTAACCGTCTTTCCAGTCCTAGTTGACTTCCGGTTCCAGCGGACCGGCAAGATCTTTGATAAAGTAGAGCTTACCCGGGTATTCCGGCATTACACTCGAGGGGATCCACATATCCGGACCGTATTTAAGGGTCACCCACAGGGCCATACTCTGGTAGATCATTTTTCTCGCCGGGAGATACCCGTCTACTCCACCAATGGTGTAGTCCGCCTGAAGAAAAATACCGGGGCCGATAGTATTCGCCCTTGCAGGCACCAGGGTAATCCGGCCTTTGAAACTGGTGATGGAATTCTGAATGATAGTAAGGGGATGGAGCTTCGCAGCCAACCGGTGTGTGTCCTTCTTCCACTCTTCCATGCTGAAGTAATCCGCTGCGAACTGGGGCTCCCAGAAGGCGACGTGAAACACCCATCCGATACCGTAGATGAGTACGAACTTAGCACCCTTCGCCTTAAGTATGCCTATCTGTTCCCCGTACAGGGGGAGTTCTTTCTTCGTTGCAAAGTGGCGCTGTTTCTCCGGTACCGTGAGTTTTCCCAGCCTGCCGTAAAACGCGCTCTCCATGGCATTCCTAAATGCGCCGGGGTTGGAAGCAGGCAGGGTATTTCCCTCGCTGTCGCTCCACTCATCCATATTAAACCCATGCACATGGCTGCAGTCGACGTTCCAGCTCTTGAGGAATTCCGCCGCCCACCGGTACATGCCCATAGGACCGGCGGAAAGGATAACGATTACATCCCTGCCTTCATCCTTTGCAAGCTTTATCTGCTGTGCAATCTCATGTCCCATAAGGGTATTGAAATCTTCCAGGGTATCCGCCTGGACCGGGGTAAAATCTTTATGCCACCACTTTTCCCGCTTGAATACATCTTCGGGTTTCATACTGCAGCATTTATCGATTTTAGCCAGGTTCCACTCCTTGGGATAAAACTGTTCGAAAAGTGATCCCTTGATGGTTGAAAGAAGATCTATCTTATCCATCCCGTCTCTCCTTTTAGTCCCCTTCGCCTGTATACTGGCTGATGGTGACAGCACCGATAATGATTGCGCCGATAACCACGTCCCGTACATAGGGGTTTACGTTCATGATGATCAAGGCGTTACCGATCAGCCCGATGAGAACCACTCCGAGAAATATGTTTATAGCCGTTCCCTTTCCTCCGGTAATGGCCACACCCCCGACGATGACCGATGCAAGGGCATCCAGGGCATAAGAGTCCCCCGTAGTTGCAAGGGCGGAACCAACCCTGGAAATGAGGATGACCGCTGCCAATGCATTCAACAGACCGACGATAATGTATCCTGTTATAGTCGTACGGTCCGTGTTGATGCCTGAAACAAAGGCCGCTTTCCGGTTTCCGCCAATAGCATAGAGAAAACGGCCGTACCGGAAAAATTTTAAGACGATGTAGGTAACCGCGACAATCCCCAGAAGAAACAGTATGGATATGGGTATGACGCCGAAAATCCTTCCCCTGCCCAGGAGTTCAAAACGTCCGAAGAGCATGTACGAGGCCCCTCCGGAAACGAGAAGGGCGATACCATGGTACACCGTGAGAAATCCGAGGGTAATGATAAATGAGTTTGCCCTGGATTTTACGACAACAATACCGGTGACCAGTCCCAGGAGAAACCCCACACCGAAGGTTATGATGATAGCAATGGGATATGCCAGTGCCTGCCGCCAGGGTTCGACATTTCCCTCGGGCAGACCAAGTACTTTCTGAATGACCATTGCGATTACCACACCCATGAGGGAAACCTGGGACCCGACGGAAATATCGATGTGCCCCGAAACCAGGAGCATCCCCACCCCGCAGGCAACGATACCCAGTACGGATATCTGTTGAAAAATATTTATAATGTTTGTTATCCGTAGGAATTTCGGATTAACGATCGTAGCGATAATCGCCAGGGCGGCTATCATGATAACCAGCGCCAAAGACTGGCTGATACTCGTTTTTCGTTTTCCTACTATGGCTTTCTTTTCCATTGTTATTCCCCTTCGTCGACTCCCATTGAATACCGGAGAATATTCTCCTCGGTAATGTGATCACCTTCGAGAACTGCGACCAGCTGTTTGTATCTCATAACGCCGATCCTGTCACTCACGGCGATCAACTCCGGATTATCCGAGGAAATCATAATGATGATCTTGCCCTGCTTTGCAAGGTCCTCCATCATGCGGTAGATCTCGGATTTTGCACCTACATCAACCCCCACTGTCGGTTCATCGAAAACAAGTACTTCGCTCCCGGCGAAAAGCCATTTAGCCATGACGACTTTCTGCTGATTTCCACCGCTTAAGTTTATCACCAGCTGGGCTATGGATGGTGTTTTTACCGAAAGCTTGTTTGAAATGTCCCCGGTATCTTTGCGTTCTTCCTGCAGGTTCATCAGCAGGGTATTACTTGTTGCGAACCGGGCAAGGCTGATATTCTCGTAGATCGGGCGTCCCAATATAAGGCCGTCGGATTTCCGGTCCTCTGTAAGATACCCGATACCTTTCTGTATGGCATCGAAGGGATTTTTCGGCGTAACGTCCTCTCCCTCCAGGACAAGACGACCCGAATCTTTTGGATCGAGACCGAAAATCATTCGGGCCAGTTCCGTCCTCCCGGCACCGACCAGACCTCCCAACCCGAAGATCTCGCCTCGTCGGACACTGAAGGAGACATGGTCCACGACATTTTCCTTGAAATAATCGATCACTTCCAGTGCAGGCTTCCCCCCCGCCTGGGCACTGCTCTGCTGACGTTTGTACAGAGAATCCGACGATTTTCCGATCATCTCCCGGACAATGTCCCCCATGGGAATTTCCTTTACCCCATGGGTGGCCACTTTCAATCCGTCTTTGAACACCGTGACCCTGTCGCACACCTCGAAGATCTCACCTAAATTATGGGAAATATAGATAACACTTAAACCCTTTTTCGCATTTCTCCGGATGATATCGAACAGAATGTGTATTCCGCCGGCATCCAGGGAAGCTGTCGGTTCGTCGAGTATGAGGATCTTCGCTTTTCGGGAAAAGGCCTTTGCAATACTGACCAGTTTTTTCTCGATAAATGTGAGTTTGGCGATTTTAACACTGGAAGGCATGGCGATACCCAGTTCTTCCAGCAGGGCATCCGCCGCCTTCTCGCAATCACTGTAATTGATCAGGCCGAATCTGGTCTTAGGTAGATCGTAGAGATAGATATTCTCCGCAACGGAGAGTTCCTCTACCAGCTGGTTGTCCTGGTGAACTGTCTGGATACCCAGTTCAATCGAACTGGAGGGATCGAGAGAAGGATAGGTTGTGCCTTCCAGTATAATGCTGCCGGAATCCGGGCGGAGGGATCCTGCAATAATCTCTATAAAAGTGGATTTTCCTGCCCCGTTCTGACCTACCAGAGCCTGGACTTCTCCATACCTCAGATCGAAATCAACATCACTCAGTGCTTGAACTCCGGGGTAGCTTTTGCTTATTCTCTCAGCTCTTAAAATACTTTCAGCCGCCAATTGGCACCCCCTGACAGGTACACGTGCAGGGAACACGCGCATTAACCGAAAGGGTCTCGAAGAGTGTCCTCCTCAAGACCCTTGAATACTTCGTTTTTTGATTACGAATGTAACCTTTTTAGGATTTCAGCTCCGGTTTATACTTTCCGGTCTTGACGAATTCGTCTACAACCGGGAACCAGGCTTCGTCAACATCCCAGGGAATAAGCTTTTCCTGCCAGTTATCCGCAGTAGTCCAGACGATGGGAGAATAGCTCTTCTTCTGATACGGTTTGTCATTCAGATAGTTGATCAGATTCTGTGCGCAGATCATGCCGTGCAGTCCGGGAGAAAGGCTTAAGGCGTAATCCAGTTCCCCATCCTTGAAGTTCTGAATGTCCATGGGACCGCCGTTGACGGTTACGACAGTAACATCATCCAGATCGACATTTTCTTCTTTCAGGGCCTGGATCATACCGTCGGTAATTTCCTGACACGCACCGAGGGCGACATTGAAATCCAATCCGCTCTGGATAAATGTCTTGGTGATGTCCAGGGAAGGTGCAGTGGCATACTGTCCATCCTGAACGTCTGTTGCAAGCTCAATACCGTCCAGTCCCCGAATAGTGTTTTTAAAACCTTCAATACCCTGCATGACAGGGGGTGTACCTAAGAATCCCTGGAGCCAGAGCACTTTCAAATCACCATTTACGTCCTTTCGTAGATTGGTAGCTACCTCTTCATACACATCGTACCAGTTGAAGTCCACATCGGCGAAGGGCTTTCCCTCACCTTCGGCAATTCCACTCTCGGTAATCTGAATAGGAATACCTGCTTCGTTTGCAAGCCGGCAGGAATATTCAGCACTGGCAGGAGTCACAGCAGTTACGTTGATAGCGTCTACACCGAGGGTGATCATATTCTGTACAGCTTTGGTCTCCTCATCAGCGTTGTAGTTGTGATATCCCCAGACTATTTTGACATTTTCTCTGTCCGCGATCTTTTGGAATCCTTCATGAAACGCGGTAAACCAGCCAATTTCATAAGGAATCACGACACCGACTGTCATTCCCTCTTTTTCCTTTTGTCCGCCGGCAAATACAGGCGAAGCAAATACTGCGATGAGAAGCAGAACAGCCAGTACTGATAACAGTTTCTTCATTGTTAAACCTCCGTGATAATTTTGTATATCATAAGATATGCAGAAACATATTGCTTTCACAATCGTGCTACAGTACAATATTATACATGATAGATACTTCTCTCGATCCTGTTACTCCCTCTATTGAACGGAGGACCATCGATTTCCGCCTTCTTGGTATGAACGACATTCTCATTCTCGGCCGTTACGACTACACCTTCGCTCACAGGCAGCTTCCGAAACACACCCATTACAAGGTAATTGAATTCTGCTTTCTCGACGAGGGTGTCCAGCCTTACACGATCTGTGACAAAGAATACATCCTCCGGGGAGGTGATGTTCTGGTTATCTACCCCTACGAGCAGCATGGATCCGGATCCTCCCCGGAAAACCGGGGCCGGTTCTACTGGTTCCAGGTCCGGGTGCCGGAAAAGGATGAATCCTTCCTGGATCTGAACCCTAAGGAATGTAAAAAACTGATGAATGCCCTTTCTACTTTAAGCAGCCGTCACTTCAAGGGAAACAGGTTTCTTAAAATATATCTGGATAGAATGTTCAAAGCCTACGATAGTGATGATCCGCTTAAAAACCTGGAAATCCGGAACTGGGCGCTCCGGTTCCTCCTGGACCTGGTGCAGGACGACCGCCGCCACTCGGATACCCGGGTATCTCCGCTGATGAGAAAGGTACTCTCATTTATCGATGACCAGATACATGACGAAACTACCTGCCTGGAAGAGATCGCATCCATCGCGGGTCTCTCCCTTTCGCATTTCAAGGCACGGTTCAAACAGGAGGTGGGCCTTGCGCCGGGAAACTACATTATCTCTAAAAAAATAGAGCTGGCAAAAGGGCTTCTGAAGAATACCGAACTGTCGATAACAGACATTGCAATGGACTTAGGCTTCTCCACCAGCCAGTACTTTTCCACCACCTTCAAGCGGTATACCGGTGTTACCCCCGGCAGGTACCGGGAAAGCGGCAGCCGGAAGGAGACCCGGGGGTATCCCCGGAAGCCGGGACCACAACTGGTCTGACCCGCACCACGAATTCGGGTGTCTTGTATAATTTCGTATGGTCGAACTATCACGAAAGCCATATAATTCTCAATCTCATAGGATGAGGATGGCTTCATCAGCGTCAGCATAAATAAGGAGGATTTCTATGAGCATATTTAAACATCTTTTCGAGCCGATTAATATCGGTCCGGTTGAAATACCTAACAGGATCTGTCATGTTCCCACGGATATCAGTTCCTCTCATATAGACGGTTCCGTCAGCGAAAGAGATCTCTCTCATCATAGGGAGATCGCGAAGGGGGGCACCGGTTTCATCATTGTCGGGGCTACTTCCCCCAACGGCAGGACCGGGCGCTCAACCGTGACCAACCTGGTGATCGACAATGACAATTACATTCCCGGTTTTGCCCGCTTAGCCGATACGATGCATGCCTACGGTGCAAAATGCGCGGTTCAGCTGCAGCATCCGGGAAGACAGGCTGCCCTTCCCCGGGAAGGAAAACTTACCTCTACTGACCAGGCGGTTTCCCTGCCATGGTCCCAAAGCCGGGCAATCGTCTATGCCAATGCAGACGAATCAAAGAAGACCGTACATGTCCTTACAACCGATGAAATCATCGAACTGGTGGATGAATTCTCCGAAGCTGCATGGCGGCTTCAGCAGGCGGGATTCGATGCCGTAGAACTCCACGCCGCCCATGGTTACCTGCTCTCCCAGTTCATGAGTCCATACCTGAATCACCGGAGCGACCGTTTCGGCGGGAGTTTTGAAAATCGTATGCGTTTCCCCCTCGCTATCGTTGCTTCCATTCAAGGTAAATGCGGAAACGATTTTCCCGTATTAATCCGGTATTCGGTAGATGAATGGGTACACGGCGGCAGGGAACTGCCGGAGTCTATCGAAGTTGCCAAACGGTTTGAAGAAGCGGGTGTCGCGGCTCTGGACTTAAGCCAGTGTATCCAGGAGAGCCCGGGAGCAGGGTTCGACCCGATGTACTACCAGGAAGTGTGGACCATGTACGCTTCAGAGGCAATTAAGAAAGCGGTGACCATACCTGTTATCAACTCCCACACTTTACGGAATCCCGAATACTGCGAAGAAATCCTGGCTGAGGGAAA
>JAJSAL010000025.1 GCA_024274705.1 Spirochaetota bacterium
ATGCTTATGTAGATCATCCTTCTTTCGGAGCCGCGGTTGTCAGCAGATTTCTTGAAAACTTAAGATTTCGGGTAGGGATCATATCCCAGCCGGACTGGAAGGACGTTGAAGCTTTCCGGGTACTGGGCAGGCCGAACCTGGCGTTTCTCATTACTTCAGGCAACCTGGATTCCATGGTTAATCACTTTACCTCCTCAAAAAAAAGACGGAAGCGAGACACTTATTCCCCCGGGGGCCGGGGGGGGTTACGGCCGGACCGTGCGTGTATCGTGTACACTGCAGTGGCAAAACAGGCGTACAGAGGGGTGCCGGTCATAATGGGGGGGATCGAGGCTTCTCTCCGGAGACTGAGCCATTACGATTACTGGTCCGGCAGGATCCGGAGATCGATACTCCTGGATGCCAAGGCAGACCTGGTGGTCTACGGGATGGGGGAGAACCCCATGAAGGAAGTCGCCGCTCTCTTACAGGAAGGGAGAGCAGCAGGAGAGATTACCGGTGTTCCCGGCACGGTGTGGAAAACCCGGGATCTTTCGTCCGTACCCGGGTGTGTCATGCTGCCTCCTTTTAGTGCAGTTGAACGTGACAACCACGCATTTGCGGAGAGTACCCGGGTACGCCTCCTTCATCAGGACCCCTACTCCGCCGGAGCGTTAACGGAAGAATACGATGGCTGGCACGTGGTTCAGAACCCGCCGGCATACCCTTTGAACCGGGAAGAACTGGACCTGGTGTACGGTCTTCCCTTTACCAGGCGGGGACACCCGTCCTACGACCCTGCCGGGGGAATCCCTGCTCTGGAAGAAGTGCGGTTCAGCATAACCGGATCCCGGGGATGTTTCGGCGGATGTTCCTTCTGCGCCCTGAATTTTCACCAGGGCAGGATCGTTACCTCCAGGAGTCACGGTTCTATCATCAAAGAAGCTAAGGGGTTCAGCCGGGATCCGGAATTCAAAGGGTATATTCACGATGTGGGCGGTCCAACCGCGAATTTCCGGGTCGAGGCATGTGAAAAGCAGAAGACCCAAGGGGCATGTGCCGGGAGGCAGTGCCTCTTTCCCGTGCCCTGTTCACATCTCGAACCGGACCATTCGGATTTCAGGACGCTGTTACAAAAACTTCGGGAACTGCCTGGAATAAAAAAGGTGTTTATCCGGTCGGGAATCCGGTACGATTACCTTCTCTGTGATGAAGACGGCGGGATGTTGAAGGAGCTGGTAGAGCATCATGTAAGCGGACAGCTTAAAGTGGCTCCTGAACACAGTTCAACCGCGGTTCTGGATGCCATGGGTAAGCCTCCGGTTTCGGTATTCAAGGAATTCGCGAAGAGATTTGAAGCGATAAACAGGAACACCGGTAAAAAGCAGTATCTTATTCCTTACTTCATCACTTCCCATCCGGGCAGCGGCTTAAGGGAAGCGATTGATCTTGCCCTGTTCCTCAAAGAGTTCGGTTTCATCCCGGAGCAGGTACAGGAATTCCTGCCCACGCCGGGTACGGTTTCCACCTGCATGTACCACACCGGTATCGACCCCAGGACGATGAGGCGTGTGTATGTTGCGAAGGAGAGGGAAGAGCGGGCCATGCAGAGGGCACTGGTGCATTTCCATAAACCGGAAAACTTCGACCTGGTGAGGAAAGCCCTGAAAAAAGCGGGCAGGGAGGACCTGGTGGGTTTTGGAAAAAAGTACCTGGTACCGCCGGAGAGAGGGGAAAAGGGCCCTTACCGCCGGAACCGCCCCTAAAGGAACACCTTTCGGGCCAGCTCTTTTCCGGAATCCGTGAGAAAATGGGTGTCGATGAATGTCTCTTTTTCCCCATTGTTCCTGGATGTGATGGATTCTTCCCCGTTCACAAGGAGGTCGGCATCCATGAGCACCTTAAAATTAGGAGTGTCCAGGGACCCGGGAGAGTGATGGTGGGCAATGATAGCGCAGATTTCATCTGCATCCGTTTTCTGAAGACCTGCCTTGAACAGGATTTTCCGGGCGATCTCCGGTCCTTCCTTCTCCTGCAGTTGTCCTTCTGAAGAACCGTACTTTTCTTCAGCTGTTTTGATTCCAACATCGTGGAGAATGCATGCGGGGATCACGATATGCCAGTCTGCGGTTTCTTTTTCCAGCATGGTTTCCGCGTAACCTAAAACTTTCAAAGCGTGATCGATCCGCCGGGTATCATCCCCGAACCATGCCTTCAGTTCATCGATAAGCATGCTCTTCACGCAGAGCGCCCGGTTTTTCATGTACCGGTCGTATACTGCATCGCCGACGCACTCTTTACCATGGGCACACCAGTCAAGACAGCTTAAGGTCTTGTCTTTCATTACGCTGCTGCCGCACTTCGG
Organism: Spirochaetota bacterium; assembly: GCA_024274705.1. Classification (GTDB taxonomy): domain Bacteria; phylum Spirochaetota; class Spirochaetia; order SPDA01; family JAJSAL01; genus JAJSAL01. The sequence goes on from JAJSAL010000025.1 coordinate 2,345, forward strand.
GCACCTGGCTTTCAACTCGTCGGACCAGATTTCTACTTCTTCGCCGCAGGAAGGGCAGGAAAAGAATTCCGGTTTCGGCTGTCGTAGGATTGTTGCTCCGGGGCAAAATGTATGGTCCATGATTTAATTATATTAGTGTTCTGCTCAGACTTCTTTGACTCACGTCAAAAAACCGTAAAAATTACTTGTCAGAGATAGAAACCGGCCCCTGCGATGAATGATCAAAGGGGCTGTACGACGTTCGAATGTGCGCGGCATCGTCTATCTCTTAAACCGCCGCCTTGTAAACCCCTGGATGCCGGCTGAAAGATATGGTGTGCCGGTCCGGGCAGGCTGTTTATTCCCACTCCGCAAAGGCAGGATCGTCAGTTGGATCCACAACCCCGGATGCCCGGCCAGTAGAGCCGGGGTCGATTTCGGGAAGAGAGACCGCTATGCCCGGATCGATCCTGCGGGCCCTTCCGATTGCATCTTCCGCTTTTGGATAATCACCCTGCTTCAGGTATACCTTTCCCAGGGTAAGGAGGATTCTGGGGTTTTCCGGAGCCTTTGCAGCGGCCCGCAGGTAGTACCGGACGGCCTTGTCCATGTCGCCCTGAAAGGCGAATATGTTTCCGGCGTTCATGATGGCCGGCAGGTACTCGCCGTTGGAAACGGCCTGTTCGAACAGCCTGAGGGCCTCGTCAAAATACGCGAACCGGGCATACACCAACCCTAAGCTGTTCAGATAGCGGGGATCGTCACTGGAACCTTCAGACCGGTTGTTCAGCTCCCGTTCATACTGCCGGACCTCCCGGGAAGTAAACCGCTTAAGCGCATTTAGATAGTTCCGTGTGACACGAACTTCCTCGGGAGGGGGAACCTCCCTGTTCAGCAGAAAATTGACCGGCTCATAGGTCTGCCAGGATTCACCGGTACTGAACAGGAGGGCACGACCTTCGTTCTCTTTCCATTGTCGTATCCCGGTATCCCAGGCCGTGAGAAACCCTTTTCCCAGGAGTGTGGTTTCCACCGGGATCCACACCCGGTTGTCCTGGACGATATACTCCCGTTCTCCTGCAAAGACCTGGTCCGCCTTTTGAGGGGACATCCTGAGCTGAAACGCCGCATAGATGTGGCCGGGAAAGGTGATAAATCCCGTGGGAATTCCCAGGGATTCCAGGAGCGTGTTGAACAGGATGGAAAGGTCGTCGCAGTCCCCTGCCTTGAAATCCAGGGTTTGTCCGGGAAACTGAATAAAATCCACGCTGCCGGTGCTCCTGGAAAGCTCGATATAGGGGGAAGAGGGATCGATGGTATAATTCATAGGAACCGCGCTTAAGCTTTCGAATATCTTCATGGCTGTAATCATATGTGCGTCCAGGCCGGGGGCCCGTACTTCCCCGGAGATACTTGAGGCCTGTTTGGCATATTTCAGCACTGCCGGGTCCTTGGTAGTCATGAATGCGGCGATCTTCCGGTCATCGTCCCAGGTTACCGCGTTCCGGCCGAGGAAACGGACGGTCCTGGGAATCGCTTCCTCATACTGCTTCCCCCGGGCGGTATAGGAAACGGTAAGCTGTGCAGACACGGTGTCTCCTTCGGAGATGGCGAGAACGGAATCGTTGAACAGGGCATACACATCCCCTGCGGCCGTTTGTCCTGCAGGCAGATCTAAGGACAGTGCATCCAATCCTCCTGTACCGCCTGAATCCATGTACCGGTCCATGGTCAGAGAAAGTTTTATATTTTCCACAGGCACTGCCCCGGTATTGAAAAGTTCCACTTTTCCCAAGGATGCGGATTCATAATACCGGTAGAGTACGGGAAATACCGTCTCCAAGGTAATGCCCTGGACAACCAGGTATGGACCTACCTGGATCTCTCTGAATTCATCGGTGTCCCCCCCCTGGATCTCTTTGTGAAACGGGTTTTCCTCGAGATATACCGGGTACAGGCTGCCGCTTTTCGGATGGATAAGGCTGAAACCGGTATACACACCGGAGATGCCGTCCGCCGAAGGTTCGACGTCAGCGGTAACAACAGCTTTCTCCCTGTTCCGCTTCAGGTCCCGCGCCTCGTTCCTGGAAATCCTGATGGTCCCGGGGGTGTCCATTACCCGGACGGGATAGATTTCTTTTTCAATGTCATAGGTGCCCAAATCCTGAAGGGACATGATGATCTTCCGGGTTCCCGGAGGAGATGCAGTGGGGGACACGCCGTATGCCAGTTCCAGTTCCGTCTGCACTTCTTTCAGGAGCATCCCCCGAAGCTCCTTTTTCCGCTGTGTAAATTCATCTTCTGTTTCAAACTCGTCCTTCGGTTCGAACATGAACGGATCGATACTGTCGATGATCTCCTCCGCTTTTAACCGGGTGAGTACCTGTTTCTGGGCCCGGCTCAACGATCCCCCCAGGGCCTCCTGGATCTGCACCCAGGGATTCGGATTCAACCTGTCCGTTTTCCACAGTACCAGGGCGCTGTCCCAGCTGGCGGCAGAGACTATGCTCCTGCCGGAGGGATGGATCGCCAGGTCTTCCACGTAGTCCTGCCGTGCGTCCAGGATGTCCGCAGGTACCCACACCTTCCCGTCCAGACGGTAGAGACGGACCACTCCCCTGCCGAATCCGCATGCGATATACGACCCGTCAGGACTGAACTCGAGGCTCTGCACGTATCCTTCCGCTATATCCGGTATAACCTGGTGTACTTCCCAGGATCCGGCGTTCCGCTTCCAGATGGTTATCTCGTTTCTTAAGCCTGCCGCCAGGTAGTCCCCGTCCGGGGAAAACGCAAGACCGTAGAGATACCCGGTGTTGCCGTAATGCTGCTCAGGTTTAAGAAGGCTTAAGGGTTCCAGTTTGCCCTGTTCTATGGCCCAGAGGGAGATGGTGTCGTCGGACAGTGCACAGGCAAAGAGATTTCCTTCGGGATGAAAGGTGATCTTTCCGATCCTGCCCTTAAGGCCCCCGGCTTCCGCGATTTTGGTGTAGGTGCTGCCTTTCTGTTCCCAGAGTATCAGGTCGTCCGCCCTGGAGGAGGACACCAGGTGCTTCGAGTCTCCGCTCAAGCCGATAGCCCGGATCTCCCGGGTGTGGCCGTAGAGGACCTCGGAAACTTCAAGGGTGTTCAGGTACAGGAGGGCTATGTCTTCAGGAGAGGGGTACTTAGGGAAGATGAGATACCCTTCGTCATGGGTGAATGCCATTACCGTTGTTGCTTTCGCGTACCTCTGGGATCCTGTGAGGTTCCACAGTGTCCGGAGGCTGCTGCTGTAAAGCCGGATCAGGTTCTCCCTGCCGGATACAACCAGGTAGGAGCCGAAGGGAGAGTATTCGATATCATTGATGATGCCCTTAAAGGCTATGACCCGCTCCTGTTCGGCGCCGATACCCGGGACCTGGGCATGCAGCGGCAGAACTGAAATACAGAGGAATAGTATGGCGGGGAGCGTAACTGCATTAATAGGAAGGACTTTTTTCATTGCCGTTCTGATGGAAAGTATACGCCTTTTTATCGATATTGCAAGCCGGCTATATCAGTTTACAATCGTAGAGTTTGAATTTAGCGTCATCACTCATAATGTGGTATTTCTTTGCGATACTTTGAGCAATGAGCATCCTGACAAGTATTATCTTCAACACCCTTTCCATAAAACATTTCATTTATTTCAGCATTCTCGTAGGTGAAATTGTCCGGAACGCTGAACATATTCTTTAATAACCCTAGTTTTCTTTTCCCTTCAGGTTTATGAGGGACTAAATCGACGAGAGGCAAATTATTTTTAGCGATTACCACTTTTTCATCTTTTGTGTTTAGCCACGGATAAATATCGGGCAAGAGCAGGGAGCGATAAACACGGATGGAGAGAAAAGTTTAGGCATAGGTGAGTATTTCTTCTTTAACGTAATGCAGCCGGATGATTCAGGGTATTTCGGACTCACTTTCGTAATGACACTTCAGAGCATCTATAATCGCTTTTTTTA
>JAJSAL010000004.1 GCA_024274705.1 Spirochaetota bacterium
CAGGCCGGGTTGTTTTTTACCATGCTCTCCATGGGATCCCTCTTTGGTACCACCATAGGGGCGATTGCATCTGATTATATCAACCGCAAACTTCTCTTTTTCTATTTTGCCCTTGCTCTAGTTCTTGGGCTGATCCTGGTAGGATTTATCCGGATGTATGTGCTTCTCCTCTTCCTGGTTTTCGGATTCAGCCTGTTAGGCAGTACAATCGGCGCGATCGGACAGAGCATCATGCTGGGCATGTATCCGGAAAAACGGGAAAAATACCTTTCCATACAGACCATGTTCGCCGCCCTGGGCAGTTTTGTCGCACCTCTTTTGGTTTCTCTAAACTTCACCCTGCACCTTGGATGGAGGTGGCCCTTTGTTCAAACAGGTATACTGGCAAGTCTACTTTGTCTTGCGGTGCTCTTTGTACGCATTCCTTCAGCATCCAGTGATACATCACGGCTGCCTATAAAAGAGATTTTCCGAAACAAAAAAGTGATTTTTTGCTCCCTGGTCATCTTCTTTTCCATTGCGGTGGATATCGGATTCTCCTACTGGCTGGCGGAATATTTTAAAACGGAACTGGGGGTAAACATCCGTCTTTCCAGCGCTGTTGTGGGCATCTATCTTGCAGGGGTGATCACCGGGAGGAGCCTTGTGCCGGTTCTGCTGAAACGGTTCCACACATGCCGGATCATACAGTTCGCCCTGATCATTGCCCTGGCCAGTCTCCTTCTCTTCCTTTTTACCCCTTTTAACGCCATCAAGGCGGTACTCTGCTATACCTACGGCCTTGGGATCGCGCCCCTCTTTCCGTTGATGATGGCAACAGGCGCCGGTACCTATCCGAAACAGCCCGGCACGGTTACCGGGTTCCTCTTCGGATGGATGTCCTTAGGGGGCATGGTATTCCCTCTACTCATAGGGAGGCTGGCGGAAACCGCAGGTATAGAACGGTCCTACCTGTTCAATGCAGCTGTGTGTCTCGGACTGCTCATCAGTATTTCTCTCTGGTATCGAAGGAACAGGTGATGGACTGTCTTCTGGCAGGAAAATAAGAAGCGCACATCGGACCGGTGAAACAGGATAAAAGAGAATTCAAACGTGGCTACACCCGGTCAGGAACCTTCATCACAATGCGTTCGTTTTCATCCCGTTTTACATACCCGTCGGACTCCATTCGGTTAAGAAGGGGGATTATGTATTTCCGGGAAAGTGATGTGCGTTCTTTAGCGTCGGGTATGGTAAACCTGGCCCCTTTTTTTTCTCCTTTAAGAATATCCTGCACACAGATGTCATAGGTATCAGCATGAAAAAAGATGGAACCGTCCAGGCTCACAAGCAGTCCCAAGCGGGAAAGATTTTTACACTCTTTAAGTGCCCCCTGGATAGGCATGCGGCTGGGTTCAAGACCCTGCTTGTGCGCCTTTTTTGCCTGGTCCAACAGGTTCCTGCCCATGGGAGAAACCGTAAGTTCACCGCCGGGAGGCACAAGCATACCGTTTTGAAGGGTTAGCCGTTTTTTCTGTAAAAGGGATTCGATGATTTCCCTGGAAAGAGAATCAGGAATACGTACAATAGACGGTACCTCACGGATCCCGACACCGCCGGCCTTTGCAGCGCGTTTTTCCAGGGAAGAGCAGAACCGTTGGTACGTTTCTTTCCCGACAATAAAGGATGAAAGCTCGATTATGTCCTTATTATCATGTTCCGGAGGGATGGGTGTACCTGTTTTTTCGATGTACCCGTTGACCTGGAGGGTAAGAAAGTGTTTATGCCTTTCGTTCAGAGTCTCAGGCAGCAAGCTGATCGCACGTGCCGCTTTTAGCCGGGCTTGACGGCCGATAGGGGCCGTCCACAGCACCCGGCCGCCTCCGAGAATTTTACTGCCTCCGTGACGGATGATGACAAACGGCTGGTTCCAATAGAGGGGGAGAAGTTTCTGAACAACGATACGTGCTGTATTCCTTTCAGTGATGAAATGAATCACCCCCGTGAGGTGAGTGGTGCCCATGGCGATTTCGATTTCAGAGTGGTTCCTGATCTGCTGATCAGGTTCTACGGAAAGTCGGCATATAAATTCCCGGACAGTATGGAAATCAGTTGATTCAACGGTAAACAGTGAACCCCTGTGTACATCTTCCTTTTTCAGATTCTGGAGATTCAATGCGACCCTCGAAACCGGTTCAAGTGTTTCAACTTCAAACTGGTAAGATTGAAAAGACCGGATTTTCACTTTTTTGTTTTCCGGCAGTACGACCATGTCCGTATTCCTGGAGAGGTTTCCCGATGCAAGGGTCCCGGTAACAACCGTACCTGATCCTTTAATGGTAAACACTCTGTCAACGTACAGGTATGGACGTTCCGTAACCTTAACAACGATGGTTTTCAATTCCGAAAGAATCATGTTCCGCAGCTCTTCGATATTTTCCCCGTTAAGTGCGGAAACAGAGATACAGGGTACCGGTTTTGCCGTACGGGCGAAAATATGTGCCAGGGCCTCGTCTTCAACCTGGCGAATCCGCTCCGGAGAAACCATATCCTTCTTGGTTATCACAAGGATTATTTTAGGAACTCCCAGATAATCCAGCACTTTCAAATGATCTTCAGACTGCTGCATCCATCCGTCATCCGCAGCAACAACCAGGAGTGCACACTGAAGGCTCCATGCACCTGCAACCATGTTGCGAATATACCGTTCATGACCGGGCACATCGATGACGCCGACAGGTTGCCCTTCATTGTCCTTGAAAAAAGCAAATCCAAGATCGATGGTAAGGCCCCGTTCCTTTTCCTCGGGCAGCCTGTCGGTATCGATGCCTGTAAGTGCCTTGATAAGCAGTGTTTTACCGTGGTCAACATGTCCGGCTGTACCTATGGTATACATACCGGGTCAGGCTCCTTCATCCGTGAACGCTGAAAGGACGTTTTTCACGTGGTCAACATCTTCCGGAAGAAGAGTCGCACAGTTTAGGAGTACGCACTTTTCCTGGATTGTTCCGATTATAGGAGGTACCTGGTCGCGGAAATAGGCCAGGGTCGTCTCGGGACTTTTTTTACCGGAGATTCGTATAGAATATGAGGGCAGCTCCTTTTCCGGTGAACTGCCACCGCCTGAAAGCATTGTAGAAGGGACAACATCGAGGAACGTACGGTCAAGACCTCGAATTATTTTCCTGCAGAGTTTCTTAATTTCATCTTCGCCGGTTAAGAGAACAGTTTCAGTAAAACCAGTCAAGGATTTGTTGATTTTTTCAATAAGAAATATTTCAATAAGAGAATAAACCGTCTTGCCAGCGCGAAACACACGCATCAATGGATGAGATGCGAGTTTGCCGATAAGGTTTTTTCTACCGAGAATAATTCCTGCCTGGGGTCCACCAAGAACCTTGTCACAGGAAAAACAGACAAGGTCCGCACCATCAGCAAGATACCGTGAAATGGGAATTTCTCCACGGATCTGTTCTGTCATCATTCCCGATCCCTGATCTGCCACAAGGATAACATTATCAGGAAGGATACTGCGTATCGCCCTGATGGAAGGCTTCCTGGTAAACCCCTGGATAACAAAATTGGAAGGATGGACAGAGAGAACCATGGATGTTTTTTCATTAATACTTTTCCGGTAATCTTCCAGGGAGGTAATATTGGTAGTCCCGATTTCCTTCATAACGGCACCGGTCTCCTCCAGGATTTCGGGAATGCGGAACCCCCCGCCGATCTGTACCTGCTCCCCCCTGGATACGATCACTTCCTTTCCCGTGGCAAACACCGAAAGGATCAGGAACACTGCGGCGGCATTGTTGTTCACCACGAGAGCGGACTCTGCGCCGGTGAGTTCTTTAATAAGCTCAGGAATAATACCGCCTCTGCCGCCTCGCCTGCCGGACCAAAGGTCCAGTTCCAGGTTGCAATATCCTGTATTGATGTGTGCTGCGGCCTGCCAGACTTCACTGTGTACAGGAGATCTGCCCATGTTGGTATGCAGAATAATACCTGTGGCATTAACCACCCGTTGGAGACGCCGCTTTTCAAGCTCAACACAATGGGACCGGATGATATTCAGAATTGTATTCCTGTCAGGTGGGGGAGAACCTTCCCCGATCTTCCGGCGGAACGATTCCAGGACCTGGGAACACACGGAAGAAACAAGAGGACGGCTTATGTTTTCTATATACTCTCTGAGTACGTCTGCACCTAACAGCTTCTCTACCTGAGGAAGCCGGGTGTACGGATTTTCATTCATGGTTACGGATGAGGGAGGAATCGAACCTCCCGGCGCGAATTATGCGTCCAACGGTTTTGAAGACCGCGAGAGCCACCAGGCCCCATCAGCATCCAGCAGGGAAAAGTATACGTTGTAAAGAATTAGCCTGTCAAGTTACTTTATCAGACAGCGGCTTCACCTTCCTGTTGTTCCAGGGAAATAAGTTTTTCGATGGTTTCCTTCTCAATTTTGTATATCTTTTGCAGATAGTCCTGAAGTTCGATACTGTATTTGTCATCAATTTCGATGATTTCGGAGATTA
>JAJSAL010000026.1 GCA_024274705.1 Spirochaetota bacterium
TCTGCAGTATCTTTGTGAAGATCACCGTTCAGTTGTACTGAAATTCTGGCTATTTCATTATCCACTGGAACAAAACGGAATATCGAAAGGTTTTCACATTTTTGTACCCAGGTATGGGCAGGGAGGGTGAGCTTCAGCCGGCTTGATTTTTCCAACATAAAAAGCTCCCACACACTTATCGATGAAACGAGGATAGGATTTTGATCGAGTTCATTCTCGATAGCAACACGTCCTCTTTCACTGAGCAAGCCCGTGTCATTGATATACCATATCCAGGTATGGGTATCCAGAATTATCAGATGTTTGCCTCCCATTCATCTTCACCTACCGGTTTGAAAGGATTGATGTAGGAAATAACCGTATTTCGAAGTTCCTGGATCTTTCTGGTTTCGTCTCTGCGGTAAGGGGAAATTCTGATGACCGGTTTCCCGTGGTCAGTAATGTATATTTCTTCCCCGGTTTGTTCAACCATTCGGAAATATTCAAAGGTTTTTGGTTTGAATCTGGATTTTGGAATATATTTCGGCATGAAGATGCCTCCGGTAACTAAAATAGGTCTATGGTAAATGTACCATGGACTATATTGTTTGGTCAATTACGAAACAATTTTTAATGAATCCACATAATTATACAATCAATAGGCCGGCGATGCTTCAAAAACCACGGTAATTCAGAACCCCAGCAACTCCGCTGCATTCTCCCCCATAATCCGGCGGAGCACATCATCATCCAGGCCAAGGCCGCACATAACTTCCACGGCACGTTTCTGCTCGTCCCAGGGGGAATCGGTTCCGAAGAGAATGTATTCCCTGGGATGGGAATCGATGAACCGTAACGTCCTCTCCCTGCCGAGGCGGCCGATGGAATAGGACACATCCATGTACACCCGGGAGCCGAGGAGATGTCTTTCCACCTCGTTCCAGTCTTCCCAGGCGCCGAAGTGAGTGGTTACGAGCTTCAGATCCGGAACGCGGTCCAGCACCCGGCGAATCTTTACCGGGTCGCAGGTCCGGTCCCGGGGAAAGCCCATGTCGAAACCGGTGTGACAGAGGAGGATGAGGCCGCACTCTTCGATTTTCTTGTAAACCGGTATCATCCGGTCCTCATCCAGGACAAACTTCTGGTAATATGGATGCAGCTTGATGCCCTTCATGTTTACCCCGGCGATCACTTCGATGTGTCCCAGAATATCCGGATCCTCCGGGTGTACAGATGGAAAGGGGATGATCCTCTTCGACCGAATGGACACGCTCCAGGAGAGAACCGATTCGAACTGGGAAGGTTTCGTTGCGATGGATGCAACAACAGACCGTTGTATACCCGCCATGTCCATGGACCTGAGCAGTGAGTGCACCGTCCCGTTATGGGACGCGGATATATGTGCCTTTTTTTCGAGAAATGGGACCGCTGTCTCAGCTATGAGGTCCGGAAAAGCGTGGGTATGAAAGTCGATAATATGCATGGGGGATACATTGTATTATTTGGCCTCCGGCGTCAAGGTTGTCCTGTTCGTGTCGTGGCTTGAAAATCGTGCAAGACAGGGTCCTGACCCGGTGGTATACTGTACAGGTGCTGGAGGAATGTAAACATGAGACGCAGAACGGTTTTCCCGGCTTTATTGGTAGCTGCCGGGGTAGTGTTCCTTTCCGGCTGCCTGGATTCGTTTCAATATGTGACTGTACAGCAAGATGAGGCCGGATTCAGTGTAGATCTTCCCAGGCAGTATGCCGTTTTATCGAAGCGGACCGAGACGATCGGTACCGAAGCCGGTGCCATGAATATGGACTTCTACCTTGCTTATGGTAACAATAAGGTATTCATGGTGGGAGTGACACATCACGGAATGCCTGATATCGGCGACAAGTTCACCTTCGAAGGCCTGCAATTCGCCAGGGATATGGTGACTTTAAAAGCGACTGTGATCGACCAGGACGAGTTCTACTTCAACGGCAGACCTGCCGTTTCAGTACGCTACAGAAAAAAAGAAGACGGGCAGGTTATGTATACCCACGCGGTTATTACGGATATCGAAGGTACCCAGTACCAAACCCAGGTTGCATCTCCCATCCTGGATGCCCTGGACGACCCGGAGGCTGTACGGTTTCACATGTCCTTCCGGTATACCTGCGCACATCAGGAAAGGATGAACTCCCTGAACTCCGAAGTAGAGGTAAAATAAGCAACGCAGTGCTCCTGCATGTATGTCCGGATTTCCGGGATATCGTGGCCCCATCCCGCCCCGGCGACATCAACACCGGTATTCCGCCCCATGATAACCCCGGGTTTCAGGTCATCCAGGATAAGGACTTCTCTGGTAGCGAGAGCGTACTGTTCCATGATCCGGTTCACCGGGTAAGGACTCGGTTTCCGTTTCGATGCATCGTAATCCCAGCCGAAGATCGGGTCGGGAACACAATCCAGGTCGCCGCAGGCGGCATTGTAATGGTTAAGGATAACGTCTTGTTCCGAATGGGACACCACGGTGATAATGCCCCCCCGGGCGCGGAACTGCTGCAGGATTTCCAGGAATCCCGCATAAAAATCCGGCACCAGTGAAGTTGCGTAACGGCGCCAGATTTCATACTCTATCTTCAGGTCTTCCCCGTCCATCCCGAGTTCTTCTGTCAGATAGTGCATGATCCCGGGGTGGAAGTTCTTCAGCATCCAGCCCTGCAGATCTGTAGGCGCTACTCCGGGTCTGATGGTCTTCATAATCTCCACGTGGGCCGGGTAGTGGATTTGTGCCGTGCTGTCGACGGCTGTGTCGTCGTGGTCGAGGATGAGGCATCTGTAGCGCAGACTCATAGGGATGTACCCTAGTGGGAAGGGGGCGGAATGTCAAGGATGCTAAGCAGATGAAACCGTGAGGGCAGCTTAACGCCTCCTTGCCTCCACAAGCAGGGTAGTAAAAGGGCCGGTCAACTTTGCTAAGTAGCACAGCCGGGGGGGCAGCCCAACGCAAAGTAGCCTCCACAAGCAGGGTAGTAAAAGGGCCGGTCAAGGATGCTAAGCAGATGAAACCGTGAGGGCAGCTTAACGCCTCCTTGCCTCCGCTTGTGCTTTACTTTCCAGGGCCTGACCTGTTACATTGAATGTACACCATGGACCATGTACCGTCGTATATCGCGCTGTACGAACAGGGAATACTTAATGAGCTGGCGGAAAAACTGGATGGCATGCTCTATTCCTGCGAACTCTGTCCGCGAAAGTGCAGGGTAGACCGCCACGCTTCCAGGGATGGGTATTGCCGTTCCGGGGTAGACCCGGTTGTGTCCTCCGCCCAGCCTCATTTCGGGGAGGAGCCTCCCCTGGTGGGCTCCCGGGGGTCCGGAACCATCTTTTTCACGAACTGCAACCTCGGGTGCGTATTCTGTCAGAATTACGATATTTCACATGCAGGGCATGGAAAAACCATTTCCGCGTTGGACCTGGCATCCCTCATGCTGAACCTCCAGGCCCGGGGGTGCCTTAATATCAATACGGTAACCCCGACTCATATGATCTTTTCGATCGTAAAAGCGTTGATCTATGCTGTTCCCCGGGGCCTTTCCATACCACTGGTGTACAATTCCGGCGGGTATGATTCCGTGGAGACCCTGGAAATGATAGAGGATGTTTTTGATATCTATATGCCGGATTTCAAGTATTTCCGAAACGGCAGCGGGGAGAAATTCAGCGATGCTGCTGATTATGCCGATGTAGCCCGGGCCGCGGTACGTGAAATGTACCGCCAGGCGGGTGACCTGAAGACGGATCAGCGGGGTGCAGCATACCGGGGACTCATCGTCCGCCATTTGGTCCTGCCGGGTGCCATGGAAGAAACCATCCAGGTCATCGACTTTATAGCGGACCTTTCCCGGGGGATCTATTTCAACTTGATGGATCAGTACCGGCCGGAGTATCATGCCCGGGAATATCCTTCATTGCGGCGCCGGGTCACCATGGACGAGTTCAGACGGGCGCTGAACCATACCGCGGGAAGAGGGATGGTTCCGGCAGGATAAACAGGAGCGCCATGCGTATCATCGATACCGAAAGAATACCGATCATGGTCTGGACAGAACAGATAGAGGAAGGGGCCCTGGTTCAGGCGAAAAACCTGGCGAACGTTCCATATGCTTATGATCATATAGCTATTATGCCTGACTGCCACCAGGGATACGGTATGCCCATAGGCGGTGTTATGGCGGCTGCCGGGGCCATTGTTCCCAACGCGGTAGGGGTTGATATCGGCTGTGGCATGTGTGCCGTAAGAACATCCCTGGAGACGATGCAGAAGAGCAGACTGAAAACCATTTTAGAACAGGTACGGCAGGCTGTTCCCGTGGGGTTTACCCATCACAAGCATGACCAGGACGAGGGGTATATGCCGGAACGTAAAGGCGATCTGCCGGTTGCGGAGCGGGAGTATGGCAGCGCGCTGCGCCAGATCGGAACCCTGGGCGGGGGCAACCACTTCATCGAGATACAGAAGGGGTCTGACGGAAGGATATGGATCATGGTCCATTCCGGAAGCAGGAACATCGGAAAGCAGGTGGCGGACCATTACAACCTGGTGGCGGTACGGAACGCGGAGAAATGGGACACCGGTGTACCTAAGGCATGGCAGCTGGCCTGTCTTCCGGAAGGATCGAAAGAAGCAAAGCTGTACCAGGGAGAGATGCAGTTCTGTGTCGATTTCGCGTTCAACAACAGAAAACTGATGATGGACAGGATCCTGGAGATATTTTCCGTACAATACAAAGGTGATATAGCCTTTGACCCGATGGTCAATATTGCTCACAATTACGCTGCCCGGGAAAACCATTACCACCGGAGTCTCTTTGTCCACCGGAAGGGAGCTACCCGGGCCCTGCCGGGGCAGACGGGCATCATACCCGGGTCCCAGGGCTCGGCCAGCTACGTGGTCCGGGGAAAGGGGAACCCTCTAAGCTTCATGTCCTGTTCCCACGGTGCGGGAAGAAGGATGGGAAGGAAACAAGCCGTCCGGGAACTTTCCTTTAACGAAGAGGTGCGGAAACTGGAGGAGAAGGGGATTCTCCACTCCATACGGTCGAAAAAAGACCTGGATGAGGCGGGCGGAGCGTACAAAGATATAGATAAAGTGATGGCCGACCAGGAGGACCTGGTGGATATTGTCGTCCGCCTGGCACCCCTGGGCGTCATCAAAGGATAGAGGAGGAACCATGGTTTTCAAACAGATTTCATGCGGGGGAGACAGGAATTTCGGGTACATCATCGCTGATGAAAAAACGAACATTGCAGCGGTTGTGGATCCATCGCCGGACCCGGGACCGGTTATCCGGGAATTGGAACACCGGGGTTTTCAGGTGGAGTATGTGATTTGTACCCACGATCATTACGACCACACCGGCGGCAATGGGGAGATGAAAAGGCGTTTCAGTGCCAAAACGGTGTTCCATTCCTCCGCCGGCACCGGGGATGTGCACGTTGCCGATGGCGATGTGTTAACAGTGGGTAATCTTTCCCTTCAGGTCCTCCACACACCGGGGCATACACCGGATTCTATCAGTATTCTTGCCGGGGACAACCTGGTTGCAGGGGATTTCCTCTTTGTCGGCAAGGTGGGGGGAACTTACTCCAGGGAAGACGCCAGGGTGCAGTTCGACCAGTTGAAACGGGTTATGGCTATGGACCCGAACATCAGGATATGGCCCGGTCATGATGTGGGGGTAAAGGTTTCATCCACTATTGGAGAAGAAAAAAAGGCCAACCCTTTCTGCCTCAGACTGCATGACTTTGAAGAGTTCTATCATCTGAAGCAGAACTGGCCGGCCTATAAAAAAGAGCACGGGATCAACTAGGGGTCAGAACACCGCCGCCCCCGACCCGGTGATGATCTCCAGGAAGGTAAAGTCCACGTTCACGTCCGCTGAGGTCCGGCGGTTGGAGATGAGACCTTTTACGACGTTTCCGATCCTGGTCCCGCTGAACTCATTTCCGTTTTTCAGGAGAATCTGGATGAGCCTGCCGGCAGCCCGTTCGTTAACCGGGAAGGTTCCGATAGTGACCCCCCGACGCTTAAGGACAAGGCCTGAGAGGGAGTCCAGGGTTACATCGTAGGTGATGTTGATCCTGCCGTAGTCGTAGACCATTTCGCCGGTGAGAGTGTTCGTTCCGGCTCCGGTTTCCACCAGGGACATGGTAATGGTGGTTATATTCTCTTCATTGCTTTTCGAGATTGTATATACCGATGAGTACGTACTGAGTCCCGAAGTATCTACCCCGATGTCCACCTTCTCCAGTGTAGTGGTCGTCCAGGTACTTCCGCTGTAGGTTACATCCGCCGCGGTTTTGGCCCGTACTGTCTTGGTACTGCCTGAAACACTGTATCTCCGTACGGTTCTCTTCGCAGTGGTGGAGCCGGAATCACCTGTTATATCCTCGCTGACATAACTGATGGCGGAAATGTCGGCGGCGGTGGGGTTTTCCGTGTAAAACTCCCGAACACTGACGGTTGAGCTGTTATCGGCCCCGGTAAACACGGAGCTTACATCAGCGGAATAATTCCCCGTACCCGTCGTTGCAGGAGCTGTAATCGATGCAGGGTAATCGTAGGCTGTGTCACTTGGGTCGTCCGGTACTGTAATGGGAGAATAGTAGAGCCCGGTACCAAAACTCGTGGTGTTTACTGTTTTTTCTTCGACCAGGCCGTCGAAGTAGTGGACCGTATTGGAGACGAAAGCCGTGTAGTCCTCGGTACCGCCTGAATCTATAGGAGTCCAGGCCGTGTTCGCCACAAAGTATGACTCGTTGATATAGTTTACCGTTGTTGAAAAGAGTGGGTAGATGTAGAGATTGACCAGGTACCGGCTGGGTCCGGGCCAGGTGGCCGGTGACAGGGTAACATACGCCCGGTTCCCCGAGTTTGCACTGTAGAAGTCCTCCATGTACTCGGTAGAGGCAGCAGGGTATCTTTCTTCCCCGCCTGTTCCCGAAAGGGCAGTGTACAGGTCGTCGGGGTCGGCATAGCTGAATGCTCCTGTGCTGGTATACGTACCGTTCGCTATGGTCCTGGCAGACTCATCCTCGGTTTCTCCCATGGTAAGAGCCGCTTCTATGGCGGGAAGCATGGCCTGCAGTTCCCGGGCATCTTCGATCATATCATTATCGATCCGGGTGCTGTCAAAGGAACAACCGAACACAAGGATCAAAGGAATAATTGAAAAAATCAGAAATTTACGCATAATTCCTCCTATATGCTGCGTTTTCGTCTATTAATATATCCCTTTACGGAGATATATCCAGTATTTTTATTAAGTCATGGACCGGGATAGTATCCTTCTGTCCAGCATCTTTGCCGTTCCGAAGAGCAGCACCAGGGCCAGGACGGACCCTGCGGCTCCGGAAACCAGGTACCCCAGACCCGGGGGAATAGATAATCCAGGCAGAAAATCCAGGAGGGTAATCCCGGTATTCAGGATAAAAAACAGGATGCACGATACCAGGGCGTTTTCGTACAGTTCCAGGTAGAATTGAAAATTGACGGTTGTGATAAACAGGAGATGGAAGAATACCGCGCTTAAGGTGATACGTAAGGTTCTGCCATCGGTGGAGCCCTGGAATACACGGCTGATCAGCAGGGGTGCCATGATGATCAATCCCAGGGTGATCACTCCCTGGAAAAATGTCTGGTTTGTCAAGCCCGATGAGAGGGTTGTGAGCATCCGGTACTTCCGGCGCTGGATAACCGCGTATCTTCCCCTGTTGAGTGACATGAGGAACTTCCGGAGGTGTATGTAGAATGCCGTCTCGGAGATAATGATAAAGTAGACCAGGCCGGGGATCATGGTAAGGGTGGCAAAATACACGGCGATATCGTACTGTTCATACACTTTGAGCATTGTACCCGGAATTTCCCCTCCCCGGTGTATCCAGTACAGGATCTTGTCTATCCAGATACCGGCGGAATAGAAAAATCCGCAGAAAAAGAGGAGCATGTACGTCCTGCCGGGCACCGGAGATTTTTCCGTGATGGTATAACTGCGCGCCGGGGGATAGGACTTCAGGGCAAGGATGAGAAGGGATAGAGCGATGATCCCGTGTCCCGCGGCGAACCCGATGAGGGATCCGCTTAAGCCCAGGCGGCTTCCCAGGAGGAATACGAACAGTATGGAACTTCCCATTCCGGTCATATAGATCACCAGGATCTTGGTGTATTCCCTTAAGAGGGTGATGAATATCATCAGTACCCAGATCGAATTGACGAGTACAAAGAGGAGGACAAACCCTGTCCGGAAGAGCCCGGGATGCGGAACAAGGGGAGTTATGCTCTGCAAAAAGGGGAGGGTCAGGCCGATGGAAGCCACTGCAATAAGAGCGAGGAACAGAAGCATGATTCTGGCTGCCTCGTTTTCCTGTTTCTCGTAGATTTTATCCGCGATGATCCGGGTAAATACATAGTGGAGCCCGCCGAATATGATAAGGGAAAATGCGTAGCAGTATACGATGGCTCCGAGAAACGCAGCCGGAGTGTCGCCTAAAAAGGTATTCATAGACCGTGTAATGACGGTGATGCTTACAATAGAGAGGAGCCACGGTCCGGACACGATCATCACACCGGAGACTGCGGCCTGGAACACCGACGAGATGTGACCCTTGCCCACAATTTTCCGGAGTTCGAACCCTATTCCCGCCATGTATCCCCTCCGAAGTGTTCGTAGATTCCTCTGTAGGTTTTGTGGAGCTGGACCCGGTCGTAACGCTTATATACCTTTTTCCGGTTCCTTTTTTCCATTGCTTTCACCTCTTCCGGATTGTCATGGATGAAGATGATTCCCCGGGCGAGTTTTTCCGCATCCTTGGGAGGGGCCAGAAGCCGCTCGTCAAAGTCCAACAGTTCCGGGATATTCCCCACCTTGGTGGCAACAGCAGGAACACCTGCGACATACCCTTCCAGGATCACCAGGGGCTGGGCCTCCCGCACACTGGTAAGGATAAGGGCGTTCAGGAAGGAGTAATACTCCCGGACGTCCTGCCGTCCGGTAAAGATGAAATTCTCACTGATGCGGAGGCTGTTTACCAGGTTGACGCAGTCCTGGTAGTACATCTCATCTTCATCGGTTGGACCTATGCAGTAAAACCGGGCTTCAGGTATGGAATGGAGAACAATCTTGGCTGTGGCTATAAAGGTCTTTATATCCTTGATGGGCACCACCCTTCCAACCAGGCCGACATGAAACCCTTCCCTTTCGCTGCGCGCTACTTCGTACCGTTGGATATCGATACCGTTGGGAATGACCACCGTCCTCTCCGGCGGGGACCCCATATCCAGCTGCAACTGCATGTTTTCTTTGAACAGGGAGATGGTCTTGTCGGCGTACTGGTAGCACATCCTGCTGACGGAGTTGTATATGTTTGTCCACATGTCACGCTGGTATCCCCGGATAAAACGGGTCTTCCGGATTTCCATTTCCCGTTCCTTGTGGTACAGCCCGTGTTCGGTAAGGATAAATGGCCTGTTCCGCCGTATTTTCGCGGCCAGGGCGGCCATACCGGCAAAACCGGTGGATACCGAATGGTATACGTCCGCTTCCGGAGGGGAAGATGCGAGTACCGTGAACAGCATGTCGTGGGCGGATTTCCATGCCCAGAAATAATCCGCAAAGGGATAGAGGGGGTTTTTCTGCTGGTTTGTCGCTGTCAGCATTTCCCATCCTACGGTGCTGGTGACAGCCTCGGAAGAGAGGGAATATCCTTCCGGGTAGAGGGAAAACAGCTTTTCCATACGGGGTGTTCCCCGGGTAAACATGATATCATGGGTTCTTTTTATCTCGTCCAGAAGGGCTTTTCTGTCCCCTGGTTTTGTGACCGATGCGGAGGACCTGGTGATTGTGATATCCCTGTGCTCGACTACGTTTTCGGGAAGTTCATACCGTACCTGCTGATCAGCCTCCGGGGAAATGGTAGCAAGAACGAAATCCACCTCGGGAATGCCCCGAATCAGGTCATGTACCCAGGCGGAGACCCCGCCCGTAATGTACGGATAGGTCCCTTCCAGGAACAGGCATACTTTAAGCCGGTCCGCCATCACATCTCCATCCAGTGGTTCACCATTTTCAGGCTTTCTTCGTCCAGTCTTTTTTTCAAATTACTCAGCCGTGTAAAAATTTCAAAGGTGCGGTCTATGTTTCCCGAGGTGAATTCCACCTGGGCTTCCAGGATGAGGAGATCAGGGTTTTCTTCGCCACTGCTATATCCCTGTATCACCTGCCGTGCCTGGCTGCCGAGTTCCAGTTCCAGGAGGATATACACCATGGAACGCACATCGTCGAAAGTAAGCTCTTTATGCAGTTCGATCGCCCTGTAGGAAGTAAAGGATTCTTTCAGGTAGAATTTCCGGATAGTAGGGCGCTCATAATTGGTAAGGGAAACTTCGTAGTACAGGGTGCCCAATTCCCGGGTCTGATTCACCTCGTATTTTTCCGATAGAAGCTTTTTCAGCTTTTCGATTTTACCGTTGTATCTCCCTTCGATGGTGTTGATGCTTTCCGCTGCAAACAAAGCTATTTCCGGATCTTTATGCTTGATCAGTTTTTCGAATATGCTCAACAGGAGGAGGTTGGTGTTAATATCCAGGTCTTCCCTGGCCAGGACCCGTTCTATCTCGTCATAGTCGATGGGTTCCTCTGCCAGGGAGCTGATGTTGTTTGCCGAGAATATCAGCGCCTCAACGGGAAGTAAACCGTATTCTACGGCTCTCGCCGCTGCTGACGGTGTCCGGGGCTGCAGCATGGTATTCGCCTTGCGTATATAATCGAACCCTGATGCCATATCAAGCCTTCTGGAATTCCAGCAGTTTTTCAGCCTGAGCCGCGAGCTCATCTGTTGAAGTAAGGCCCCCGCTTATGGACGCGAAGCCGATAACCACTTCCAGGGAGAGTTTTGTATTATTAACGGTCCATATATCGGCATTGATCGTTTCCAGGATTTCGAGACAGAGAAGAGACGCCCCGTCCTGGTCTATGTTGGGAATGATCATCCCAACCTGGTTGCGCTGTTTGTAGTGAAACACCCGTGCCCGGTTGCCGGACACTGTGACAAGCTGGTTCGCGATGTCCGGAAACAGGGTATGTATTGTCTGTTCTCCATGCTCTACCGAAAGAGAATCGTAATTGGTAATTTCCAGGAGTATGATCGACAGGTTTCCAGCGTGGGCCCCGATGCTGCCGGCGGCCTTTTCGAGGGAGGATACGAACTGGCCATACAGGGGAAGGGAGGTTTCCGGGTCGATCTCTCCGGAGGCAAGAAGGTTTTCATATTCATACGCCTTCTCGAGAGAGGGAGCTGCAAGATTAATGATCATCTGCAAAACCTGCTCTGTGTATCTGTTGTATTTCAGAAAGGGCATCTCCTCTATGTTGAGCACACCCCATACGATCCTGTTGATAATGATGGGATAGGTAAGGATGTTTCTTCCGGTGTCCAGGGTTTTCAGGTTGTCATACTGAAGAAGCATGCGTATGGAGAACATGGTATTGTTTCTGAACACCCATCCTTCGATACTGTTTTCTATTTCCCGGGTTGTGTCTAATCCATCGGTCTCATTCCACCCTCTGGAAGCTGCCAGGGTAAGAAGCGCCGGAGCGTGCTGATGTTTCCATATAGAGAGCCTGGTTGCCTTGGTGAAAAGATGTACTGTTTCCAGGAGGAGGTCCAGGGCTTCTTCGAGTTGTACATTTTCCAGTTGACGGATCCGTTCGTACAGCATGGTGATGGATTCCTGCTGTCGCGAAACCCGCTCTTCCAGTTCCAGGTTCACCTCGGAAAGTGCACTGGTGGTTTTTTTGATGAGAAGGTTCTCCTTGACAAGTTCTTTCATACGGTTCCGGGTCTTAAGCAGTGCCTCTGCCAGGGCGTCCCGGATCATACCAAACATGTACACCCCTGCAATAACAAGGGGAGCAGGGATGATGGCTGCCCGGGATAGGTTTCTCCAGTACCCCAGGGGCAGATCATGCCCGGGAATCAGGGTCATAACGAGGGGTATGAAAAAAGAAATCCATACCGATACTGAAAACAGGGAGAGAAAGCCGTATATTTTTCCATAAAAGGCGGAAAGAACGAGAGAGACAGCAATGTACGGAAGAAAAAAGAGGCGGGAGAAACCGGGATCTGTGAGAAAAAGAGGCCCACTACTCCCGGAAGGAAAGAAAAGATGATCGTTTCCAGAATCGTGCGTTTTTTCAGTTTGACGAACATCCGGAACCCTGCGTATTATAGGTAATTATGAAAGAAAATCGGATATTGAGGTGTCGTATTCCACTGGCATATACCATCCTTCTCATTTTCGGGCTGTTTTATGCAGATGCTGAGGAAAACATCCTTCCTGATGTGCCGGTACAGCAGGATGTGGTGTTCCCGGAAGAGCAGGAGGATCTCCATTTTATAGAAGGTGAATCCGCTGTTTCCACCAATTTCAACAGCGAACCTACCCTCAATTTCGGGAGTTCCGGTTCCCGGACCCTTCAGTTAGGCAGGTATACCAGTCTTCCCGGGGGAATTCCCTTTTCCGCTGAATTTCTTCTCTATCTTGAACGGGGCGGGTCCTTCGAGCTCTGGTATGGAGGAACACCTCCGGGCCCCAGGGATGATTTTGCCCCTTCCTACTCCTCGCCTTTTTCCCTCTATGTGGACAACCGGGAGGAATTCGCCGTGTACCGGGAGGATGTAAAGGTTGTGGAACAGTACCTGCCGGGTTACTACTGGTGCAGAGTGGGGGAGATCGATTTGTCTGAAGGGATACACACTATCAGGTTCGAAGTGTCCGAAAAACGGCGGTACGATGGGAAATACCTGTTTTACCTGGATAATTTCTTTCTGGTACGGAAAGATGCAAAAGCAGGTCTGCCCCGGGAAGACATGCCCCGGGTGTTTCCTTCACGAATTACCGAGCCGTATCCTGACATTATGTTTCGCTCCATCGTGGAGTATGAGAACGATCTGAAAGATAATCCTGATCCTGATCTGGCTGTAGAACTGTCACTCGTGTATTCCCTGACAGGAGAATATACCAATGCTCTCCGTACCCTTCGGAAAGCCCAGCTTCTTCAGCCGGACAACCCGTATCTTCATATCCTGGCAGGAAAAAACAGAATATGGAAAGGGGAAACGGCGGAAGGGCTGAAAGAATACCGGAAGGCCCTGAATCTACAGCCCCAGGCAATGGAAGTGTGGCTGGAAGCCGGAAAACTGGCTGCATGGACAGGTCAATACGAGCGCTCCATCTCCTTTTTTACCGAAGGGTTGAAGCAGTTCCCGGAAAGCCTGGAACTTCATGTTCATCTTGCTCTTTCCTTTCTCTGGGCGTCCCGAAACGGAGAAGCAGAGGACTACTTTGAACAAGCGGAGGCGCTGACCCGGGGGGATGCCGCTTTGGTCAAACAGCTGGCCAAGATCCTCATTATCGCCGGATATCCCGAACGGGCTGTAGGGGTGTACAAACGGGCACTTCCCCAGTTTCCCCGGGACCTGGAAATGTATTTACTCCTGTGCGAAGCATACACCAGGATGGAAATGGATGGCGGAGCAGCTGCTGTGCTTCAAAAGGTAGAGGAAGTGCTTCCTCCTTCTGAAAGGTTGAGCCGCCGTCTGCGGTTATTCCGCACCCGCCTTACCATGCGGGACGATCTGATAGCACGGTACGAACAGGATCTCCGTGAGGAACCGGACAACCTCAACTTAAGACACCAACTGGTACAAACCTACTTCTGGAACGGTCTCCGGCAGAAAGCTATCGGGGAGTACCTGAACATCATCACCAATCACGCTTACCAGATCCTTACTGATCTGGACGCCGAATCCATCGATTTGCTGGAAACCATGGACCGGCTGTATGTGCTCACCGGTTTCTTCAGGGACCTCCGGGATACTGTAAAAGACAGGAAAAAGGAGCTTGCCGATGCGGTTTCAGCGTACAGGTCGACGGAAAAAGAATACAACGGTCTTCTTGAGAAAATCAACGCGGCCCGGGAAAAAGGAGAGGCACCTCCTGATCTCCCGGTAGAGGAAGCCCTGGAAAAACTGGACGGGGCGGAAAAAAACCTGGCAAACATGGTGGCCCGTAATCAGGTCTATCTGGATATCTACTCTGAAATGGAGACACAGCTGGAAGGAGAGCTTAGCCGTATCCCCGGGATCGTCGAAGCTGAAAAAGAGGAAGCTGTCCGGTTCGACCAGATTACTAAGTCATTAAACTGGCGATGGGACCGGAGCGGACTTATCGAGGAGGAGACAGCCCTTGCAGCGGAAGGAAATGCCCTGGCTTCCTACGTGCTGGGGAGGGTGTACCAGATCGATAAACGATTTAAAGATGCCGCACCTTTCCTGGAGAGCGCCCATACGAACCTGGATATGCTGCCCGTGGAGTACGCCTGGCTGCAGAACCTTCTCTGGGCAGGGACACTCGATCCGGAAAGTCCCGAGGTGGTTTCAGCGTATGCCCGGGCCCGGAAATACGCTCCATATATGGGAGCGATGGAACAGCTGATTACACTTGAAGAAGGGACGGCGGAATTCACCCTGTTTACCGGGGAAACGGTATCACAGGCGGAACAACTGGTGAGCCATATTGCGGGACTGGATAAACCCGTCGTTACCGCGGTCAGGAACGGGGAACGGAATCTGGCTGTTATCCACGCCGTTCTGGAAAACCGGCTGGAACGAAAAATGTATACTTTCGAAGAGGAAACTTATCTTATCCGGTTCGAACTGGGGAACTATTACCTGGCCGAAGGGGACCTGCCCAATGCTACCGAACAGTACAGGAAGGTTCTTTCCGTGGATCCCTGGAATACCAGTGCTCTGTATCAGTTAGGGGTAGTGCGCCAGAGATACGGAGACTGGAAGGATGCGATGCGGTACTACAGACGGGTCTACGAAATCGATCCGGGGTTTGAGAACGCCGCCCTCTATTCCAACCAGCTGGCCCGGCAGCACGCGGATTCCCTGAATTTCTCCGCGTATACCCTGGCGGATACATCCAGGCTGGCTTACCATGGGGAAGGTTCGGTCCGTGCCAGTCTCACCAGTTTCCTGGGAATTGACATTGCCTTTACGGTAGACAGCATCAAAAACTACAAAGTGTTCGGGGAAGAACAGCAGTCCAGTTATCTTGTCCAGTCCCTGTCCGCAGGCTTGCCTGTTTCCCTGTTCAGTAACCGTCTTATCCTTTCTCCAAAAGCGGGTGTTTCCCTGTTCAGCCGGATCTACGACAACACGTTTCTCCTGGAAGGGGACCGTCTCCTTTCTCTTCCGGAATTTCTCGGGGAGTATGAGATTGCTCCTCTTCTGGGTTTCTCGGTAACCGCAAGTTTTGATCCGGTATATGCCTCGGGAACGTACCGGTTCGGAAGGTACGAGGAGAGTTACAATCCGGAACGGGATATCGTCAATGCCCATAACGGAGAGGCCAGTATTCAGGTTTCCCTTGGATCCATCAAGGTACCGGTGCTCCGGACCCTGACGCTCCGGACATATGGCAGGACCCGGTTTCTGCATACTCTCAAATCCGGGGACCGTAATTTCATCGGAACCGTAAGCCAGGACATTACGTCGAATATTCACCTGGCGGATTCTCCATGGACCACCCTGATCCTGGGAGGAAACCTGGTTTTCGAACATTCGAAGCAGGAGGAACCGGTAAATTATTATACTCCCATCGGGGTACTGGTAACTAAGGGGAGCGCCGGGGTGTCGTCCTGGATAAGCCTGGGTAAGGAGAATGTGCTGGGGGTCTACCTTCAGTCGGGAGCCGGGGTGTATATCGATCATCTCGGATATGAGGATATGGAGCGGAGTCTCCAACTGGAAGCAAGCACGCGGGTCGATTTTCAGAGGAGTAATTCCTCCTTCTATCTTTCCATGAACGGCAGCGCCACCTTTTCCGATTTTCCGGCGGAAACCAGGTACTGGTCTCTTTTTACTACTATCGGATTTACTACGTCACTGCCCAGGCTCCTGGCGGAGTAGGAGGGAACTGCACCAGCCGGGCGGTATCGGCCGTGACGGGAACGGCTGTTACAGGTTCCCGGTGGAAGAAAAGCTTTCAAATACGGAATCTATCTCTTCCGGGGTTACCCCGTACCCGTAGATAGCAAGGGCGAAATCACCGAACACCAGGTAATAGACGATGGCTTTTCCGTCGTATTCCCATTCATATTCCGTTCGATAACCGAAGGCAGCCGGACTGCTCACCTCCCGGGACCGGATGGGCACCATCTTAAGCTGGGGTTCCAGGTTCCGGC
This sequence comes from Spirochaetota bacterium, assembly GCA_024274705.1. Taxonomy (GTDB): domain Bacteria; phylum Spirochaetota; class Spirochaetia; order SPDA01; family JAJSAL01; genus JAJSAL01. Next base: position 16,266 of record JAJSAL010000026.1, read on the forward strand.
GGACCGATTCCGGGTTGTCTTCCGGTGCTTTAGGGTAGAGAAAGAGATGGATGGTACGCCACTCTTTTTCCAGGAGTACTTCCTGCCAGTCCCTGGTTCCCGTAATCCATCCGGAGGGAGTTTCGATCTGAAAACCGTATTTCCTGTCTTCTATCAATGTCTTTCCCGGTCTGACCTCCTGTTGTAATTCACCTTTTTTCTTACCTTCCAGCACCGCCCCGGCAAGGTTGAAGTCCTTCGAAGGAAACGACAGGTCTGCCGGCATCTCCGTACTCATTTTACGGAGAAACAGCTCTGCAGGAGTGAACGGTGCCGTCCGGAAACGGGATGTAAAGGATGTGCCGCCTGTGGTAAATTCCAGGGTGTACCAGGTGTCCGGTGTAAGTGCACCTACTGGTACAGCTTCCAGGAAATGGTCTGCATCCGGTGCAATACCGGAAACCTTCAGGGGTACCGCTTTCCCGTTCTCTCCTGTCAGGCGCAGCCTTCCTCCACGGTAGGTTTCCGAAACATACGACACGGTCAGGGGTACCCCTGTTCCCTTTTTCTCTCCGGGAAAGGGGTCGGGGGATTCCAGGCCGCTCCAGGCGAAAGGGACCAGTTCCTCCCCATCGGCAGGATAGAGCACCGGTTCCGGGGTGTTCTTTTCGAAATCGTATCCGAAGTTGGCCACTCCCACTGTTTCGTCCGGCCGGCGGTCCGATTCCCGGTGAGCCTGGGCATGGTGGACAACCCTGGGATCGAGATAAGGGCGGCGGTGGAAGATAGTGTGGAACCAGCCGATGGTCTCCTGTAACACGTTCTGCTGGCTGTAGGCAACACATTCGCCGGAGGCACTGCCGTATCCGGAATGTGTCGTACGATCCTGAACGGTAAATCCGGTATACCCCGGTGTACCGGCCGTCTCGTTGTGGAGTTCAAGAAAAAGGTCCAGGTCCACGGTGTCCACGTCCCAGGAGAGCATCCGGTTGACCACTTTATTGGTGATAATATACTGTGCGTGGCTGTCCGCGGCTTTCTCCAGGAGCCGGTTGTGGGTCGCTTCGGGAAGACCTGCACGGGTCCTGAACCAGTTCGTTGCGAACAGGGCCATGGCATCGGGATCCTGGAAATCGACGCGTTCTTCTTCGGCGGCCGCCAGGATCCGGGCAAAATAGAGGGTGCTGAAATCCTGGATCACAGTATCGAGAAGACCATCACGGGTCAGCCTGAGGTAGTGCTCCGGCGCTGTTTCAGACCGGATGATCCTGGTATTCCCGGAGGGTCCGAACAGGATATCCGAGAGCCCGTCACTTAAGGTATATACCGGTTCCCCCCGGACATAGTGGAGGGTGGCGGTCAGTTCTTCAGAACCATAGGTGATCTGTACCGAATTTCCCCAGAGAAAGATTCTCATACCGTCTTCGAACAACCATTCGATCTGCCTGACAGAGCCGGTTCCTATGGAAACTGCAGCACCGGAAGGATCTTCATAGACAGCCCACAGAACATTATCCTGGTATTGCATAGTGAACCTGGCTGCTGAGCCCGGGTTGTCGGAGTATGTTGTGATCTGCACGATTTCGTCAGAGAAGTAGAGGGCGTCTTTTCCGGTTGAAAAACCGTAATCCCCCTGCTGCTGCCATCCTAAACCCCGGGAAAAGTAGGAATACCGGTTGTCCGCGTAGCCTATGAGATCCGCATATTTTTTGTTGAATCCGGCGATTAGTTCTCTTATTTCCGGTTCCCGTTGAACAACTGAAAGGGACCCTGCAGACAGTCCGGCCTGGGTGAATCCCGTGGAGGGAGCATAAAGAAGGAAGAACGGAACAAGCAGGACGAAAAAGATTGTTTTCCGGAATAGAAACCTGTTACTCATACCCGGTAATCTAATCGATGGAATATTCATCCTGTATTGTCTCGATACGGATACTTCTGAGGATGTTTACCATTTCGATGGCTGTCTCTGCTGCAGTACTCCCCCGGCTGATAAGCTCTTTTTCAATCATGGCGTGGGTATCGGGTTTGCCGGGCAGCGCGACGATCCCGGAGACTACGGGTGCAGGACTTTGCAGACATGCCTGGATAATCATCCTCTCAACTTCGGAACACAATGCGTCGGCTGAAGCACCAAGACAGATTACTGCCGAATAGTGCTTTGAATTCGAAGCAGCATGTGCAGTGAAAGGCATCTCCTTCAGGCTGGGTACTTCAAGTATAGTGGTATCTTCCTGAAGCACTTCATGGAGGTGCAATGCATCCATGGTATGGTGAAGCATTATTTTCGTAAGATCGCTGTTTTCCCTGGTAATAATGATGCAGTACCGCTGGTGCGTTGTTCTTATATGTTCTGCTGTCTGTCCGATCGTCATTTTCATCCTCCCGATAAAAAAAGCCCTGAACCGTTACGTTCAGGGCTTGAAATTCAAAAGAATATCGTTTGATCAATGCTTAACGATTTCCTTCCATCCGGACTATACCGTCGGCACCGGAGTTCCACCGGTTCAATCCGCATGTACGGATTCGTGGGCTGTTACCACCGGTCAGGAATTGCCCTTGGAGAGCTCACCCTGCCCTGAAAATCAATAGAACAATACTACATCCGGTTTGGTATGTCAATGAACATGTGAGGATCTGTTTATGCCGAACGCCCTGTGTCCCATCATGTTCTGGTTCGACGTGCTGCTGATTTCAATATTCAAACCATGGAAAATGCGGAACCTGTATACTTCTCAGTAATGATGCTCACAAGGGTCTCCGCGGCATCCGATTTGGATGTATTGGGTATGTGATACTGTTTCCCCGTATTATCGATGACAAATAATTCGTTTGTATCCCCTTCGAAACCTGAACCCGCCTTGCCGATGTCGTTGACAGCTATAAGGTCCGCCTGTGCGGTCTTCAGCCGCTCAAGCGCATCCCGTAAGAGTTCTTTTTCCGTCATATATGTCTGAGCACGGAAGGCTACCAGAAACATATCAGGGAATTGTTCCTTTATGGTATCAATGATTTTCTGCGTGGGAACCAGGGTTATGTTGATGGTCGTGTTTTCACGGGTGGATACCTTGTGAGGAAACGGGCTTTCTACTTTCCAGTCACCTACTGCGGCGGTGCTTATGACAATATCATAATGTTCCCGCTCAAGTTCGCCGAACACCGCTCCCTTCATCTCGTCTGACGTTTCCACTGACAAACTATTCACACCGGGAGGAGGCGGAACCGATCCTTTTCCAAAAACCACCGTTACATCGGCACCGGCAGCGAGGGATGCCCGTACTACTGCCATTCCCATTTTTCCGGTGCTCTTATTGGTAATAATCCGGACCGGGTCAAGATATTCAATTGTTCGTCCAGCCGTTATAAGTACCTTTTTACCGGAGAGTAACAGTGGAACCGGACGGAGCTTTTTCAGAACCGCCTTGAATATATCATCTGTCCCGGCAATTTTTGCTTTACCCTCTTCAATCCTGGGCAACAGTACGGAAAGCCCAAGGTCCTGCAGTTTCGCTATGTTTTCACCGACTATCGGGTGGCTGTACATGGGTTCGTGCATGGCCGGAACGAGGATAACCGGAATCCCTTCTCCTATCGCAGTAGTGACTGTTGTGGTAACCGGCGTGTCGTCGATCCCCGCCGCGATTTTTCCGATAGTATTGGCTGTGGCAGGAGCGACGAGAACGAGATCGGCTTTACCTTTCACATTCCCGGCGATAGCTACGTGCTCGATCGCGCCGGTCAATTGTATTACCGGTTTATTGCCGGTAGCCCATTCGAGAAGGTCCGGGTGTATGATCCGGAGAGCCGATGGGGACATCACCGGGAGGACCTCCGCCCCGTGTCTCATAAGGTGCCGGGCAATATCGGCGGAACGTGCGGCGGCTACGCTTCCGGTGACACAGAGACAAATCCTCTTTCCCTCCAGGGAGCTTCCTGATGTACCTGTAATATCTTTAGAGGGGTGTTCACTCTTCATAAAGGTGTCTCCCTGTTTCTGTCAGCCGTTTTGAAATATGCCCGATACACTTCCGCATAACCGCGGTATTGCTGAAAGAAGCGAACTCAGAGGTAAGCCATGCCTTATCCCTGTTTTTTAATTCCTTAATCTTTGCAATAAGGGCGGGCATCGCTCTCAGGATATTGTCTACAATGGTAACAGTCGCCTTGCAGGCGGTCCGGGACAGGGGATTCAAGTCGACAGTGATTACCCGTTTTCCCATGTTTACCAGACCTTCGGTCCTGTCCCCGTCTTCGAGGGGGACAAACACCATGTCCGCCTTAAGTATCCCTTCCGGGTCCACTCTGCGCCGGGCACTTCCCACTTCAGGAAGCACTGCCGAGGCATTTTTTCCTATACCGAGGACATGTTTCGCACCGGCGTTTTTCAACACCTTCATGATGGCCTTTTCCCGGACTGCAGACCGGTAAAACAGATTTACTTCCAGAAGTGCCCCGGTTTCCCCGCTCAAACGTACCAGATCCTCCGGGCAGAGGGCTGCGATGTTGCCGTTAACCGAGATTACCGGGTGTTCCGCTATGAGAAAAGCGCACGCCGCGGCATGAACGGCTTCATCGGCAAAGGCTCCGGATTTTTCTCCTATCAGGTAATCGAATGCCTCGCCCCTGCCGTGGGCAATCAACCCTGCAGGTGCGACTACATGGTCTGACATGCCGGTAGTCATCTTTTCCCGGGTTTTCAGGGATTCGTACCGTGGATGATCTTTTGGTATGTACGAATGGTCAAACAATTCGTGCCCCTCCCGGTTCTATCCCGCACTCAATTATTCGTCCTTTCCCGGTGTATCCGGAAAAAATGTTCCTGACCGTATGATAATCCGATTCCCCGGTAAGGGAAACTAGAGCATCCCCGAAAAAGAGCATGGAGCCTGGAATATCCGATTTATCCAGGCGAGCCAGTACTTCCCGGATTGTTTTCGAGGCGAACCCGGTTCTCATTGAAAACTCCCTGGAACAGTGTTTGTAATTGGTAAAAGTGGTGTCTTTCAGGAGCTCCCGGTGAAGGCTCAACCCTGTGCTGTTTATTGTTGTTCGTACCGATGGATTTGTCAGGGCCCCTGCAGTTGATACCGGGTTGAATACGAGGAACAGGACTCTTGTGTTTTCCGGGTATGATATGGTCTGTACTTTTCCTATTCCAGGACCGCCTGGTTTGATGAGTACCTTCATCCCTCCCGTAAGTTCTCCCATGACCGTACCGAGGCCGGTCCTGCATTCTATTTCAGCAATGTGTGCAATCTGTCCTGCTTCTATCGTTGAAAGCCCTGTACCGTACAGGGAATTCAGCGCCAGAGAAAGGCTAAGCGCTCCTGCACCGCTGCTCCCGAATCCTGATCCCTGGGGGATGTCGATCATGTGATCGATCCTCAGTCTACCCTCCTGTGCAATGCCGGTGCGCCTGAAAAAGAGTTCCAGCACTTTCCTGGATACCACGGCGTTATCGGCTATTTCGTCATTATTGATGGAGATGACCGTGGATGACTCGGGTGCCTCCTGGTATACTACTTCGGTAACGACCCCCAGGCTGGTTGAGAACCCGGCGCCCATGGAACTTACCGCGACCGGAGGTCCATCTATTTCGGGAATATAGAACAAACCCGTAACGTGGCCTGGAGAAAACGCTCTTACTGTTTTCACCTCCGGAAATCCCTCGGGACATTACCGGGTGGTGCTGTGTAATGCATCTATCACTTCGTTCATGCTTCCGCTGCGGTAGCCCTCCAGATCCAGGGAAACGAAAGTATACCCGATTTCTTTCAATGCTTTGACGACTCTGTGCCGGAAACCGGCATCAAAGAATTTATCTATTTCGTCAGGACCCACTTCCAACCGGACCTGGTCGCCGTGGTCCCGGGCCCGCAGCACCCGGATCCCCAGGTCTTTGAGGAAATCCTCGGCCTGTTCCACCCGTTTCAGCTTTTCATGTGTAATACTCTGTCCGTACTGGAACCGTGAAGAAAGGCACGCAAATGCGGGCTTGTCCCAGGTGGGAAGACCCATTTCGTTTGAAAGCTCTCTGATCTCACGTTTCGTAAGCCCGACTTCCTTGAGGGGGCTTCTTACAGCGAGTTCCGTGAGGGCTAACAGTCCCGGTCGATGGTCGCCCGCGTCATCCGCGTTGGATGCATCGATTACGTGATGTATACCGCGCTTTTCAGCCAGGTCTTTCAGCCTGGCGTAGAGTTCCCGCTTGCAGTAATAACAGCGGTTTACAGGATTATCCCGGAATTCGTGAATATCCACCTCTTCGCTCTCAAAGAAGACCTGTTGTATACCGATGTGCCCCGCGAGACGTATCGATTCTTCCCTTTCACGTTCCGGGAATGAACTGGAAACTGCGGTAAAGGTTACTGCCTTTTCACCCAGAACGGAGTATGCAACAGCGGAGAGAAACGTTGAGTCCACACCTCCGGAAAAACCAATTGCAGCGGATCCCATGTTTTCAAGTTCCCGTCTGAGAAGATCGAGTTTTTCATAGGTGTTCTCTTTCATTGAAGGCGCCCTCCGTTGCCCGGTTATTTTTTTCTGATCAGAAGGGACCAGTAGCCGCCCCTGTTTTCTGTAGATACGATTGTATGTCCTTCGTACTTGACTGAAAAGGGAACATTCTCGATGGGTTCACCGTCATCGAGGAGGACTTCCAGCAGGGCTCCGGAATCCATCGCTGAAAGGAGCAGTTTTGTTTTCACGAAATTCATCGGGCATGGTACGCCCCGGAAGTCATGGGTTTCATAGGTTTTCGATATTCCGTCCCGGTCTCCTTCACTTTCCGGTCTTTCCTTACTCTCTGCTGCCGTCTGTTCACCCTTGAATCCGAGGGTGTTGTCCATGGTAGCATATAACCCTTCGATGGCAGTTACAAACTCTTCCGCCAGTTCCAGGTGGTTCTTCAGCCATGCGTTATCTCCGGTGCGGACCGCATCCATCAGTTTCGAGTAAGCTTCTGAAACCAGGCCGGTTTGTATGAAATATTCATCACATGCGGTATACACCTGTTCCTCCGATTGTGCTTCGATTCCCCGGGTGATGAGAAGGGCTCTGGCTGCGGAAGCTGTCATGGCGTAGAGCTTTTCCATCTGTTTTTCTTCAGAATCCGTTTGCCGTATCGTCCTTCGTACTGCCTTTGCCCTGTTTATATCGAATTCGATCAGGTCGTAGAGGCCGGCTGAACATTCTCCGCCTCCGCTGTTTTTTACCGAAAAGAGCTCCCGGGTTCCCCAGTCGAGGAAAAAGGCTTTTTTTTCATGAATACCCGGAATATTGCTGAATTTTTCACACAGTGCTTTAACTTCGGTTTTCCCCGTGTCATCGATATAATCGGCGAAGGAAGTATACTTCGCCTTTATCCCCGTGTACAGGGAACAAAATTCCGTCATGAAATCCGGGATGTTACGGGCCGGAATGTCTCCGATAGGCCGGGCTAACCGCAGTGCACCGTCCGTGTTACGGACTCCCGCAGTGACGGTATATGCGGGATACAGGTTTTCTCCCGACCGGGAAGCCCTTCCATAAAGACCGATATCGGCTGTCATGTGCTGTCCGCAGGAATTCGGACAGCCGGAAATTTTGAAGGTCAGTCCGGAGAGTGCGTCCGTATCGACATCGCTGAGCTCAAGTTTTTTCTGCACCGCTTTCAGCAGGTCCTGGGGCCTGCATATCCCCAGCCTGCACGTTTCAGACCCTGTGCATGCAACGCTGCTGCCGAGGAATTTCGGCTTTTCCATGAGGGGGAAATGATCTCTAAGGGTGTGGAACAGCAAAGCCAGGGTGGCCGACTGAATGTTGATAACCAGGATATTCTGTTCCATGGTAAGGCGCAGGTGGTCACCCCCCGGTTTTTCCAGGAAATCACAAAGTGCAAATGCCCCGTCCAGGGGAAGGTCCCCAAGCTGCACAGGCAGTGTAATGCTGTACAGGCCCGGCCGGGCCTGCTCCTGTACATACCGTTTTTTCCACTGTTTGAATTCTTCGCCCGAAGGTTCCTCTTTTTCCGTGTTTATAACGGGTTCCGCCGAGTCCGGAGGATACGGGGAAAGATTGTTCGCCGGTTCCCGGGCCAGCAATTCCCGTTCTCCTTCGTAAAGCCGGATGAACTCCCTTTCTCCCAGGGTGTTCCATAAGAACCGGAGACGGGCGGCGTGTTTGTTGCGCCGGTTGCCGTGTTTTAAAAAGAGGTTCTTTATAGCCTTCGCGACGATATACGATTCTTCGGGGAGTATAAAATCATGAAGCAGTTTCCCCTCTGCGGGCTTCCGGCCGAGTCCTCCTGCCGTATAAACGGTAAACCCCTTTTTACCGTCCTTTGTGACGGCGATGAAGCCGAGGTCGGTAAACCGGGCATTCACGTGTTCTTCAGTACCGTTACTGAAGGCAATTTTGTATTTTCGGGGGAGAAGCCAGGAATCGGGTTCCGATATCAGCCTGGTGGTAAGGGCGGAAGACCAGGGAATAACATCGAATTCTTCTTTACCCGCTATGCCCGAATGAGGGGAAGCCATAATATTCCGGACAGTATTCCCGCCTCCTCCCCGGCTGGAGAGCCCGGTGTCGTACAGTCCGCGCATAACAGGTATGACATCACTCAGCGTTACGTCATGGATCTGCACTTCCTGACGGGTCGTTATATGCAGGGTTTCACGTCCGAATTGCTGTGATAATTCAGCAACGCGCCGGAGCTGATCCACAGTGATACCGCCGCCTGCACAACGTACCCTTACCATGTATCCGTAATCCCTCTGCTCATACACGCCGAAAGGGACACGGTGCGCCTTCAGTTCAAGGGAATCGGCTTCTTTCCTCTCATATTGTATTATCAGGTTTTCCAATTTCCCGATTTCTCCCTTTAGTGTGTCCGGGAGCGCATAAAACTGCATTCTTTTCCTCCGTTATTTCTTCTCGATTACCACGTGGTGATGTTCTCCCTCGGGTGTTATGGAGAGAATTGTATGCCCCTCTTCCTCCGCTGTTCTGGGAACGTTATTAAGGGGCTCTTCTCCGTGGAGCAGGACGTCCAGCCGCTCCCCGGTGTTCAGTTGTGCAAGCTTGAGCTTGACTTTTACCATGGTCATGGGGCAGTGCTCTTTAGTTATATCCAGTTCATTCATCGTCTTTTCCTCTATATGAACAGTACCTGGGCGTCTTCCGAATAGCGCAGAAACGTGGCTACACCGATTACTTCTTTTACCTCGTCGATCAGGTCGTCCCTGGTGACTTCCAGAATATTCATGGCCATTTCACAGGCGATCAGGTTGATGTCGAGTGCAACCGCGGCTTCCCTCAGTTCCGTGAATGTCGCAACGTTATTGCGCTTCATCATGCCGGTCATGAGTTTCGGACTCATTCCTCCGAAATTAAGCCGGCTCATGGGCATCTTGGCACTACCGCCCATGAGAAAATTGAACATGCGTGCCTTCAACGACCTGCCGATGAACTTCCGTCCCGGTTTTTTCTTTAAAATATTGAGCCCCCAGAAGGTAAAGAACATTGTTACCTCCCAGTTGCATGCCGCGGAACCGGTAGCCAGGGTAAAGGCAGCCAGGGCCCGGTCAAAATCACCGCTGAAGCAGATAATTGAAAGTTTTCGTTTCTGTTCCATATATAAACTCCTTGCCAAACCGTTAATCCACGATTTTAATTTCTTCCGCAACTACATGTTGTTTATGTATCCTGAATGATTTGATATCAGGCTCTGTTCCTGCCAGGGAAACGATTACATAGCTTACCGATGAATCGAAGGATAGGCGTTTATCCTCCTCCGATGGACGGGCCGGAGTTTTCGGGTGGCTGTGGTACACTGCGGCTACCTCCAGTCCAAGGTCCCTTATTTTCCGGACAGCCTGGAATTGTTCCGTGGGATCAAAACTGAAGTGTTCCTCGGATTGATCCGCATTCCGCAGTGGTATGAGGGTGTTCACGATTCCGTTTCCCGAGGCAAGATATCCGCACGCCTCGATGGGAGCGTCTCCTTTCGCATGTTCTATGAGTTTTCTATAGACATCTTTCGTCATGTTCACCGTTCATGCCTCCTTCCCCGGTTATTACAGGTCACAGACCGGCTGTTCTTCTTCAAAGAGTTCCGTAATTGTCGGATGTTCCCCGCAAACAGGACACTTCGGGTTCTTTTTCAATGTCACCTTCTGAAAATCCATATCCAGGGCGTCGAATGCGAGGAGAGAATCGGTAAGCACTTCCCCGGTTTCCGTTATGTACTTCAGGGCTTCCGCAGCCTGAATCGTTCCCAGCATTCCCGCAATCGCCCCCAGAACTCCTGCCTGCGAACAGGTGGGAACCGCATCTTTAGGGGGAGGACCGTTGAAGACGCACCGGTAACAGGCCGACTCCCCGGGAATTATCGTCATGGTCTGACCGGCGAACCGGAGAATCCCGCCATGAGAAAAGGGAACGCCTGCCATCACGCAGGCATCGTTAATGAGAAATTTCGCGGTAAA
>JAJSAL010000027.1 GCA_024274705.1 Spirochaetota bacterium
GTATTACAAAATACAGGGAACTTATCATCAATCCATGGAGAGTATTCTATAAAATCGAGAAAGCTGATGTGTATATTTTAGCTGTCGTTGACGGCAGGCGGAATATTGAGGATATCCTGTTAAAAAGGCAATTGAGATAAACAGAAAAGATGCCGCTCCTACCGCTCCCCTCGTCTGTACGGCTCGCTTAAGGCAGCCGGGGCGTTCATTCGCCGCTTGTCTCCCTGGACTCCCATCAACACCAGTGCCAGCAGGGTGACGATGTAAGGGAGCATGGAGAGAAAGTTCGGAGAAATACCTAAGGGCTGCAGAAGGTACTGGAGCACGAAAATCCCGCCGAACAGGAACGCACCGGTAAATGCGCGAAGCGGTGTCCACAGGGAAAAAATCGTAAGGGCTATGATAATCCATCCTCTTCCTGCAGTCATCCCTTCTATCCAGGATTTGCTGTAGGCAATGGAAAGGTTCGCCCCGGCCATGCCTGCAAGGGCGCCGCCGATGACAACGCAGGTGTACCGAACGAGGCTGACATTTACCCCCTGGGTCTCCGCTGCTTTAGGATACTCTCCGCAGGAACGGACGTGAATCCCCCAGCGGGTGTAAAAAAGGAAAAACCAGGCACCGAACCCGATGATCACGGCGAGGTAGAAAAAGACATTCTGGTTGAACAGGATATCTCCGACATAAGGAATGTCCCCAAGTAACGGTATTTTAACTGCGTTGAGTTTTTCCGGAAGGGGGGTCCCTATGTAAGGCTTGCCCAGAAGGCCGCTTACACCGATGCCCAGCATGGTAAGGGCAAGGCCTGATACGACCTGGTTCGCCTGGAGTGTGATAGATGCAAAGGCGTGGATCAGTGCTGCGCAGGCTCCAACAAGAACGGCAACTACCATAGCCAGATAGAGGTTCCCGGTGGTGAGGGCCACGATAAAGGCGCTCACAGCACCCAGGGAGAGCATGCCTTCAATGCCGAGGTTGAGTATTCCTGACCGTTCCGCAATAATTTCACCTATCGTTCCCAGGAGGAGGGGCGTTCCTGCTATCAACGTTCTTCTTAGTACTGAAATAACGATAGGATTCACCTAAGTCACCTTCTTATCGGAAAGAATATGCTAAGGACACTTTATTTTTAAGAAAGAAATCTCCCATGATCAGGAAGAAGAGAATAACGCCGTTGAACACCTCAACCGTGGCGGCAGGAAGGTTGAGGCTCAGCTGGATCGCGTCCCCGCCGACGAGGATACCTGCGAAAAAGATCCCTGAAGCGAGGACGAATACCGGGTTGAGCTTGGCCAGCCAGGCTACAATAATCGCTGTAAATCCGTATCCCGCAGAAATGGTGTAGGGGTAACTCAGGTGATGATGAATTCCTGCGACTTCTCCTGTCCCGGCAAGACCCGCGATTCCACCGCTGATGATCATCAGGATGATGGTAGTCCTGAAAAAATCGATGCCCGCATATCGAGCCGCCTCAGTATTTTCCCCGATAACCCGTACCTCGTAGCCGAACCGGGTGCGGTAGATGATCATGAAAAGGACCAGGATAATAATAATACCGAGTATAAGGGAGGCGATGTGAATTCTCGAACCCGGGAGGAGAAAGAGTTGGGCGGATTCCGGGAATTCGTCTGTGTAAGGAAACCCGAACTGGGTTTCCCCTTTCCAGGGTCCGACTACCAGCATCTGAACGATTTCCGCTGCTATGTAATTGAGCATGAGGGTGGAAATGACCTCGTTGATGCCGAACCTGACCTTCAGGAATGCGGGAATGAATCCGAAGGCGGCACCGCCGACAAACCCGGCGGCGAAGATCAGGGGAACCGTCACATACGCAGGCAGCCTAGAACCCCAGTTGAGTGCTACCCAGGTCGCGAAGGTCGCCCCCATCAGGAGCTGTCCTTCCGCGCCGATATTCCAGAACTTCCCTTTGAATGCCAGAACAAGGCTCGTACCGAGGAGGATAAGGGGAATTGCCTTGGTGATGGTCTCCTTCAGTCCGTAAAAGGAACCGAAGGAGCCGGCAAATATCTTGTAGAGCGCGAACAACGGGTTTACTCCGCTTAAGACAAACACAATACTGACAGCGAGGATCCCTGCAACCAGGGAGACAACGAGGACAACCGTCGATCGCAGGGAGGACACTGCGTGTCGGTCTGAAACTGAAACTGCTAATCTCATGAAGAACCTGCCATCATAAGTCCGATTTTTCCGATATCTGTTTTCCTTGGATCCAGGATGCCCATAATTTTTCCTTCGAACATTACAGCTGTCCTGTCGCAGAGCTCGATGATCTCTTCCAGGTCCTCCGAAATGAGGAGCACTCCTCCTCCTTTCTCCCTTAAGCTAAGAAGCTGGTTACGGATGTATTCGGTTGCGCCTACGTCGAGACCGTAGGTAGGATGTGAGGCAACCAGTAGTTTCGGCTGCCGGGAAATCTCCCTTCCCAGTATGAGTTTCTGGATATTACCGCCGGAGAGGGCTTTGATCCGGGAATCGATGGACGGTGTGGATACCTGGAAATCTTCTACCAGCTTCCGGGAGTAGGAACGGATGTGGCGGTAATCTAAAAATAACAGATTGGAAAAGGGTCTTGCGTGATGCTGCTTCAGTACCGCATTATCGAAGAGGAAGAGGTTCGGTATGATCCCGAACTTCATCCTCTCTTCCGGGACATGGCCTACGCCCCGGTCGTGAACAAACCTGGCTGACGTGTTGGCAATGTCAAGATCTTCTACTTCGATGGTGCCGCTTTCCACCTTCCTTAAGCCGGTAACGGCCTCCACCAGTTCCTTCTGACCGTTTCCGGACACTCCGGCGATCCCGAAAATTTCACCTCCGTGAATATCGAAGGAAACACGATCCACGGCTGTTTCGTTTCTGTCACCCCGTACGGTGATACCTGTAACATTGAGGATAACAGGTCCTTTTTTCACCGGTTTCCGGGAAAAAGAGAATACTACATCTCTTCCCACCATCATCCGGGCCAGGTCCTTTTTCCGGACATCCTTTATATCGGCGCTCCCTATAACTTCTCCTCTTCTTAAGACCACCGCCCTGTTGCAGATCGTGAGAATCTCTTCCAGCTTGTGGGATATGAGTATGACCGCGTGCCCTTCCTGTTTCATCCTCCTTAGAATATCGAAGAGTTCATCCGTCTCCCGGGGTGTGAGCACAGAGGTCGGTTCGTCCAGGATAAGAACGTCCGCCCCGTGAAACAGGGTCTTTACAATCTCCACCCGCTGCTGTTCCCCTGCAGAGAGCTGCCACACTTTCTTGTCAGGATCGGTCTTCAGTCCATATTGTGCTGAAAACTCCCGTATCTTTTTTCTAACGGCCCGGGCTGGAAAGACGAAGGGAGATTCGCTGTACCCTAACGCGATGTTCTCACCCACGGTATGGTTCTGGACCAGCATGAAATGCTGATGGACCATCCCGATACCCAGGTGCATAGAATCCCGGGAGTTCCTGATGACAACCGGTTTATTGTTGATAAGGATGTGTCCACTGTCCGGCTGGTACAGGCCGTAGAGGATATTCATCAGGGTAGTCTTGCCTGCCCCGTTCTCCCCGAGAAGGCCCAGGGTTTCTCCTGCGTGGACGTGAAAGGAGACATCTTTATTTGCAGTAACCGTAGAAAACGATTTGGTTATACCCTCCATCCTGAGGGTCTTAATCCTGGGCACTCTTTTCTCCTGGGCCTATTTTTGTCTCAGGTGTCCGGAACAATGTATAAGACCACTGAAAAAAGCAATAAATGTTAATTGTTCTAAAACGTAACTTATTTTGTTGCTTTCAACTTTTTTCAGTGGTCTCATGTATTGTACTTGAGGATAGGCAGGAGATGCAATCGGAAATTTTGGCAGGGCAGGATATTAAAACACGTGAGGAACCTTTGTTGAAGGTGATTGACGCAAATAAGTGAGATGTGTATAATACACACGTGAGAAGTTCCGAAATTATAAAGATTCTTAAAAAGGATGGCTGGTATATTCATAATGTTCGGGGTTCTCATTATCAGTACAAGCATCAAACTAAGGAAGGAAAAGTAACTGTACCACATCCGAAAGCGGATTTACCGATGGGTACGGTAAAGAATATTTTTAAACAGGCAGGAATTACGTGGAGGCGGTGACATGAGATACCCGATTTTCTTGGAAAAGGATGAAGACTCCGATTATGGCGTTACGGTGCCGGATCTTCCGGGTTGTTTTTCCGCCGGCGAGACTCTCGAGGAAGCAATTATACAGGCGGAGGAAGCTATTTTAACTCATATCGAGGGAATGCTTATCGATGGAGAAACCATCCCAACACCCTCATCCATTGAAGAGTATAAAAAGCACCATCAGGAGCAGCAATATATCTGGGCTCTTGCTGAAATTGATATTTCACTTCTATCGGACAGGGTGAAGAGGGTCAATATTACCATCCCTGAGAAACTTTTAACAAAAATCGACTCTTTTGCCGCAAAGGAAGGTGAATCAAGATCGGGATTTCTGTCACATGCGGCCTTAGAGTATATGTCGAATCACTCTGACAGGTAGTTATTTCTTCCTTCATGTTCAAGTGAAAACGACATGAATTAAGAGTAAATAAAGTTGAAATATATACTAGATTTGTGTATAATCTCTCCATGAAGATTTCTCTAAAAGATAATATTAACTAACTATCCTTTTTCAAAGCTAACTTCAACAGAATCGTTACTGAGCAGAAGGAATCACACAAGCCGTTTGTTATCACCCGAAACGGAAAAGCAGCAGGGGTTTTTCTGGATATTGATAGGTGGGAAGAACTTTCGAAGAAAATTGAGCTTCTCACATTAGTGAATGAGGGGGAAAAATCCATGCATCAAGGGAATCCAATATCAATTGAAAAGCTGAAGGCTGCCATCAAGCAGGAATATGGCTTTTAGGATAGAGTTTTCTCCAAAAGCTGAAAATGATTTTCTATTTATCATTGACCAATATCATAAGCTGAATCCTTCAACGGCTGAACGTTATTATCTAGGCATCATTAAAATGATAGAAAAACTTACTGAGTATCCTAAAATGGTCAGAACCGTATCGGAATTCAGCGACACCTATTACGATAACTATAGAGAGCTCATCTTTGAATCCTCTCGTATTATCTACAGAATCGGAGAGGAGACGGTTCTCATCATCCGGATAATCGACGGAAGAATGCTTGTGGATACTGAGATCATCTGATGATTATCAAGGCATTTCCGTGGGCGGATCGCCGTAATAGCTTAATTCAAGTACCGGCTGCATTTCCCAAACCGAATATTCGGAAGAATAAAATTCAAAATAATCAGTACCGATAGTATCCGTATATACAATAATCCCGTAACCCGGTTGTTGTCCTGTAAGCCAGTCTTCGATAATGTCCTGTACCGGCCAGTAATAATAGTTGTAAGAGTCGCTGTTGATCTGGACGGTTGATCCTGAAGCCGGATCGTAGATCCCGTTAACGATTTTAGTATACAGGTCCGCAGCCGGTTCCCCTTCATCCCAGGCCGTGGTTATTCTTCTTGCGTGAACGTCCCAGGTTGCTGCAGCGAGGTTTGAAAAATCGAAGTAAAGACGCAGGGACGCACTATAGACCGATCCGAAATCCGGCGCATCTTCAAAATCGAATGTGAACAGCATGTAGTATTCAGCTGTTCCGGGGTTGTATTGGATATGCAGGTTCAGCAGCTTAAAGTCCTTCGTGGAGCCCGGCCCGTTATCCCACTTTACATGTCCGTCCGAAGACGGGGACACAGTCTCTGCCTGCAGTTTCGTGGTGGCCTCATCTATAATCGGGCCGTTGAACAATCTTTCGTCTTCCGGGCCGGTGAAGGCCCAGATCGCGTAATAGTAATCGCTGTCCAGTCCTGCGGACGTATCGGTTATGAAAAAATAGCCGTCTTCCCCGGGTTCCGGCCTGCCTTCGTATACAACGGTACCGTCGTTGATACTGCTAGGAGCAGCGGTACTGTTACGGAGGATGAGGACATCCGCAGTCGTGTTTATCTCCGGATCGAACTGCCATTTCAGGATAACACTGTTCGGTCCGGACCCGAAGGTCCTGAAATCGAATACCGGCGGGGTCGGGTTTGCCGGGTCGTTCGGGTTTTCCCGGGGGTTCGGCGGATCGAGGAACAGCTCACAACTGAAAACGGTAAAGATCAGGATGACCGCTGTAAGCATCAATATAATTGCATTTCTTTTCATAGCGTCCTCACTTATAGGATCCGTGTATCGCAAGGGTCAGACCTTCCGGTGCTGGAAATGCCGAGAGCGTGACAGGCCGTTCCCTGCCAGGCCGTGCTTTTCGGCTGCGGAAAGGCACAAAGATCGATGTCAGTATGGATACGGTACCCGCAGTCCACAACCCGTAGGATACGTAGGATGATATTCGATATTCCTTAAAGGATCCCAAGTATGTATCATACAGTTCTTCCAGATTTTCCGAAGCGTAAAAATAATTATCGAAATCGTTCTGTGATTCCAGGAGAAAACTATGGGCGAAACCGGACGTCACGTTGCCCCCGGCTATCATGAGGGCACCGGCCGAGAGGAGGAGTTTCCCGGCAAACGTATCGGCAACAGGTGACTTCACGCCGGGCAGGATAGGGGATACCGCAGCCAGGACCGCACCGGCACCCCAGAGTGCGTACCCGGTGATCCGGCTGACGGAGTAGAAGCGGAATCCTGCATAATAATCGTTGTACAGCTGATCCAGGTTTTCACTGGCTTCCATATAATCCGCCCAGAGGGCACGGTTCTTCACTTTCTGCACGTTTGCGATGTGCTGGATAACACTGCCTCCTGCTCCGGCAATCGCTGCAAGAGCCGCCCCTGTTTTTCCAAGAAACGAAAGGCGTATAGGATTACCGGTGAATCCGAACACGCCGGAAGAAAGGAGAAGGAACCCTCCTCCATACCCGCCGTACACGGAAAGAGTGCCGATTTTGTAATAGTTGTAGGAATCCGAATACGTACTGAAGAGGGAATCGAAATTATCCGAGGCGGATAAGTACTCTATGTAAAGATCTTCCGTTTTGTGCCTGTTATCTACAGTGAGCACACCTCCCACGGATGCGGCCAGGGAAAGAGCTATGCCGCTTCCTAAAAGGGAGCCTTTTACAATCCTTCCTCCCCTGCTGCCCGAGGTGGCGGGGACTGTATTTTCTTTAAAAGGAAGATCCTCGGGTTCCTCAAAAGAGAGGGCTACCTCTTCCGGGATTTCACCGCGGCTATAGGATTCCTCCCATGAAGAGTACTTCTCCTTCGCCTCTTCAAGAGGTCCGTCTACCTGCAGGTCCCCCAGCAGGGCTTCCGCAAAGGCGAAGTGTTTCGACAGGGTTTCATCATCTCCGTTCTTCCACGCGGTCCGGATTGCTTCTTCGATGGACTTAAGTCCCTATTTTTCAGCTTCAGTCAGTTCCGGCAGGGAAACCGCTGCCTTTGCCTTGTCATTCGGGTTCAGTTCGAGGTATTCATCGTACACGGTGGTCGGCCCAAAGGGACGCTGCTGCTTCACCGTCAGGAGACGATTTCCTGATGGAATACCCGTAATGTCGATATCACCTTTTCCATAGAATACTCCATCGATATAGTAGGAAAGGGTGTCTTTAGCACCTTCGGTGTCAACTTCAATTTCCGACCAACCGATTTCAAAGGGATAGCTCGCAGCTACCGTTTCCTGAATGAGTTCTTTTGTTCTTTCGGCGATAGTGTCCTCATTCCGGGCCCGGGCATCCTGCTTGAAGACTTCCGTTCCTGTCGCGGCATCGTAAACGGCAATGGTCAGGGTATATTCAGCCTGTTCTGTTATATCTGCGTGAATGATGCCTGCAAAATCGAGATCGAAATCCCGGGCGGTTTCCAACAATTGTTCAGAAGAAGAGTTTTCCGGGTATTCCTGCACATTCAGGATTTCAAAACCGCCGATCACGGATAAGGAAAACACGAGGCTGTCCCTCACATTTCGTTCAAATTCCTGTACGGGTTCGGGCGTAGCAGGGTCTGTCGAATAGAGGAGTGCGATGCGCCGGGGAGGAATTTCCTGTGCCCCCGCACCTGCTGCGGCAATGAGTAGGAGGAGGACAACAATCAGTGTGTATACCGAAAGCTTCTGCATATTAATCGTTTCTATGAAAGAAATATACCACATATCTCTATTTATAGTAGTCTTTTCACCTTATCGTTCACATCCGGCGTACATGTGGTGTGTTATCTCATGTGTCGGCGAATCTATTTCAAATCGATAAGAAAATGAGAGATGGATTCGCCCTGGAGTGCCCGGTTAGAGGGAAACCGTATTATTGATAGTGATTGTCCGGTCTACCAGTTTCTGTACTATTGTCAGCATCCCCCTGCGGAGTTTTTCGTTGTTACAGTCTGCAAGCTCGCAGTAGAACTCTTCTTTTTCCGCTTCGCAGAGGATGCCTTTATCATCGTAAAAATTGGTATAAAGGCCGGTCTCCCGGCTCCCGGTCTCATTGTATCTGCCCCAGTCCAGCCATCCTAAAGGAATTTTCTGAGCAGTGCCGATATCTTCCAGGGCACGGTCGGAAATTCTGATCTTCACATAGTATCCCGAGCCTGCGAACCAGAAGGGGAGTACTCCGTCCCGTGTCTCTACCTCCCCGGTTTCCACTTCTATGCCTTCCCTGGAACAGATTTCCGAGAGACATGTTTTCAGTTTTTTCAGTTTTTCGACTCCCTGGATGAATTTCTTTTGAATCGCTTTAACTTCCTCGAGATCCATTTCCACCTCCTCTGATACTAAATTTCCGGACCCGATTATACCCTGTTTCAGACAGAAAAAAAAGCTGTCCCCCGCTCAAGGGAACAGCTTAAGTATTGATCTTTATAAAATCTTTATTGGGGGATATCCCCGACAACATTGTCAACGTAATACATGATACCGAGAAGGTCGCCCTTACTTGCCCGGTTTCCTTCGGGGACCTGCAGCGTTCCCTTGTTGTCGTAGACAGGGCCCTCAAAAGGATCGAACTCAGCAGGTCCGCCTGCCGCCATCTGATCGTATCGCTTCATCACGAGATCATACACAGATATTGTCCCAAAATCGGGATCATCCACCATTGCCGCTTTCAGTTCATCCACAAACAGCGGATTGATCTTTTGATCGAAGGTGCCCCCCAGCTCCACAGCCTTTTCAGACAGAAGCCACCAGAGGTCTTCGTTTGTCCATGTGCCGTTATACATGTCTTCCAGGATTTTTTCGTACATTACACCCCAGTTCGCCAGCTGACCGGAAACCACAGAATCTTCACCATATGCCTGCATGGGGCTGTAGTGGCTGAAGGTATAAATCTGGTCCCCCCTGGATGTATGTTCCTGTCCCACTTCGATAACCGCGGGAGTATCTTCTGTAAATGCCAGGGTATCGCACCCTTCCGCTATAAGGGCTTCTGCGGCTTCCCGTGCCTTATCCGGACCGTACCATGCGTAGGTCCATTTGACGTAAACCTCCGCTTCCGGGTTGGCTGCTTTTATCCCCAGTGCATAAGCGTCGATGTGCCGGACAAGTTCCGATATCGGGAAGGCAGCCACGTACCCTATCTTATTCGTTTTCGTCAGGGCACCGGCCATCAGGCCGTTCAGGTAGTACATCTGATACAGGTCGCCGAAATACGTTCCTACATTATCGGTCCGCTTGAAACCGGAACAATGCATGAACAGGGTGTCCGGATATTTTTCCCCGGCAGCCAGGGTATCGTCCATATATCCAAAGCTGGTGGTAAATACTACGTCACACTTTTCTTCCTGGACCATGCGATCGATGATTCGGGACGCGTCTCCTTCGGAAACGGATTCCACGTAAATCGTATCGAGCCATGGGAATTTATCCTCCACGTACTGTCTTCCCACATCGTGAGCGTGAGACCAGCCGTAATCCCCTATGGGACCCACGTAGATAAAGCCGGCTTTCAAGGTCTTTTCCTCTGTCTGTGTACCCGGGGTTTCTTTAACAGGTGCTTCCTGTTTACCTCCGGCGTACACCATGGTAAACGCGATGAACAGCATCGTCGCCATAATTAGTATTCTTTTCATCAATTTCATGAACTTCCTCCTCAGTGTGTATGATATGAGGCTAAGGAGTGAGTACTCCTTTGTCAATAGAGTAATATGAAACACCACGAGTTGTTTTTTTGGGGTTCCTGTATATAATGTAGAACCGGAGCGGAGAAATATGATAAAAAGATTTGGTGTATCCCTGGAAGAAGATCTTCTCAATCAGTTCGATGGTCTGATTGCAGCTGATGGCTATGGAAACAGGTCGGAGGCAATTCGGGACCTTATACGCAATGCACTGGTACAAAAGGAATGGAGTGATGAAGGGGCGGAAACCGCTGGTGCGGTGATTCTCGTGTACGACCATCACAGATACGAACTCGCACAGAAGGTAACGGATGTTCAGCATGAACATTACAGCAATATCATTTCCACCCTCCATGTACACCTGGACCACCACAATTGCCTGGAAGTTGTTCTGCTCAAGGGGGCAGCCGGTGCTATTAAGAAGATTGCCGACAGTCTTATCAGTACACGGGGAGTCAAGCATGGCCGTTTCGTTGGTATGACCACGGGAAAAGATTTTTAACAGGAAACACATCTAGGATAGGTATGCTATGTCAGATGGGAAAATCATCGATATCGTTAATCCTGAAGTACTTGCTCACTACGATTTGCTCGAAGAAATCGGTATCATTGATGAACTTGACCGGCTTCATGTGAGGCTGCGCCAGTCTTCTGAAGTCATTCGGGAAGCCGCTTCCCTGTTCAGTGAACCCTCGGTGGATTCTCTTATGGATCATCTCGTTTCCTCCCTGGTGGACAAATTCATCCCTTCCCATCTCATTCTCGTGCTCAAAGATAGAAACCACAAGGCTTCACCATCGATCGTCTGCTTCGAAAATCTGAAGCAGGTTGCATCCCCCCTGAAAATCAACAATTTTGAGCCGTTCTATAACTTTTTTTCCGCCCGTCCGAAGAGTATAAACTTTTCGAAATTCAGGTCCGAACTGGGGAGCACGGATATTGCGGATTCTCTGGGTCCGCTGGCTCCGGAATATATATTTCCCCTCATGGGAATCGATGGTATTTTCGGATTTCTCGTTTTCGGAAGAAAAATCGTGGATCAAGATTACTCTCCTGAAGAAGTAAAATACATCGAAGATCTTGTTACCTTTGCCTCTATAAGCCTGCAGAATATAATTAATTATGCCGACGCAATTACAGATTTTAAAACCGGATTATACAACCACTCTTTTTTTACACGCAGGATGGGGGAAGAATTGGCCAATGCAAAGAGGTATGAAAAAGAAATCACCCTTCTCCTTATCGATATCGACCATTTTAAAAGACTGAACGATACTTACGGCCACTTAGCGGGCGACGAAGTTCTTGTCTGTATTGCAGATGCAATACGGCATGCGATTCGTGCCGGTGACATCGTCTCCCGTTTCGGAGGAGAGGAGTTCGCGGTTCTTTTGGTTCAAACGGTAGAAGTGGCATCACTGGTTACAGCGGAACGGATACGGAAGACTGTAGAAGAAACATCGGTAGAGTATCTTGGGAACAGACTCAATGTTACTGTTAGCGTCGGTGTACGAAACATTGGGAAAAAGGACGATGCCACGGTTGAAACCATCATCCACCAGGCTGACCAGGCGCTGTATAAGGCAAAAGATGAAGGACGAAACAGAGTCTGCGTATACGATGACCGGTTGGAATGAATGAGTATTGTTAATACTGGTAATCTGGTGCACACTTCTGCCCTATGAAAGAGGATAAACAACGGGTTGTTCAATTTCTGACGAACTACGGAATGGATTACACCCAGGTAGATATGGAATCCTGTTCCCGGCTTTACATTCAGGAGATGACAGAAGGTCTTACAGCCCCGGGGAAAAGCAGTCTCGAGATGATTCCCACCTTCCTGGAAACCTTTAAGGAGCTCCCGAAAAATAAACGGGTTATTGCTATGGATGCCGGGGGTACCAATTTCCGGATAGCATCTGTACATTTCGATGACAGTGGAAAACCGGTCATCGAGAATTTCAACAGCTACACCATGCCAGGTTTAGAAAGAGAATTGAAGGCAGAGGAATTTTTTCAACAACTGGGGGACGCCCTTGACGATTACCTCGCTGTAAGTGAGCGGATCGGGTTCTGCTTTTCATACCCCCTGGAAATGCTCAGGAACCATGACGGAAGACTGATACGGTTTACCAAGGAGATCCGGGCGAAAGAAGTTGAAGGCCTGTTCATTGGAAAAGAGCTGAATGCGGCACTTTCCCGGAAAACCAACAGCCGGGACAAACAGATTGTACTGCTGAATGATACGGTAGCCTCCCTGCTGGCAGGTATGTCGGCTGCTAAAGAAAAAAAATACGATTCTTACATCGGTTTTATCCTCGGAACCGGTATGAACTGCAGCTATATAGAAGCAAATGAATGCATTTTAAAAGAACCGGATCTTTCACCCGGGGCGAGCCAGATTATCAATATCGAATCCGGAGGATTCGGCAAAGCCCCCAGGGGAACGCTGGATCTCCTGTTCGACGAACATACCGATTATCCCGGCAAGTATACATATGAGAAGATGATCTCCGGCGGCTATCTTGGGCAGATGATCCTCACGGTGTTGAAACAAGCATGCCGGGACGGCCTGTTGGAAGGGACCTTCGGGGATTACATCAGCCGGTGCAGCACCTTGAGTACACAGGAGGTGAACGAGTTCCTTCTCTCTCCGACGGGAAACAATACGATCAGCAGATGGATACCAGTCGGGGAAGAGCAGGACCGTGCAATTATCTACATGCTTCTTATGCGTCTTATCGAGAGGGCCGGTAAATTCGCTGCAATAACCCTGTCCTCAATCATCCGTAAAACCGGGAAGGGAAGGAATCCCTGTTATCCTGTATGCATTACCGCGGAAGGCACGACCTTTTACAGGATGAAGTACCTCAAACAGGCGATTCAGTTCTATATGAAGCAGTTCCTTGTTGATTCGACAGGTATGTACTTTGAGTTTGTCAATGTAGAGAATGCACCACTGGTAGGTGCCGCAATAGCCGGATTGCTTACCGGTTGAGCGCTTTCTTGAGTTTACTCTTTATCACACTGATGTGTTTTACCAGGATAGCCTGTACCTGGCTGATCTCCCCAGATTGTATAGCGTCGATGAATTCCTGATGCTCTTCTATGATAGAAGCCAGATTCGGCATATTTTCATAGGTCGTTTTTATCTCTTCGTACATAAATGCTTTCAGAACTTCGTAGATGTCGGAAAAGAGAGTGTTACCGCTTCCCTTGATAATGCAGCTGTGGAAATTGTAATCCGCCTCGATTAAATGCTCATAGAGACCATTATCCACAGCCATACGCATTTTCTTTACGTCCAGTTCGAGGGTATCTATTATACCCTCCACTTGTTTCGGGTCATATTTGTACCGTTCCGTAAGTACCGTAAGGCACCAGAGTTCAATGGACTCCCGCATTTCTATGATTTCATAGATATCATTTTTTCCCAGCAGGAGAGACCATGTGATTGCCTCTGTTGAAATATGTGTTCTGTCACAGACAAAGGTGCCTTTTGCCTTGCGGGATTCCAGGATGCCTAAGTAATTGAATACTTTTATCGCTTCACGGATCGATGAGCGGCCGATCCCGAACATCTGTGCCAGTTCCGCTTCGGTGGGGATCTGGTCATTTACCCCAAACTGTCCGGAGGCGATGAGTTCCTTGATTTTTTCCATGACCTGTTCGACAACCGTTTTTGGTTTTATTATCATGTTTTCCATAAGCTGTTCCGTATTTGTTTGAAGATCATATAATACAATGTCTTATAATCTACCTATTATCCAATGGAATCTGAATTTCCACAAGTAGTTTTTTCGATTGACAGACAATTTCCCCTGATAGGAGATTCATTGTGGCGTAACCAATTTTCTTAAAGAAAAGGAGAAATTAAATTTGACAGACAGGCGGCATTGTGGTAACATCAGACAATGCACCAATATCAGACATTATAATAACTTCATATTAGATAATAACGAATTGTGGAGGCACAGGCAGGATGGCGAAGAGACAGATCGAAGATATCAGGCATCGGCCGAAATGGCATATAACACTGATACTGATAATAGCAATTATTATTTTTAACTTTCCCATTTTCTGGATACTGCTGACCAGTGTCAAACCGAGTGTTCTCATAACCGAATCCAAGCCGGTCTGGCTGTTCCGGCCGACACTGGAACATTTCTCGAACCTCATGCTGGGTGAATCGGAACGGGTGGCGACATCCACGAAAGGGGATTTCAATTTTCTTCTCTACTTGTCGAACAGCCTGATCATATCCATCGCTACTACTGTCATTGCCATGATCCTGGCCTACCCGGCGGCATACAGTCTGGCTCGTTTCCGAACGCTGGGAGATAACTACTCTTTCTGGGTCCTTTCCATAAGGATGCTCCCTCCTGTGGTATTCCTCATACCCATTTCGATCCTGTTTGCCCTATACAGGCTCATGGATACGCGGATTGGTATCATCCTGGCATATCTGACATTCAATATTCCCTTTGCCTGCTGGATTATAAAAAGTTTTATCGAGGATATTCCCATCGATCTTGAGAAAGCTGCGAAGATGGATGGGTATTCCCAGTGGCAGGTGATGACAAAGATCATCTTTCCTCTCACCAAATCCGCAGTCGCAGCAGTGATGATTATCTGTTTCATCTTTTCCTGGAACGAGTTCCTTTTTGCCCTTGTTATATCGTTCTTTAAATCCACGACTCTGACGGTCGGAGCGGCCCAGTTCGTTACGGGATACGGCATCAGGTGGGGAAAGATATCCGCGGCCTGTATCATTGCGATCGTTCCAACCCTCACAGTCGGGTTGCTCGGCCAGAAGTACCTTGTCCGGGGACTTACTATGGGCGCCGTTAAGTAGGAAGGAGAAAATTGTGGCAGAAGTTGTGTTGGATAAAGTGTGGAAGATATACGGTAAACGTGTGGAAGCGGTAAAGGAACTGAGCTTACATGTCAAAGACGGCGAGTTTGTTTCTATTCTAGGTCCTTCGGGCTGCGGAAAAACATCAACATTGAGGATGATTGCGGGGCTCGAGGAAATTACCCGGGGCCATCTCTCCATCGGGGATAAGGTGGTAAACGATGTAGAACCCGGGAACCGGGGTATTTCCATGGTGTTCGAAAATTATGCCCTCTTCCCTCATATGACGGCGTACGAAAACGTGGCCTTTCCCCTTAGCTTGCGGGGTGTGGATAAATCGGAAATCGATAAAAAAGTCCGGGAAATAAGCAGGCTGCTGGAAATGGATTACATGCTGGAGGAACTGGCTGCTTCCCTGGGAGGAGGAGAACGTCAACGGGTGGGTATCGCCCGGGCGCTTGTCCATGAAAGCAGAGTTCTCCTGATGGATGAACCGATATCCCACCTGGATGCCGCCCTCCGTTCTAAAACGCGGACCGAGCTCTCCCGGCTGCAGAAAGTCCTGGGCATTACCACGGTGTATGTTACCCATGACCAGTTGGAAGCATTAGCCATGGCAGACAGGATCGCGGTACTCAATTTTGGTGAACTCCAGCAGTTCGGTACGGCCGACGAGTTGTATTACGCACCGGAAAACAAGTTTGTCGCCGATTTCGTCGGTGAACCTCCTATGAATTTTATCCCCTGCAGACTAAAGAGAAAAGATGAAAATACGGTCCGCCTGTTTACCGAATGTTCCGATTTTGACATTACCCTGAAAGGAGGAGATGCTAAGCGGCTCGATCCTAAGTGTACCGATAGTAAGGTGTGGTTCGGTGTCCGGCCGAAGGACATTGTGATCACTTCATCAACAGAGGGGGATTCTTCCGGCGGGAACCAGGTGAAAAGCCTGGTACTGAACTTCGAACCCGGTTGTGAGCACTCAATAATCGAGGGGAGCATCTGTGATTCCCGGGTGCTTATTCAGTGTGATCCGGATGTCCAGGCAACACCGGATGATACCCTGTTTCTGGATGTGACGGGAAAGCGGTTCCATATTTTCGATTTCGAAACTGAAAAAAGTATCCTCGAAAAGAAGCTCTAGGGAGAAGGTAGATGAGCATATCATTAGAGATAGAAAAACTGACAAAAACCTTCGGAGAAGAAGTTGCCATACAGGACCTGGATTTTTCCATAGAGCCCGGGGAACTCTTTGCCCTTCTCGGACCTTCCGGCGCCGGTAAATCAACGACCCTCAGTTGTATCGCGGGTATTGAAACCCCGAGCAGCGGGGATGTACGGGTAGATGGTGAGTCCGTTCTCCCGGTGAAACCGCAGTTCAGGGATTTTTCCATGGTTTTCGAAAGTTATGCCCTGTATCCCCATTTCACCGTTGCGGAAAACATCGGTTTTCCCTTGCAGGCGCCAATCCGGTCCGGTGAATTAACGGAAGAGGAAAAGAGGGAACGGATACAAAAAGTTGCACAGATGCTTGAAATACCGGAGCTCCTGGACAGGTATCCGAAGGAACTCTCCGGCGGCCAGAAGCAGCGGGTCGGCCTGGGAAGAGCGCTTATCCGGAGGCCCCGGTTATACCTGATGGACGAACCGATCGCCCATCTGGATGCAAAACTGAGGCACCATATGCGTGGTGAACTGAAAAAACTGATCAAGGAACTGGGGGTAACAGCTCTCCTGGCAACTCCCGACTATAACGAGGTAGTGGCCATGGCGGACAGGGCGCTCATCCTGAACCAGGGCAACCCCGAACAGATCGGAACTCCGATTGAGTTGTACAACCAGCCGAAAAACGTTGTGGTTGCCAATGCCATCGGCGATCCCCCGATCAACCTGCTGGATTGCGATATACAGAAAGAAGGGGGCGGTTTGTTCCTGAAAGGGGAGGGATTTTCCGTCAAATGCAACGCTGCACTCAAGTCAGTAGTGCATAAACACAATCTGGCAGAAGGGCTCATCTTCGGTGTTCGTCCGAAGGACATC
Organism: Spirochaetota bacterium; assembly: GCA_024274705.1. Lineage (GTDB taxonomy): Bacteria > Spirochaetota > Spirochaetia > SPDA01 > JAJSAL01 > JAJSAL01. The sequence continues at coordinate 17,008 of JAJSAL010000027.1, forward strand.
ACCATTGAGAAAGACGCTGCACGAGGGCTTATCCGGGGAGAGGTGTACGTGTTCGAACCGTTAGGCGGAGAAGCAGTTGCCACGGTGAGGGTCAATAAAAAACTGGTAAAGATCGTGTGCCCCTGGGAAGATAAACTATCAACCGGTGAAAAAGTGGGACTGAGTTTCTCATTGTCGAATGTATACATATTCGACAGAAAGAGCGGCACAGCACTTTTAGCTTAAGGAGGATATGGCCGGTGGTTCTGATGAAATTGCCGGGCATTCAACATGAAAACAATATACAAAACTTTTGTATGGAGGAGTGTATGAAAAAAATGAGATGGGTTGTGTTTTTCGCCGTTGTTCTGTGCCTGGTTGGAGCAGGAGCTGTCATGGCAGGCGGAAAACAGGAAGCTCCAGGAACGGAAGGAACGGCAGATGCAGGCGGCGGGGTGAAGAAAGTTGATGTCACCGTCCAGATGTTCTCCGGGCCGGAGTTCGATGCCATGGTGCCTACCGCTGAGTACTGGAATCAGAACTATGAGGAAAAAACCGGTATCCATGTTAATAATATTGCCTTGAGCCGGGTGGGGTACTTCGAAAAGATGCAATCCCAGCTGGTAGCCGGTCTGGCTGAACCGAACCTGGTACACCCGTTCAGCATGGCCTTAGGTAAGCTGAGGCCATACCTGGAAGACTTGAGATCGTACCTGGATGATCCGGAAGTCATGACGGGCCCGGATGGAGAAGAATACCAGTTCAGCCAGTTCTTGGCTCCCGCCCGGGCGAGTGTAACTGCAGCTGACGGTGCTATCCTGGGTATGCCCAAGGATATGAGTGAACTCGCCGTGTACTACCGGAAGGACATCATCAGTAATCCCCCGGAAACCTGGCCTGAGTTCGTGGAAACGGCAAAAAAGTATACCAAGAGCATCAATCCCGGCTCTCCTACCGAGTATGGAGTTGTACTTCAGGGAAAATACGAGAAATGGACTTTCTGCGCTGCCCTGGAAACCCTGTGGCCCGCGGGCTACGAGATCTTTGCTCCCGGCAGCGGAACGGAAATCGACGGCTACAATCCGGACGTAGTCAAAGCTTTCAAGGTATTTGAAGATCTCTATAAAGCTGAAGCTCTCTACCCGGGATTCGACAACACCGAGTATCCTGAAGTTTCCGCCGCCCTGGAAAGCGGTGACGTGGCCATGGCAATTCAGTGGAACGCAAACTACTTCAGCCTGACTAACCCTGATATTTCACCGAAAGTGTATGACAAGATTGCTCTGTATGATCCTCCCGGCTGGAAGCAGCCCGACGGTTCCATCAAGAGGATGATGTATGTACAGACCATCAATCTCTCGCTGAACAAGAGTTCAAAGAACAAGAAACAGGCCATGCAGTTCCTGGCCTGGAGCAGCCTTGGTGAAGGCGCCTACCTGTATGCGGAAGCCGGAGGATCCTCACCCATTAAAGGAGTGTGGATGGCTGATGACGCCATGATGCCTTACCCTGTTCTGGCTCCTATGGTCGAAAAGTATGGAAGGTCCCTTCCCATGCACGACGACATGACCGAACTCGTTATGATCGGATCTTCCTGGATCCAGAAAGTTGGTATCGGAGCAGCAACAGCAGAGGAGGCTGCCCGGGGCTTACCGGCTGAAATGAAAAAATTCCTCGAAACGAGGTAAGGTTTTTAGGTTTAAATAATACTCTCCCTCCGGGTCGGGCCTGTACCGGCCCGGAAGGAGCTTTTCCACCGGTATTTTCCCCGGGGAGAATGCCGGTGCAAATGCAACCTATGTATAAGAATGTATGAAGGAGAGAATCCAGGTGGAGCAAAACACAGTGCAAGCAGGACCAAAAAGCAGGGGTAGCATGGCAGGTTCCATACAGCGCGGTATGGGCAGCTTCATAGAGAAATGGTTTAAATACCTGATGATCACCCCCATGACGATAATACTCGCCGGTGTGGCCATGTATCCTTTTATCTTTGCGGTACGCCTGGCCTTTACCAACGCGAAGACGATGAACTTGAGAAATCCGGACTTTGTGGGAGTTCAGAATTTTGTATCGATTCTCACCTCGAGTCTGTTCTGGAAATCCACCCTCCTCACCATCGGGTATGTTGCGGGTGCTCTCTCCCTGGAAATCGTTATCGGTGTTTTCCTGGCGATCCTTGCAGAAAAAGTTTCAAGGGGTCAGAAATGGTACGTATCCCTGCTGATTACTCCCATGCTTATTTCCACGGTACTCGCAGGTATTATTTTCCGCCTGGAACTGAATCCCCAGTTCGGAGTCATTCCTTACTATCTTCAGAAGATTGGGGGACCTCAGAACCTGCTGGACACCGGGCACGCCCTTGTAACGGTTATGCTCATAGACGTGTGGCAGTGGACGTCCTTCATCTTTCTCATTGCCTTTGCAGGGCTCAAATCCCTTCCGGTAGAGCCTTTCGAGGCGGCAAAGGTATACGGCGCTAAGGCGGGTCAAACGTTCTGGCAGGTAACTATTCCCCTGTTGAAACCGGTACTGATGATCGCCATCATCTTCAGGATGATGGACGCTTTTAAGGCATTCGACCATATCTACATTCTCACCTCCGGAGGGCCTAATTTCGCGACCACAACATTCTCGGTCCTGACATATAACTACGCGTATACGAAAGACCATTTCGGCATGGCGTCGGCAATGGCGATTATTTTGCTGATCATTATGATCTTTATCACGAAATATCTTCTAAAACTGGCTAAATGGCAGTAGCAGATAGAGAGGAGGCCCTGAGGGAAAGGGAATCAGAAGAACTAAAAAAAAGTGTCCTTATGGTAAAAAAAAATCAATTTACATTTGCATGTGGATAAAAGGATAATTAAATTGGTAACGGTTAGGTTTGTTGTTCAGGATATCTGATTTTCCAGGTGAGGTGTATAGAGATGGAAAAACGGCTGGTTACTATTAAAAAACGGCTCTTTGAAGAGTACTATCAGAAAAAAGAGTGGTGGGGAGACGATCAATCGATTTTTAACGATGATCCGGGATTAAAAGATAAGCCGCTGGTAATCAGTAAAGCCCTGGCTGTGCAGAAGGTCTGCCGGGATATGCCTGTTGAGCTCAAGTCAGATGAGCTGATCGTAGGTGTGCCTACCATGAGTTCAGTGGGTTTCGGGCACGCATTTCCAAGATATGAAACGGAAGAAGAAGCGGAAGAAGCAGCAAAGGTGTGTCTCAACAGAAAATCAGTGTGGGGGCACCACAACCCGTATTACCGGAAGGTCCTGGAAGAGGGCATCGACAGGATCAAGGCGGAAGCTGAAGAGTATAAGGGCCGGGTTCCCGAAGGCGACAGGGAGACCAGGGACTGGTACGAAGCGGTAATCCTGGCGTTAGGAAGTGCGGAGATCCTGAGCAACCGGTATGCTGACCTCTGTGAGTACATGGCGGGGGAAGCCGGTACCCGGGAGAGGAAGTCTGAACTTGGAGAGATAGCCCGGATATGCCGGAAAGTTCCGATGAAACCTGCAGAAAGTTTTCACGAAGCCCTTCAGAGCGTGTGGCTTGTGCATACGATCCTTCATAGTTCACTTAACTACACCTCTATAGGAAGGGTGGATCAGTACCTGTGGCCGTTTTATAAAAAGGACTTAGGAAGCGGAAAAATCACCGGAAGTAAGGCCCGGGAACTCCTCGGTTCGTTTCTCGTAAAGTTCAACGAAAGGGTCCAGCTCAACAACGAACACATCGAAGACCACTTCACTTTCGGCGACTGGTCCCAGGGGGGAGACCCCGATCTGGAAACAACGCACCTGAAAATGTCCAATGATGAAGAATATACCTTCGGGCAGTCTTCCAATCACTGGCTTCAGAACTGCATCATATCCGGTCTTACACCTGAGGGGAAGGACGGTACAAACGACCTGACCTACATGGTTATCGACCTGATAAACGAACTGGATCTGATCGATCCCCTGGTTTCAGTGCGGCTTCACAAAGATTCACCGGAAGAACTGTACGATTACACGGCGAAAGCGCTGTCCCGGGGGGGTGCACAGCCTACCGTGTTTAACGATGATGTGGTTATTCCGGGAATGGTGAACCACCTGGGTATTCCCCTGGAGGATGCACGGGACTACAGCAATGACGGCTGCTGGGAAACACTGCCTTACGGACGGACGGAATTCGGTTACGGCCACATCGAAGTACTTCTAAGCCTGGAAAGTCTCCTGAACCGCGGTAAATCGATGCTGAACGGCAATCCAATCGGTCCTGATTCGGGAGACCTTTCCCGGTACGATACTTTTAAAAAATTGTTTGATGCCTTTAAAAAGCAGGTCCAGAACCGAATCGATGTTGCGGTAGCTAATAAACTGAAATACTACGATGAGGTGTATAAGATCGCCCCTGTTCCGTTCCTTTCGGGATTGATAGAAGATTGTCTGAAGAACGGGAAGGATATGACCCGGAGAGGTGCCAGGTACAGACTCTATTCGCCTCTCATTACCGGTTACTCCCACTGTATCGACTCGCTGGCTGTGATAAAGAAGGTAGTGTACGAAGAGAAGAAAGTTACACTGGAAAAGGTCGTCGAAATCCTTAAGAAAAACTGGGAAGGAGAAGAACAGCTCCGCCAGTACTGTCTCAATATGGTCCCGAAGTACGGAAATGACGACGATTATGTGGATTCCATCGGGGTGGATTTTCTTACCTGGTACTGTGATTATTTTGACCAATGGAACCAAAAGGTGGATTGGATAACCTTCGCGCCCAGTGTGGGTACATTCGAAAATTATCCCCGTTTAGGGTACGTGTGCGGCGCATCCGCCGACGGCAGGAAAGCCCAGGAACCCCTGGCAAGCAACTATTCCCCTTCGGTAGGCATGGATAAGAGCGGTCCCACAGCTGTTGTTAAATCTGCGACAAAGTTCGATCTCCGGAGACTCAACGACGGCTGTCCTGTTGACATGAGGATTAATTTCACCGATTTTGAGGATGAAGGCGGTCAAATTCTCAAGGACTTTATCAAGGGCTTCATCAAGCTTGGCGGCAATATCCTCACCATCTCCAAGGTAAGCACAGAGGTCCTGAAAGCAGCACAGGAAGACCCGGTGAAGTACAACTCGCTACGGGTAAGGCTGGGAGGATTAACGGCATATTTCGTTCAGCTGTGTAAAACCCAGCAGGATGAATATATCAAGAGAACGGAGCACAGCTTTTAAGGCTGACTCCTGTTTCCCGGGAAAGGAGTGAAATGTATTCTGCGTTCACCCTAGGGCTTCAACATGATTGAGAGGCAGAATAACCGGAGTAAAACCGGAATAGTATTCGACATCCAGAGATTTGCCATTCACGACGGATATGGAATTCGAACCCTCGTTTTTCTGAAAGGGTGCCCCTTACGGTGCACATGGTGCAGCAATCCGGAATCTCAGAAACAGAAACCGGAAGTGATGTTCTATGAAGAAAAGTGCATCGGTTGCGGTGCCTGCATAGAAGCCTGTCCCTTCGGTGAGGAACGTAAGAGTTTCCGGCGGGATACCCGGGGCAGGTGTGTCGGATGCGGAAAGTGCGTGGAGGTCTGCTACGCAGAAGCACGTAAACTCATCGGCAGGACCATGACTGTCGGAGAGGTCCTGGATGTCGTTCTGAAGGATACGGTTTTCTACGAGGAGTCTTCCGGCGGACTGACCATCGGAGGAGGCGAGCCTTCGTTCCAGGCGGATTTTACAGCGGCTTTGCTGGAGGAAACACGGAGAGAGACTATTCATACTGCCGTGGAAACCTGCGGATTTACACCCTGGGACCAATTTAAAAAGCTGCTGAAACATCTCGATCTTTTGCTGTTCGATCTGAAACACATGGATTCAGAAAAACACAAAGATGCAACCGGAACCGGTAATGAAGTGATTCTCAGAAACGCGGAACTCGCTTCTGAAGCGGCCCGTGATATGATCATCCGGATACCCCTGATTCCGAATTTCAATAATGATCCGGAGAATCTTCATGCCCTTGGTGATTTTGTAAACAGCAGGTTGTCCGGGGTCAGGCAGGTAAATATTCTTCCTTATCACTCGATAGGTGAATCCAAAAGTGAAAGACTCGGAACTTTCTATGGACTCCACGGACTGAAGCCTTTGGAAAAAGAAGAAATAGTATCGGCAAAACAAATTCTGCAGTCCCACGGTTTACAGGTTAAAATCGGCGGCTGATCCAGTTCAGCTTCCGGAACATACACGATTTCATGATCACGAGGAGGAAGGTAATGAAAAAGATTAAAGCAGGACTTATCGGAGGTGGATTTATCGGTGCCATCCACGCGGAGGCCTTAAGGAGATTGGGATATGTGGATGTCATCGCCCTTGCAGAAGCAAATCAGGATGCAGCGGATACACTGGCCGGACAGCTATCGATTCCCAAGGCTTACGGTAATTACAAGGACCTTATCTCGGACGGTGAGATCGATACGGTTCATGTTCTTACGCCAAACAAGTTTCACTTCCAGATGTCCAGAGAAGCGGAAGAAGCGGGAAAACATGTGGTGTGCGAGAAACCCCTTTCCATGAACAGCATTGAAGCCCACGAACTCGTACAGACTGCCAGGAAGAAAGGGGTGGTTAATGCTGTCTGCCACAATATGCGGTACTATCCCCTGGTAAAACAGGCCCGGGAAATGATCAAGGCAGGTGAAGCCGGAGATATACGTCTCGTTCACGGAAATTATTTACAGGACTGGCTCTTTCTGGATACCGATTACAACTGGCGCCTATCGGCTGAGTTTGGAGGTAAATCCCGGGCAGTAGCAGATATAGGGACCCACTGGCTGGACATGGTGCAGTACATGATAGGACAGCGGGTGGTGTCGGTGTATGCCGACTTGAACACCTTTATTCCGGTACGGAAAAAACCCAAAGTGGAAGCTGCAACCTACGTTGTCCGGGACTTAGGGCCCGATGATTACGAGGATGTCACCATCGATACTGAAGACCATGGTACGGTGATGCTCAAATTCAGCGGTGGCACTAAAGGTGTGCTCATCGCCTGCCAGGTGTGTGCCGGAAGAAAGAACCATATCGAATGGGAACTGAACGGTACCAAAAAAACCTTCCAGTGGTGCGGGGAGAAGCCGAACCATATGTGGATCGGTGAAAGGGGAAAAGTAAACGGGGAGTTTATCAAAAACCCGGCGATTATGTATCCCGATGCCGCAACGTACGCAGGCGCACCCTGCGGACTGGGTGAAGGTTACCTGGACACGTTTAAGTCGATCTTTTCCGACATCTACGGCTGGATCAGGGAGGGGAAAGGTATGGATGAACAAAAGGTCCCATTCCCCACATTTCTTACGGGCCTGCAGGAACTGTCCATCGTGGATGCAGTACTCAAGAGCGGCGAATCCGGTACGTGGGTAGATGTTGAATATCTCGAAGATGGCGGTTACTAGGATCCGGGTACTGCCGGTGCGATGTGCCCGGCTGGATCGGAAATAACCATCATAATGGTTCCTGAAATACGGCTTATTCCAGCACCCGCGGGCGGTTGAAGGGAGGATGCTTGACAATAAGCACCTTTAATTGTTATAATATCAGACATAAGGTCATTGTAATGACTGATATTACGTTAACAGCGGTAAAGGTAAGGAGCGAACTTCATGGCAAAGATGACCGGTGCCCGTTTTATTGCGGAGACTCTCCAGGGGTATGGAGTTTCCCATGTATTCTATATCGAAGCCATATTACGGCGGACAATGGTTGAGATGGAGAAACGTGGAATAAAGAGAATTCTCTGTCATAGTGAAAAATCTGCAGCTTACATGGCCGACGGATACTCCCGCACATCCCTGAAACCCGGTATTTGCCTGGCCCAGTCCGTTGGTGCGGCGAACCTGGCAGCAGGATTGCAGGACGCCTGGCTTGCCCACACACCGGTCGTTGCATTTACAGTACGAAAACCTCCGTTGTGGCAGTACAGGAATGCCTACCAGGAAATAGACCACAACCGGATGTACGAACCGGTAACCAAATTTAATGTAGAGCTTTCAACACTGGAACAGCTTCCTGTTCTCCTTCCCCAGGCGTTTCGCACGGCAACCAGCGGAACCCCCGGACCTGTTCACATCGATTTCTTAGGTTATGAAGGGGGAGATATTGATACTGCTGAAGCAGATCTGGACGTTCATGTGGAACGGATGTACAGCAGGATCCCATCCCGCAGAACTCTCCCGGATACGCAGGAGATACACAACGCTGCAGCTGCACTGGAAAAGGCTGAGAGGCCGGTAATGGTCATCGGCAGGGGCATTCTTGTATCCGGGGCTGCTGAAGTAATGGTTCAGCTTGCAGAAACGGTGGGTATGCCTGTTGCGACTTCCGTCGATGGAAAAGGACTGATTCCGGACAACCACCCCCTGGCTGTCGGTCCGGTAGGTACATATTGCAAACCCTGTGCAAACCGGATCGTATCCGAGGCGGATCTCGTTTTTTTCGCCGGAACCAATACCGGGGATCAGACGACAAAGAACTGGACCCTTCCAAAACAGGGAACAACGGTCATACAGCTTGATATCAATCCCGAGGAGATAGGAAGAAGCTACCCGGGGGCCCTTGGGATAGCAGGGGACGCTAAACTATCCCTTGAAGCTCTGCTGGGAACGGTTGGTAAGGGAGACAGGAAAGGGTGGGCTGAGCATGCCCTCGCCTGTGTTCAGGGATATCAGGAAAAGGTGGAACCTTACAGGAATTCCGATGCAGTGCCTATCCGCCCGGAACGGGTGTGCAGGGAAATTACCGGTGTTCTGGACGATGATGCCATTGTAGTCGCGGACACCGGGTATTCCGCCATCTGGGCGGCAACGCAGATCGATATTACCAGTCCGAAGCAGACCTTCCTCCGGGCGGCAGGTTCTCTCGGATGGGCGTTCCCTGCTGCCCTGGGGGCGAAATGCGCAGCACCGGACCGGCAGGTAATCTGTTTTACCGGTGACGGGGCTTTCTGGTACCACCTGGGAGAGCTGGAAACCGCCAGCAGATGGGGCATCAATACGGTCACTGTTGTCAACAACAACAGTGTACTTGGTCAGAGCCGGCTGGGGATAGGCAGGGCATACGGGAAAGATACCGGGGACAAACACCACATGTGGGGTTTCCGGCAGACACATTTCGCCCGAATCGCAGAAGAAATGGGGGCCTTCGGCATACGGGTACAGGACCCAGGTGAATTACATGAAGCGATCCGGAGAGCCCTGGATCAGGATAAACCGGCCCTGGTCGAGGTTATAACCGAACCGGATTCACATCCAATCGTATAAAGGACAATAGTAAGGAGCGGGCATCATGGCAACAAACTACAAGGACATGTTTGATTTAGAAGGGAAAGTAGCTGTTGTTACCGGGTCCGGCGGCGGGATAGGTCAAGCGATTGCATGTGCCCTTGCCGACTTTGGTGCGGATGTGATGTGTGCCAGTCACCATCCGGATAAGGCACAAAAGACGGCGGATATGGTATGTGAATATGGAAGAAAGGGTAGTGCCTTTGCATTCGATATTTCAAGTGTTTCGGAAATAGATAGATTTAAAGAAGCTTGTCTGAAAGGGTTCGGAAAAGTGGACATCCTGGTCAACAGTGCGGGGATGAACAGAAGAGATTCCGTTGTGGATATCAAAGAGGAAGATTTCGACAGGGTTATCGAGGTGAACCTGAAAGGGGTTCTTTTCTGTTGCCAGGGTTTTGGAAAAGAAATGATAAAACAGAAGAGCGGTAAAATTATTAACATTTCGTCGATCTCCTGTTTATTGGGTCATCCAACCCGGGGATCCTACGCTGCAAGTAAGGGAGGCCTGATACAGATAAGCAGAGTAATGGCGACCGAGTTTGCCCCGTACAATGTGTGTGTGAACGCCGTTTCTCCGGCAGCCATCGACACACCGTTTATCGATGGCCTGAAAAAGGACAGGGGGCGCCTGGACCGGGAACTGGAGAGGATTCCCATGGGGAGGATCGGGGCAGTTGGAGACGTCGTCGGCGCCGTACTGTTTTACGCCTCCAGGGCATCGGATTTTGTTACAGGAACCAACCTCTTTGTTGACGGTGGAAGGACCGTAGATTAAACTTTTTAAAAAAGGCTGGACAGATATGCATGATTTTACATGTACCATGCCGAAAATCATTTTTGGCAATGGGAAGGTCAGGGAAATAGGGGTACTTGTAAAAGGGTACGGCAGGAAGGTTTTTCTCGCAATCGATCCGTTCCTCGACAGGCAGGGGGTTACCCATGAGATAACCGGTGTTCTTGAACGTGAGTCCCTCGTGGTCTTTCCTTTCAGCGGCATAGAATCGAACCCGGATTGTTTTTCCGTGGATAAAGCAGGATGCCTGGCCAAGGAACAGAAATGTGATTTCGTTCTGGCCGTCGGGGGGGGGAGCGTAATCGATTTCGGCAAAGGTGTCGCCGTTGTCGCGGGAAATCCGGAGACATCCTGGAAATACACCAGGAGAAAAGACCACTCCCCCCTTATACCGGGGAAAACGACCCTGCCTGTGATAGCGGTACCCACCACTGCAGGAACGGGTTCGGAAACGACCCACTTCTCGGTGCTGAGTAATCCGGAACTCAGGGAGAAGAGTACCATAGCTCACGAGCGTATATTCCCAAGGCTTGCCGTCATCGATCCGGAACTCACGGTGACGATGCCGTCCGGGCTGACGGCACTCACCGGTATCGATGTCCTTGCCCATGCCATAGAGTCCTATATCAATGTGAAAGCTACACCGTATTCCAAGATGGTCGGGATAGAGGCAATCCGGCTGGTCGCCACATACCTTCCTCAGGCCAGTTCCAATGGCCGGAATATGACGGCCCGCGAGCATATGGCCTGGGCTTCTACCCTGGCAGGAATAGCCATTGCCCACGCCAATCCTACCCTTCCTCATGCATTAGCACAGGCGGCAGGCGGTTATATCCACGCTCCCCACGGAGGAAGCGTAGCGGCCTGTCTCCCTGAAATAATGAAGATCAGCTACATGGCGGACCTGGAAAGCTTCGGAGAGATTGCCGTGGCATTGGACCCGTCTGTATCTGAACTGCCGGGGTACCGGTGTGCGGAGAAAAGTGTCGAACTAGTTGAGCGCCTGTTCCGGGACATAGGCTGCAGTGTACGGTTCGGCGATTTCGGCCTGATCGAGGATAACATCGAGAGGGTAACTGAGATTGCGATGACCGGGTATTTTACCGGCATCAACCTGCATCCACGTATTGTCGATAGAGATGAAATAATGCGGATTTACAGGGCATGTTTATAAGGCAAACCGGATATGGTAGAACAGAGCATCATCGAAATAAACATGACAGACCGGTCCGGCAGAAAACATTCCGTACCTGAAGAATTCGATTTTCTCGGTGGCCGGGGACTTACGTCAACCATCGTTTCCAGAGAAGTCGATCCCTCCTGCCATCCCTTGGGCCCGGAGAACATGCTTGTCCTTGCTCCGGGGCTCTTTGCAGGAAGTGTCCTGTCCAGTGCAAACCGGCTTTCTGCAGGGGCAAAAAGCCCCCTTACCGGGGGAATCAAGGAAGCCAATTCCGGAGGAATGGCAGCATACAGGATGGGGAGGCTGGGTATTAAGGCAGTAAAGATAACCGGTTCCCCGGGGAAAGCCGTTCAATCCCTGGGAATCAGAATTTCGAAGGAAGGTGTAAGCTTCGAAGATCTTTCCGCTTTACAGGGGAAGGGAACCTACGAAACTGCCGAAACACTCCTGAACATGTACGGATCGAAATGCGCCCTTCTGGTTATCGGTCCAGCCGGGGAAAGGAGACTTCCAACAGCGTGTATTAATATCAATGACATGGAGGGGGAGCCCTGCAGAAACTTAGGGAGGGGAGGCCTGGGTGCCGTTATGGGCAGTAAGGGGATCAAAGCGATCATTATCGATGATGAGGGTGCAGCATCTCCCTGGAAAGGGAATCTCCAGGTAAAGGAGGCGGTTAAGTCCTTTGCCGCAAAGCTTAAGGAGCATCCGGTAACGGGTGAAAAATTTGCCATGTACGGGACAGTGATGACCCTTCTCAGTGTTAATGCCTTGGGAGGACTTCCCACCCGGAATTTTTCATCAGGGTTATTTGAGGATGCCGGGAATATCGGTGCGGAAACGTTGCGTGAGACAATAGCTTCCAGGGGGGGGATGACGGCCCATTCGTGTATGCCCGGTTGTGTGATCCGGTGTTCCAACAAATATGTTGATCCTGAAGGGAACCCGGTGGTGGGGTCCCTGGATTTCGAGACCGTTTGCCTTTTGGGGTCGAATATCGGCATCAGCAGCCTGGACCGTATTGCAGAACTTAACAGGCTTTGCAACGATTACGGTGTGGACACCATGGAAACCGGGGTTGCACTGGGTGTAATGGGGGAAGCAGGTGTGTTCGAGTTCGGGGATTATGACCGCATAAAGGAGATTATACACGGCATCGGGGGCGGTACAGAGTTGGGAAGGATTGCCGGCAGCGGCGCAGAAACAGCAGGCAGGATTTACGGGGTGGACCGGGTTCCGGTGGTAAAGGGGCAGGGTATGGCAGCCTACGATCCCCGGGCAATCAAGGGTATGGGTGTTACCTATGCCATGTCCCCCATGGGCGCGGACCATACAGCAGGGAACGCCATCACCCTTGCAGTGGATCATCTCGACCCGGGTGTACAGGTGGAGCCGGTACGTGACCTTCATATCGATACCATGGTGCTGGACAGCCTGGGGGTGTGTATCTTTACCGGCCGGGTGAGCCTGGGATCGAAGGAGGTCCTGGAGGAAGTGCTTAAAGCGTTCTATGGTAAAATAATAACCTTCGATGCACTTCGGGATATGGCAAAGCAATCGTTACGCATTGAAAAACTGTTCAACAAACAAGCGGGAATCGATGATCGCCGGGACAAGCTGCCTGGTTTCATGTTGAAAGAGAAACTTGCTCCTAACAATTCTGTCTTCGACGTGGCAGCCGGTGATATGGAAACGTTTTACCGGTTCCTTTCAGAAGACAAGGAGTAAACCATGAGTCTTATGGGGATCGATGTGGGGACTACCGGGTCAAAAGCGGTAGTGTTTAATGAGGAAGGCCTGGTCCTCTCTTCAGCCTACAGAGGTTATCCCATGTATTTTCCTGGTCCCGGGCAATGTGAACTGGACCCCGAAGAGGTGTGGTCCGGTGTCGAATAAGTTGTCGCCGAAGCCGCCGGTGAGGTAAAACGACAGGACCCGGTCTCAGCGATTGGTATTTCAACCCTGGGGGATTCCGTAACCCTCCTGGACGGTAATGGCAATCCCCTGTCCGGTACCGTCCTGGGAGCAGCCGACAGAAGGGCCCTGCTGCAGGCCGGGGAAATTGAAAAAGAGTTCACCCGGGAAATCCTGTTTTATCTCACCGGTGCCCCTCTTCATGCCTTTTGTGTTATTCCGAAAATCATGTGGTTCAAAGAGAACCGGCCGGAACTCTTTGACAAAACCTGGAAATGTGCCGGGCTGCAGGAGTTCATCCTTCTCCGGCTTGGGCTTTCACCGCGAATCGATTATTCCCTGGCAGGACGGACTATGCTCCTGGACCTTCGGCAGGAACGGTACGCTCTGGACCTGTTCGAATTCGCCGGTATCGATGAAGATACCTTTTTCCCTCTCTCCAGAGCCATAGAGGTGTGCGGAGAACTGAACGGCATTACTGCAGAAAAGTTAGGGCTTCAACCGGGAACCCGGGTGGTGCCAGGCGGCTTCGATCAGAGCTGCTGCGCCGTCGGTGCAGGGGTAATCGAACCCGGTACGGCGGCCAATTCCATAGGAACCCTTGAAGCGATTACCCCGGTGTTCGACAGGCCCCGGATCGAATTGCCCCTCCTTACAGGCAACCACGGCTGTATCCCCGGGCTGGTACAGGGAATGTTCACCTCCTTAGGCTACGTAACCACAGCAGGTGCAGTGGTGAAGTGGTACGTCGATTCTTTTGGTGATAGAAGGGGGGGAGGAGATCTTTTTGCCCAGGCTATGTCAGAGCTGCCGGTTACCCCGTCGAGTGTATTCGTACTTCCCTATTTCGCAGGGACAGGAACTCCCTGGCTCGATGTACATCAGACAGGGTCGGTGTTCGGGCTCTCTCTGGATACAAAACCCGGGGACATTCTGAAAGGGATACTGGAAGGGGTCGCCTTCGAAGCCCGGGTGAATATCGAATCCTTTATCGATGGTGACATACCGGTGAATACCCTCCGGGTTACAGGGGGCGGATCAAAGTCGGATAGCTGGATGCAGATCAAGGCGGATATTTCCGGGATTCCCGTGGAAGGGACAACCATAACCGAGGCAGGATGCAGGGGAGCGGCCTTCCTTGCAGGGCTGGGCACCGGTGTATATTCACGTGTTCAGGATATTCTGGATATAACCGAAATCGACGCTGTTTACGAACCTGACACCAAACAGAATTCCCTGTATGAAGAGCGTTACAGGACCTACCTTGACTTAAGGGAACGGGTTAAGGGCCTCTCTTTGAACAGCGTTTCGATACGTAACCGATGAACAGAAAAACATGCAGCGATTGCTGTACTAATGCCTGCACAAAAGGGCCTGGCAGGAAGTATACTTGTGAATGTGCAGCAATCAGGCTACTATACCTGCAAGGTTGAAATAATATGAGATGATACAGCCTATAAGAGGACAACCAGGGGTTAGAAGTAGACTGTGGAAAATATAGTACGGCATTTGCTTAACGGAGCTACTCGTTGGGCGCCGAGGGTAATCGGAGTTGTAGGGATTTTCGTCGCTTTCTTTATCCTTGCGAAAATAATAAAAAGAGTAGTCACCAATGCCGCTAAGCGATTGAAATTTGATAAAAGCCTCACTTTGCTCCTTGCCCGTGCAAGCAGTATCACCCTTATAATCTTCGGCATTATTACTTCCCTGGGAACGTTAGGTGTTAATGTATCTGCGCTTGTGGCCGGTCTGGGGTTGATCGGATTTGCACTTGGCTTCGCTCTTAAAGATACCATTTCCAATCTTCTATCCGGGGTCCTCATATTGTTGCATCGGCCATTCGGGAAAGGAAACTGCATAAAGATATCGGGTTACGAGGGCATTGTCGTTTCCATCGACCTGCGGTACACGGTGCTTGATTCCCAGGGGGAGAAGGTACTCATTCCGAATTCTAAATTATTTACGAATCCCATCACTGTTCTTAAGTAGCAGGCAGTCGAATATTCTGTGATCCTGGGGAAAATAGCTGACCATGCGCTGCACCCTGTCTCCTCCATCGGCGGCTCAAGCTCTGACGTTAACGTACCCAAGGTAATGGAAGGGGGAGTTGTGTTGTGAAGGAAATTTTTCGTTACACAAAGAATGGAATGTATGTCTATGGCCTCATGATTCTCTATATACCTGGTTTGCTTTTACTATCTAAACCAGCCTTGGTAGTTGCCTTGTTTAACCACATTTATATCTGGGTCCATTACTACTGTACTGAACGTCCTGATATGAAAAAGATTTATGGAAGATAAAAGTGGATTCATTCGTATTCCGGCTTGTGTCCGGCACTCAACACCTGACAGGTATACCATCAAAAGCTACTGAAAGCATTAAAAAATTATCTTGCTTGTATATAACAAAATAATATATACTTCTCTTCTATTCGGTTTATAGAAACTGTTAGTCAAATTTAAAAGAACGGAGGAGAAAAATGACAAAACGAATAGGTAATATTGCACTGTTTGCCGGACTGCTGATTATGGCGGCTGGACTCGTTTTCGCCGGCGGAACCCAGGAAGAAGGTCCGATCAAAATCGGTGTCGGAGGTGCACATTCCGGTGACCTTGCCTCCTACGGTATTCCAACTGTTAAGGCTGCTGAACTGGTAGTAGAAGATGTGAATGCCAAAGGCGGTCTTCTGGGACGTCAGATTGAACTGGTGATCGAAGATGATCAGTGTAAAGAAGAAGTTGCTTCCAATACTGCATCCAAGCTGGTTGGTGAAGGTGTCGTAGCAGTTATCGGTCACATCTGCAGCGGCGCTACTGAGTCTGCGTTGAGTATCTACAAAGACTCGGATATTATCACCATTTCACCTTCAGCGACCAAGGTTTCCCTCACCTTGAGCGGGAACTATCCGAACTTTTTCCGAACCATTGCTCACGACGAAATGCAGGCTGCTCTGAATGTGGATTTCGCCATGAACACCTTAGGGTTAAAGAAGTTTGCCGTTATGCACGACAAAGGTGCATACGGGAAGGGCTTTGCAGAATACTGTAAAGAGAAAATCGAAGCTGCCGGCGGCCAGGTTGTGATGTTCGAAGGTGTCGACCCCGGGAAGCCCGACTACACAGCGGTTATCGCTAAAGTGGACAACTCCGGTGCAGATGCCCTTATCTGGGGCGGTTACCATCCGGAAGCATCCAAGATTGTTACCCAGATGAGGAACAAAGGTATCGACATTCCTTTCCTCTCTGACGACGGTGTAAAGGACGACACCTTTATCGATGTTGCCGGCGAATATGCGGAAGGCGTGTACGCGACAGGTCCCCAGGACACGACATCCAATCCTCTTGCTCAGAAGGCAATTCAGGCGCACAAAGACAAATATGGTGAAGAGCCGGGTGCTTTCTTCCTGAACGCGTATGCCGCAACCATGGCTGTTATCAATGCCATCGAAAAAGCAGGAACAACCGAATATACAGCAGTAGCCAAAAAACTGCGGGATGAATACGTTGATACGCCCCTCGGTAAGATCAGCTTTGACGAAAATGGTGATATTGAAGGATTTGGTTTTTCCGTGTTCCAGGTACAGAACGGCTCCTACGTGGAATTGAAGTAGGATTAAAGAAACAGCAAACCCGGAAGCGGGCTTAAGTGAATTAAGCCCGCTTCTTTCACTTAAGCCTACCTCTATCATTCAAAACAGAGGCCTGTTTCCGGGCCTTTAAGGATTATTCGGAATGGAATATTTTTTGCAGATAATAATAAGCGGAACAACTAAGGGAAGCATTTATGCCCTCATAGCCTTAGGCTACACCATGGTATACGGCATCATAAAACTGATCAACTTTGCCCACGGTGAAATTTATATGATCGGTGCCTTTACCGCTCTGATCATCGGTGCCACCTTGACTCCTACCGGGATGAATCCTGTGATGATCCTTGTAGTCGCTACACTGGCGGCAATCTTTTTCGCCTCCGGGTACGGGGTTACCATGGAGAAGATAGCCTACAAACCGCTTCGGAAAGCACCGAGACTGTCCGCCCTTATCAGCGCTATCGGGATGTCCATGTTTCTGCAGTATTACGTTCTATTGACGCAAACGGAAAAGTTTCTTCCTTTTCCGAATTTCATTCCGGATTTTGCCTTTATCCAGCCTATCAGGAAGTTTCTCAACTCTACCCAGCTCATCATACTGATCGTGACAGGAATCGTTATGGTGCTCCTCACCTTCCTTATTAAATTTACCCGAATCGGAAAAGCGATGCGGGCAACTTCTCAGGACAACGAAATGGCCCAACTGGTGGGGATTAATATCAACAGGGTGATTTCTTTTACTTTTATCGTGGGATCCGCTACGGCGGCAATCGGCGGAGTTCTCATCTGTTCGTATCAGGGACAGATCAACTACTACATTGGTTTTATTGCCGGGATCAAGGCATTTGTGGCAGCAGTACTCGGCGGTATCGGCAGTATCCCCGGCGCGGTGCTGGGCAGTTTCGTTCTCGGTTGGACTGAGAGCCTTGGGGCAGGGTATATTTCCAGTGACTATGAGGATGCGTTTGCGTTCATTATCCTTATCCTTATCCTTACTTTCAAACCTTCCGGTATACTCGGACGTAAAGATCTCGAAAAGGTGTAGGGGGGTGCCATGAAATCGTACTGGATAAATGAAATAAAAAAATCATTTTTTACTTCCCTCTGGTTCATGCTGCTCACCTTTCCAATGGTGGTAATGAGGGTAAATACCATCGGAAGCGAAAATGGAACGGTCTACCGGTGGAACAATTTTTATATTGTAGGAATTGGCGCATTTTTCCTTTCCTGGCTCTGGCGGTACCTGCTGGAGCGGAAGGAGCACGGGGGAAAGCGGAAGGAAAACGTGAGTGGGCTCCCCTGGGTAACAAGAGGGAGAGAATTGCTGGGACAGCCGAAAATCCGGTATCCAATGCTGGCTGTTTTCATCATGTTTGTCGTTTTGTATCCTCTGGTGTTTTCCATGTACCAGACAAACATCATGATTTCCGCTCTCATCTATGTGATGCTGGGCTTAGGACTCAATATCGTGGTGGGCCTGGGAGGTATTCTGCACCTGGGGTATGCCGCATTTTATGCAGTAGGTGCATACACGTATGCCCTCATTTTCCGTTTTACAAACGAATATTTCATGGCCATGGGGTGGAACAACGAAGCCATGTTCTGGATCGCTCTTCCCATTGCCGGCGGAGTTTCCGCACTGTTCGGGATCATCCTCACCTTGCCGGTTCTCCGCTTGAGAGGAGATTATCTGGCTATCGTTACCCTGTCGTTCGGAGAAATAACCAGGATGATTCTTCAGAACTGGGACAAGGTTACCCTTGGTCCCAGCGGTATTCCCAATGTTCCCAGGCCGTGGTTTTTCGGTATACGCATGACGCCTGTAATTGCTACGAAGTATATCTATTACATTCTCATCGGCCTGGTGGTTCTTACCATATTCGTTGTCCGGCGGCTTGAAAATTCCCGTCTTGGAAGGGCATGGGAAGCGATGCGTGAGGATGAAATCGCCAGTCAGGCTATGGGGATAAACATCTCAAGGGCCAAGCTCACTACGTTTGCGTTAGGTGCTCTCTGGGCGGGTTTTGCAGGAGTCCTGCTGGCTGCGAAAACCACCGTTGTCAACCCCAACAGTTTTACCATCTGGGAATCGGTAATCGTACTTTGTGTTGTCGTCCTCGGCGGTATGGGTTCCATACCGGGAGTAATCCTCGGTGCGTTGATCATCGTTCTCCTCCCTGAGTACCTTCGGGCTTTCTCGCAATTCCGGATGCTCATTTTCGGTCTTGCCCTGGTGCTGATGATGATCTTCCGGCCGTCGGGTATTATCAAAAAGGTGCGCAAGAAGTACGAGTTCCATGATACGGGTGAACAACCCCTGCCGAAAGCAAAAGCCGGAGGTGAAGCCTGATGTCTTCTGTTCTGGATGTAAAGAATCTATCCAAGTTGTTCGGCGGCCTCAGGGCTGTGGATAACGTAACCATAGAAATAGTGGAGGGAGAGATTATCGCCCTTATCGGTCCCAATGGAGCGGGAAAAACAACGGTATTCAACTGCCTGACCGGCGTGTATCCTCCTACGGAAGGGGAGATCTATATTCACCCTCCCGGTGAAGAGAGGGAGCGGACTAACGGGTACAGACCCCACAGGATAACAGAAAGAGGTCTGGCCCGGACGTTTCAGAATATTCGGCTTTTCAATAACATGACGGTGCTGGAGAACGTCATGATCGGACGGCATAAGCATCTGAAGGCTGGAGTTCTCAACGCCGTGTTCCTGGACAGAAGGACCAGGGAAGAGGAAGAAAAGGTCATCCATGACAGCTATGAAGTGCTGAAAAAGATCGGTCTTACTTCTTATGTGAATGAGCTTGCCTGTAATCTTCCTTACGGAGCCCAGCGGCGCCTGGAAATAGCCAGGGCCCTGGCAACGGAACCGTTTCTCCTCCTCCTGGATGAACCCGCCGCCGGTATGAATCCCCAGGAGACTCTTGCACTGGTTGACCTTATCGTCCGGATCCGGGATACCGAGAAGATCACCATTTTCCTTATTGAGCACGATATGAGCCTTGTCATGAGCCTGTCCGAACGGATCTACGTGATGGATTACGGGAAACTGATTGCCATGGGGCCGCCTGTGGAGATCAAGAGCAACAGGGATGTCATCAAGGCGTATCTGGGAGAAGATGTACATGCTTGAAGTCAACGATATCCAAACTTATTACGGGAATATTAAGGCCCTTAAAGGGGTAAGCGTCACCATATCCGAAGGTGAAATTATCACCCTCATAGGCGCCAACGGTGCCGGTAAATCGACGACACTGATGTCTATCTGCGGTATCGTTCCTCCCAGGTCCGGAGATGTCACGTTCATGGGTGAAGCGATCACAGGTATGAAGCCCAATGAAATCGTACAGAGAGGAATCATCCAGGTTCCTGAAGGAAGAAGAATCTTTCCGTTTCTCACGGTCAAGGAAAACCTGGACATGGGTGCTTTCTTACGAAACGATACGGAAGAGATGAAGAAGGACCTGGAATACGTCTACGAGATGTTTCCTATTTTGGCTGAGCGCCGGAATCAGCCCGGCGGAACTCTTTCCGGTGGTGAACAGCAGATGCTTGCCATATCCAGAGCTCTCATGGCAAAGCCGAGACTCCTCCTTCTGGATGAACCTTCTCTTGGCCTTGCGCCGATCATTGTTCAGCGTATTTTCGAGGTAATCCGGAAGATTAATACAGAGAGTAAAGTAACCGTTTTCCTGGTCGAGCAGAACGCGAATCTCGCGCTGAAAATCGCTCACCGGGGGTATGTCATGGAAACCGGCCGGATCATCCTCCATGACACCTCTGCAAACCTGATGCAGAACGAAGAGATGAAGAAAGCCTACCTGGGAATATAGACGAAAGATTGACAGAAATTGTTGCTTTCTGTTGTGTAAGGCACTTATGGAACACCACCTACGATATTCCACCTGACACCGACGTCCTGGTTAATGCCACTTCGATCGGGTTATATCCCGATGTGGATGCAAAGCCTGATATTGTGTATCCTGCCATCACCAAAGAAATGACTGTTTGTGATGTCATTCCGAATCCTCCGTATACCCTTTTTCTGAAAGAAGCCGAAGCCCGCGGTGCAACCATCCTCAATGGGATGGGTATGTTGGTGTATCAGGGAGCCATCGGGTTTACCATGTGGACCGGTGTTGAAGCGCCGGTAGACGTGATGTACCAGGCATTACATGGTTGATGGGCAATGACCCTCCCGGGTATGAGAATCACCTGGTTTACCGATTACACGGACTGTACCGCTTCTGCCGTCGAGACGGATAGTTTCACCCGTTATCAGGAGGTTTGTTATACCGCCGATATTGGAGACCATGGGAAGGCCGTATTCCCTGGCAACAACGGCACCATGGGATAAAGATCCTCCGATCTCGGTCACCAGCCCGGATATCCGCCCGAAGAAAGGCGTCCATCCAACATCGGTGAAGGGGGCGACCATGATCTCCCCTTTTTGAAGCTTGTGAGCTTCTTCCAGGGTTTTTACGATGCGTACGGGTGCTTCCACGATACCCTTGCTTACAGGCGTACCTTTGAGGACTGCTTCCGGATCTCCGCCGTCAGGCTGTTCCACTATCGGCTTCGGCACACCCCGGGAAGTTTCCGGGAAGGAGAGCTCCATCTGAAAAGGAAGCTCCTTTTTACGCTGTTCTGCTTTCGCATTCAGCCTGCCGGAACCGGTTCCCTGTAAAAGCCTGCCGATCTCCTCCCGTGTTAAGAAGTATACCAGGTCCGGGTCCTTAAGGAGACCATGATCCGTCATGTCCTTTGCTAACTGTCTGTATCCTTTTTTAAATTGGTGCTGAACCCGGATCAGCATGGATTTGGAAAGTTCCCTCTGCCGGACACCTTCTTTCGTCCTTTTCAGCAGCCCCTTCGGCACTTCTCTTAGGGGCGGCGGTTCTGTTTCCGGTTCAGTGCTACCGGTGTGTTCACTTTCTGATATCCCCAGGGAGAGAGTGTTTTTCACTATACCGATGAGCTCTTCAGGGTACGTCTCGTAATCCCGGGACCGCAGTTCGGCCTCCCGGATGCATCTGTGACCATGACGCTTAAGAAAATATCTATACAGCTCACCGGCCCTGCCGGATGCATCGGATTCAAGCCAGGATACGGCCGCCGCATCATCCATCCTTGAGAATTCCGCTGAATTCATCATATCCGTAATTGCGGCAGTAATACGCTGTATCCCTGCCATGAGGTCCGCGCTTTCAATACCGTCGATGTTTGTGAGGGCCATACTCATCCTCGCCTGACCTTCCGTCGAAACGTTCCTGCCGCCGGAGAGAAGGGATGCCAGGATCCCGTTCATTGCACCGGAGTAGGCGCTTATGCAGTAATGCAGGTAAAACGTTTCATTGAGTACTGTCTGTTGAAGAGTACAGAGATCTTCATACAGCTGTTTCATGGTTTTGCCTGTGGTTTCAATGGTAAACCCCGTACCCAGGCGGGTTATGCGTTTCAGAAACCTGTTGTGGCTGAACAGAAGAGAAGCATAACGGATACCGTTGAGAAACCGGCGGATACCCGGGGCGTTGGGGCCGATATCATATGGAGGGAGA
Organism: Spirochaetota bacterium; assembly: GCA_024274705.1. GTDB lineage: Bacteria > Spirochaetota > Spirochaetia > SPDA01 > JAJSAL01 > JAJSAL01. The sequence goes on from JAJSAL010000027.1 coordinate 39,348, forward strand.
ACTTTACCAAGGATATTCAGTTCCAATGCTTCCCGGGATGCCCCGGCTACATTGCGGGCGATGTAGAACATGGATGTGAGATTCATGAAGAGGTGATTCCTGATGTGAATGATAAACCTGGGAACCTCCCCGCACCCCTTCAGAGCTCCCACTTTCCGGGTCATCTCCTTAAGACCCCAGTCCAGGGGTTCCGCAAACACCGAGAGCGTTAAGGGGGTGGCCGCTCCGGGAAGCATCTCCCCGATATTGCAGCGGGTGATGAATTCATTACTGTCCACGGGAGTGTCAAGGGACGTGGCGTGTATCGTTGTTATGGGCCGTGCCTGCAGCCAGAATAGTGTTCCCGAAGAGTCTATCGCCCATTCCATGTCCAGGGATTTTCCGAAAACTTTTTCAGCCACTCCGGCCTGCTGAATCAGTTGGGTTAATTCCTGTTCAAGGAGCAAAGATTCCTCCTGCCCCGGGAGCACCGTGCCGGATTTCCTGTGTACCCGGTAGCTGTATCCCTTCTTTTTTCCTCCCACAAGGTCTTCCCCAAGGCCGGCAACAGATTCGATGACCATGTACTCATCGTGCTCCTGAACCGGATCGGCGGTGAAGATAACGCCGGATTTTGTCGTATCCACCATGGACTGAACGATAACCGCCATGTCCGTGTTGTCGTTATCCCGGAACTGTTCCCGGTATGTTTGCACCCTGCCGGACATAGAGGAATCAAAACAACGCCGGATTGCATCGGTAACGGCGCCTAATCCCTGTACACCGAGGAATGACTCGTACTGTCCGGCGGCAGACAGGTCCTCACCATCCTCCACTCCGGCGGAAGATCTCACCGCGACAGGTCCTCCGCCTAATGCCTCGTAGGCATGCCGAAGCTCTTCTCTATCTGCGGGTTTTTTCGACGGCACAACGATAAACCCCGGGGGAACCTTAAGACCCGCTTTCCTGAGTACGGCAAGACCCCTGGCTTTGCCGCCCACGTTGTGACCATCGATTCCTGTGAAACTGAGTATGCTGTATGGTACAAGGTTCCTTTCCATTGTATGCTTTCTGTATATAACTGAATATAATAATTGAATATTTAACAACATTTTTCAATATGCACGGAGGATCAGCCATGATTTTCTTTATCTTTGTGCCGGTAATCCTGGTTGTACTGTTTTTATTCACAAAAGAGAGAAATCCCGGGACCCTCAGGCCGGTAGGCGGCCCAAGGTGGAAGAATTATTTCGCCTGGCTTTTGATCAACGCCGGTAGGGCGGCCGGGGAGAACCGGATTATCCCTGAACTGGCGAACCACCGTGTTCCTGTGCCTCCGGGAAAAACGGAAGAGGATTATAACGATTCCTTCGTATTCCAGGGGAGTGATGACAAGGGAAATCTCCTGATGACCCGGTTGGGATTCCGGGAGGGTGGGAAGTACGCCGAAGTGTGGGTCTGGATGATTCTTGGAGGAAAAAAATATCATATTGCAGAAGATATCCATCACCTGGACATGAAAAACCAGGAAGGAATATGTGCGGGAGGGCTGGAATTCCATTGTCCCGACGAATCTGAATGGAACTGGAACATCCGGTACAGGGGCCCCCTGGAACCCGGAAAGGCCGGGTGCGAAATGGACCTGCAATTCTCTCCTTCCTCCAGGGTGTACCACTCGGGTGTCCATATAAATATGCGTACCTTTGCAAAATCCATGGCGGAGATGCACTGGAACCGGGCGTATTTCAAGAGCCTGCGGTCCGAAAGCCAGTGCAGGGTGGAACAGGGAGGGCGCCTTGCAGGGAACATCAGGATTGATGCCGCTGAACACACCATTTCCATGCTGAGTATCCGGGACCACTCCTGGGGTAAACGGAACTGGAATTTCATAAACCGCTACATCTGGAACGTGCTCAGCCTGGAATCTCCCATGCAGCTGGGAGGCAAGGAGTACCGGTATTTCGTGTACACCACGGTGGATTACGGTACCACCTTCCGGCACCTGGTTTCCGGGTGGATCGGCGGTCCGGACTCGATCCTGCCCATAACCGCCGCATCCGATATGGCGGAAACAGGGGGGGATGGAAATATTCCGGAAACGTTCTCTTGCCGATTCATGCCCTTGGGGGAAAAGGTCCTCACCCTGACAGTACGCCGATGTGAACCGCCGCATTCCTGGTACGTGCAGAATAAGACCTTTGAAGTGTGTGAAGCCTATTGCACCTTCGAACTGGAAGGGTGTAAAGGAGTAGGCATGTCCGAATTCGGGTACGCCCTGACCAGGGGATATCATCGTGACCCTGGAGTATGATGTCATTATCATCGGCGGCGGACCAGCCGGTGCTGTGGCTGCACGGGAACTGGCACGGGGCTCCGGTCTTTCAGTGTTCCTCCTGGACAAGGCGGGATTCCCGAGGCTTAAACCCTGTGCGGGAGGGATTTCCCCGAAGGCGGAAAAGGTTCTCCGTACCCTCGGTCTCTGGGAGCTGGTGGAGTCCCGGGTATACAGGATACGATCGGCCCTTATCGGTACACCTGGGGGAAAAGAGATTGTCCTTTCCGGGGAGGAGGCCGCCAGTGTGATGCACAGGGCGGACTTTGATACCTTCCTCCTGGCTGAAGCCTCGGCAGCCGGTGCAGTCGTTCAGGAAGGCACCAGGGTGGATTCTCTGGTATTTCAAAACGGCAGGGCGGCAGGGGTCCGTGCAGGGGACAAGGAATTCAGGGCGTCCTGGGTTATCGTTGCCAACGGGGCTGCTTCCGTTTATCGAACAAAAGATCCCCGGATGGAGCACATAACAAGCTGTACCGCCTGGTACAGAGGAGTCCCTTTTCATCCGGGCCGTCTGGAGATGTACTTTGCGGATAATCTCCTTCCCCATTACGGGTGGCTCTTCCCGGAATCGGAAGACACGTGCAACATCGGCCTGTGTGTACGTACGGCGAACATCAGGGGAAGATCCGTTATAGATGTGTTCCGGGATTTTCAGAACCGGTTTTTCCGGGACAGGATGAATAATGCCGAGTTCCTGGCAGAACCGAAAGTGCATCCCATCTTTCCATCCCCGGGAATAACTGAAGGGGCGTTTCCGGGGACCCTATTAGTTGGTGATGCGGGAAGGCTCATCAACGGATTCACCGGTGAAGGGATCTCCTATGCCATGGAGAGCGGTATGCTTGCCTCCAGGGCCCTTATCCGGGGACACAGGGAAGGATGGGACCTTGCCGTAACCGGCGCGTTCTACCGGAAAAGTGTAAAAAAAGTGATGGCAGGACCACTGCGCCGGGGCAGGATGATGTGTACCTTCGGACCGGTCCTCCAGAGAGCGGCTGGGTCGGTCCTTTCAATCCCTCCTGTATCCCGGCTGGTTACCCGGGTATTGAGCAAAGGATGAACCATTACAAGACCCTGCCGGGCCTTCACCTGGATACCCCGGTAATGTATCCATTGATCGTTATAATTATTTTTCACATACCATGGTCTTGAAATTGTAATTCCTGCTGGATACACTCTGTATTCTATAGAAAACTTTTCCTTCTCCGGGGTATTTTCTTGTTGAGAAATGCTGGTTAAAGGCGGTACATATTTCTGTTCATAGAAAAAATTTCCACAGAATCGATTAATCATCGTGTGCTTATTGAATTGTTATCCGTTGCCGTTAAAGTTGAAAGCAGCGGCGGCTCCGGATGCCTGCTGAACAGACAAGAGATTGAAACTCTTCTTCTTAAATACAACTCGTATCTTCTTGCGGTTTTACGGTATAAATTGAATAATAATCAGGCCGCAGAAGATATACTCCAGGACACCTATGTGTCTTTTCTGGGAATAATAAATAAAAAAGATATTACGTTCAGAAATGAGGCAAAACTTAAGAATTACCTCCTGACAATTGCGGTAAATAAGGTCAAAGACCATTTTAGGGTCAGGAAAAGGGAACTGAGAAAAACAAAGTTGTTCCCCGGTGTTGAAAAGCTCAATGAAGCGCTGGATAGCTTAGCTTCCAGGGAAAAGACACAGGAAGACATTATGCTCGATCAGGAACAGGGGGAGAGGCTTAACAATGCTGTTCAGTATGCCATGGAAGTTCTGCCGGAAAAATACAGGAAGATTCTGGTTCAGAAGTTCACGGATAATTTAACAAATAAAGAGATAGCAGTATCTTTTAACCTGTCTGTTAAAGCTGTAGAATCTTTGCTGGTCCGGGCAAAAAGGGCGTTTAAAAAAGAATTCGAGCAAATTGTCGTAAAAGAGAATGTTTATGAATAGTCTTGTGTTTATTAATGATAGAGGAAATTTCTTATTAGCCGGATTATGAGAAAGAAAAAAGAATACTCAGATGATATTTTTTTCACGTTATTAAAGGGGTATAATCGGCCAGCAATTTCTCATAAAAAAATTTCCCGGATAATTGATGATTATTATTCATCTTCCGATAATAAGGTAATTATTAAATCAGAAAGATTCCGTAGACCTGTAATTACTATAGCTGCAGCAGCTTCAGTATTTCTTGTACTCTTTGTAACCGGATTTCTCAGTTTAAGTTTAAACAGGGAGCTTAATTATCCTTTAATAGTTACAGGCACTCAGGAATCAGAAACGGTACGGGTAATCGATAAACCGATTGCATTTAACACTTCCGAAACCGGTTATGTCGTGTTTCAGACCGATTCTGAACGTATAAAAGTATTTCCTTCTTCAGAGTTGAGGGTCAAGCAGGACATTTTCTCTGCTTTGAATAAACAAAGAGATAATATCTATAATCTGAAAACGGGTAAAATTCTTGTTAATCATGATACCTCCGGTGCAAAGGATCATTTCCAGTTGAAAACACCGTTTGGAAGGCTGGAAATCCTGGGAACTCTTTTTATCCTGGAGGTAAAGGAAAGTGGTCTTTCGATAGTCTGTAAAGAGGGAGAGATCCTTTTTTATCCCGATATCGGTAAAGAGGCGATACAAATAAACGAAAATGAAAAGCTGAATTTCGTCATAAAAGGTAACAATATAATTGAAAGAACGGTACAAAAAATCGAAACAAATGAAATAGAACAGTTATTTAAAAAAGATGAGGCAGAAAGATATTTCATACAGCCGGATATTGATTTAAAAAGACAGCTTAATACTTTTATACTATCCACTGATGTACCGGACGGTGAAATCTGGATAAATGGGAACTTTGTCGGCGCAGGAACGGGGAAATATATTTTCAGTGGAAAAGATGAATTGCTTGTAGAGATAAAAAGAGCAGGATTCCTTGTAAAAAGATTGTATGTGCCTGTTGAAGGTAAAGATACATCAATTGAATTGAAATTGAAAAAAGATAGTTCCAGGGAGGAAGGCATACAGGAAGAAGCACCGAAGGACGAACCGAAAGACAAGCCGCTAATAGAGGAGAAACCTGCGGATTCTCCCATGTCTGCAAAAACAGAACCTGTTGTGAAACCAGAGGCGGAAGAAAAACTTACACTGCTTTGGGAAAGAACAATCGATATAAGTGATGTGGATATTCCCGTAAAGCTCGGTGCAGGAGACCAATATATCATTGTTTCAGGTAAGAACAGTCTACGATGGATCAACAAACTCGATGGAGAGGAAGTTGGTCAATATATTGTTAAATCGGAAATTATCGAATATGTTCTTGATGGAAACATCGTATATCTGTACACCCCGGGTAAGGTAACAGCATTTGATCTTACAGACAGCAGTAACCTCTGGGAGACGCTTGTCGGGTCAATGGCATATACGGGTTTTTCTGCAGGGAAAGATTACATTTTTGTACCTTCAACAGACGGCTCTTTGTACATTCTTGATAAGCAAAATGGAAAACTGTTTTTTAAAATTGAGACAGAGACGGGATTGTACGGGTTGCCCCTGCAGGTTAACGACAGTATTATTTTCAGCAGCTTTTCAAGCGAAGTGTATTCCTTTTCTTTAAACACAACCGGTTTAAACTGGAAATACAAGGCGCTTAATAAATTTATCAATGACAGGCCATATTATATCGAAAAGACGGATTCTGTCATAACGAGTGATGTTGAAGGTATTATATACTGTTTAAACAGGCTTAATGGCGATGAATTATTTATATATGATAATGGGAAGCCTTTTGAGTTCCCTCCGTTGTCGCTGAATGAGAATATTTACTTTGCAGATAATACCGGTATAAAATCGCTTTCCCTGAATGGGGGCTTATTGTTCAGTATAGATAAACCCGTTAAACTGTTGGATATATTTACGCTGAATAACTCAAATATCTATGCTGTTTTCGAGGATGGTATTTACTTGTTGCGGGACAACCTGGATGTGGAGCAGCAAGCATCTTTTCAAATTATGGCAGCTGATTATGACAGTGATTATAATAAAAACAGCCTGTATGTAATTACAGAAGAAAAAAAGCTTATAAAGTATGCATTAAGCGGAAGGTGATTGATTATGAAAATACATGTACTGTCGGTTTTATTATTGTTGTTCAGTCAAATCGTATCTCCGGCAGTTTTGTCTGCACAAAGCAATGATGGTGTACAATCAATGATTATTTTTAAATATTACAGTATCGGTGATCAATCTACAGCTAAATATTCATACCTTTCCGATACTGTTCCGGATATTATTAAGGAAACCCTTCTTGATAAGAATCTTTTTCATATTATTGAAAAAACTCAGGTCAACCGGACAGTGAAAGAAATCGGGATGGATGAGGATTACTATAAAAAGGAAGATGACAGGATTAAGATTGCACGCCTGTTATCATCGGAATATTTTTTATGGGGATACTACGTGCTTGAAGATGATAAACTGTTTCTGTTTCATCATATCGTGGAAACGGAATCTGGTAGAACGCTGAATGTAAAAAAGGAAGAGCACACAACCGGTAAAGAGCTTTTTGATACAGTAGAAAAGTCCGCCCGGGATTTTTCAAACTGGATAAACAGGGAGCTTCCTCAACGTAAACCGGAGCGTAAAGAGTTTTCTGAAAGAGAAAAGACAGCATACAGCATAGGAGCCGGTATTTTCTATAATACTTATTTCCCTTATTTATTCTCAAGCTCGTTAAAACCCGGATTAGGTGTTTCGATAGACTTCAAATTGTATCCTCCTGCGATAAAACCGTTTTATATCGGGTTTTCGTTTCCTGTTGCCATGCTTAAAGCATTGGATAGCAGCTCGGTTGAAATTGACCTGCTCTTCGTGCCTCTTTTTATAAAAACAGGTGTACATTTCAGTCCTCTGCACTTTTTAAAAATGGAGATATCACTGAACTTTGGAGGAGCCGTTATTTTCGGATACAAATCACCTGAAATACTTTCTTATATCCGGCCTTCCATCGGTGGAGAGTTTAACCTTTTATTTACACCGGTTGATTTTTTTACAATAAGCGCCGGGATCCGGTATGCTTGTGTGTTATCCGCATACAATAACTGGGCAATGCACCTTCTGAATCCGCAAGTATTGGTTTATCTGTTATTTTAACAGCATTTTTTATTTTTTTTCGAATGAATTCCGTGGTGTATCGTTTATTTACATATACCGAATATTTCAGGAGGAAAAAAATGAAGAAATTATTGTTACTTGTTGCAGTGATTACGGTTTTTGCTCTATCAGGTTGTGCTTTATTTTCGGGCAAAAGTGTAAGCGTTACTATTGATGCAAAGTTGAATGATGCATCATCCCTTGGTTTTATTACACGGGCTGTTAACCCCGGCGACCCGGTAACAGAAATCGATGCATACAGAGTGATATTTAAGAAGGTCGAGATCGGGAATTCCGAAGATGAGAAATTTACTTTGTGGGAAAACGCCGATGGTGAACAGAAGGATATTGCAGGTGATGTATCCTTTACCGATACAAATAAAGTTGTTCCCGGCGTTTATAACTACTTAAGGCTTACAATCGGCACGGTGTTAAGTGTGGATGGATCGATTTATGATAGTGAAACCAGTACAACGTACACAGGAAGCGGAAGCTGCGAGCTTGATAATGAGCAGTATCTTTGGGGAACCGATATTGATAACTTCCAAGGTGAAATCACGCTTCAGGATCCTATTGTAATATCAGGAGATAGCAGTATCGCTTTTACATTTGATATTACAGACACGGTTTTTTATCTAAGCGGTGATTCGGCGAATGCTGTACTGGAAGTAAAAAAGCCGGTAGTAACAATTGGTGTTGAGTAAACATATTCTTTAGAAGCCGGCTGGCCCGCCCCCTCCGGGGGGGCGGGCCAGCCGGCTTGATTTCTCAGAAAACTCAATCCTTACCGGGAAACCGGATTTTCTATCAGGTGGATCGATTCCCACCGGGGGGACCGGAACCTGAGAAACATGGCGGTTCCCATGGAGAGGATAAACCCTATGAACACCGTCCACATGGTAACAGGGGATATGTTTACATACCGTATCAGCAGGAACGACGTAACTGCGAGGCTCCAGTGGATAAGTACGGAAATCCACATCACCCACCTGGTATCTCCGGCGCCCCGTAAAGCACCGGCGAAAACGAGCTGGGTTGCATCAGCCAGGGTGTAAACAGCAGCGAGGCGGAGCATGGTAACCGCAAGGGGTACCACATCGGCTTCCCCACCGGTAAAACCCCTGGTAAACATCGTAACCAGCGGCCGGGTGTTGAAGATGAAAAGACACATCATGACACCGGCATAGATATAGGCGTAGCGGAGGGCCATGTATGTGATACTCCTGGCGCCGGAGTAGTCTCCCTGTCCTATATGCCTTCCCACGAGGGAAGTCGTCGCCACGCTCATGCCTATCATGGGTATGAACGCCACCAGGTCCCAGTTGAATGCGATGGTTACCGAGGCTGCGACATCCGGTCCGTATGAATGCATCAGCTGGAGAAAGATGTTGAAAGCCATCATATTCAGGAACATCTCCGCGCCGGCGGGAAAACCGAAGCGGAGGAGTTTCCCGGAAAGCCGCTTATCGAACCTCCAGTTGCGGTGGGTGCCGAACTCCTTCCTCAGGGACGGTGAAAGATAGAAGATGAAAAGGAGGATAACCGTTGTCGCGGCTCCTGCGATTGTCCCGAAAGCGGCCCCCTGGATCCCCATGGCGGGGAAACCGAGTTTACCGAAGATGAATATGTAATTAAAGGGGATATTCACCACCATCCCGATCACATTGGACAGCATGACCACCCTGGTCCTGCCGATCCCGATGAAAAAGCCCCCCAGGGCGTTTCTCAGCAGTGTGAACACCCCGCCCATCATGAGGATCCGGAAGTAGGTGAATTCCAGTTCGACCTGTTCCGGGCCGTGCCCAACTGAAGAAAAAAACAACCTTGTAACAGGAACCAGGAGGAGAAGAAAGGGGATGCTGAAAAAGCAGATATAGATTGCCTGGGCGGCGCTGCGGGAACATTCCTCTTTCCGGCCGGCCCCGAAATACTGGGCTGCAATCGCATTTACGTACCCGGCTATCCCGATGAAAAATGCAGCGTACACGAAGTAGGTAAGGCCCCCGCTCATGGATGCCGCTATATGCAGCTTTCCCAGCCTTGAGAGAAACAGCCTGTCGGCGAACAGCATCACCGTGTCCGAAGCCTGGGACACGATCATGGGTAGGGCTACTGAAAATAGGAGACGTGTTTCCGATACAGTGTTTTTTCCGATTGTTTTTTCCATCATTGTTTCCGAATATGCAATCAGTGAATATACCGAAAAAGGGTGAAAAGGGAAAGAGGCACGGAACACCGGAACGACTCCTGTGCTGGTGGCAGTCTCAATTAGTCTGAATCTTTCTTACTGCATATCTGCGAAGTATCCACTTCCCAAGACCGGCCGCTGCACACAGGACCATCCACAATACCAAAGTCCCCCAGGAGGTTATAAACCCGACTTCACCGTCAAGATAAAACTGTAATACTTGCGGGGCGGACCAATCTCCGAGGGTATTTTTTCCGAATCAAAAATTCCTTTTTTATATAGACGTGTGAGGATAGGGTAGACTGTTACTTCGTGTATGTCGGTGAATCCTCTGTATCGCAACCCTTCGGCTACCTTGTAACCGTAGTTTTTCATTCTCTGCAGAAGGACAAAAACATCTTGGAAAGCCAGCTACAGGATATCCTGGGCAACTACCCTGCATTCAAGGAGCAAATCACACACAGTCACCGATTAGGTGAAATTTTTAAAAGCATTCCCGGTAGCGGCAAGATCATGAGTGCTAAGCTGCTTGCCCTCATGGGAGATAACAAGTCGGCATATAATAATGCCGCAGAAGTACAGGCCTACTCCGGTATCGCTCCGATCATCAAACGTTCAGGGAAAAAAAGCAGGACCGTTTTCCGGTTTTCCTGCAACAAAGATTTCAGGGACATCCTTACCTTGTTCTCTTATTGCGCCATGCAGTGGTGCCCCTGGGCACGGGCGTTTTATGATCGGAAACGGAAGGAAGGAAAACGCCATTTTCAAGCATGTAGACTCCTGGCGTTTACGTGGCTGAGGATCATCTATGTCCTCTGGGAACGGGAGGAATTATACGATGAGAGCATTCATTCGGCCAATGTCGCACGATATTACCAACGAAATATAAAATCTACTTGACAGGAGGAAGTACTCATAGTATGTCCACTTCAATACCATGAGAGGGAATATTATAGTTTTGTCCCCAAGTGAGGGAGTAAAATCAAAAAAACAGAGATATGAATATTCTCGATACTTGATGAATATAACATAATAGGTGTATATTTAAACCTATGAGGGTGGTTTTCGATACATGTGTTTGGGTTTCTGCTATTCGAAGTCGCAGGGGGGCCAGTTTTGCATTGTTATCAGAGATATCACTTAAAAGATTTCAGTTTGGGATTTCCGTTCCACTTTTTCTTGAATATCGATCTAAACTACAAGAAACAGTATTGAAAGGCGCAACTCCAATAAATCAGAATCAAGTGGAAGCAATTTTATCTGCCTTTGCATTTTATGGTGTTGAGGTGCCGATTTATTACAGGCTGAGGCCAAACTTGAAAGATGAAAATGATAATATGGTTTTCGAGTGTGCCGCCAATTTTGGGGCATCTTCGATTATTACTCATAATGTTCAGGATTTTTTAAGTTCCGAATTAGGAAGCTATGAAATCGATATAGTCACTCCAGGACAATTTATTAGTAATATCAGGAGGTATAAATGAAGACTATTCAAATACGGGTACCGGATAATATTCACGAAAAAATAAAAGAGCTTGCTAAAGAAGAAGGTATTTCGATGAATAATTTTATTGTTTCGTCTGTTTCAAATGAAGTCGTACGGCAAGAGACCCGTGATTTTTTTAAAAAAGCTTCTGCGAATTTCAATCCGGAAGCGTTTGCTGAAGCTTTAGCAGCTATTCCAGATGCACCATTACAAGAATCTGACAGGATATGAGTTAATCTTGTACACAGTCGGATTGAAAAGATTTCTTTTTGGCAAAGGTACGGGAAAGTAGGGGAATAGGGCTATACTCTGCACCGATTGCATAAACAATTTTTACTTATTATATTGTTTTCAGGGGATTATATGGGAGAAGAATATTCAATCCATTTAAATATTGAAAAGGTTGAAAATGGACAGTTTTTGGCGACTTCAGATAGTCTGCCCGGTCTGGTAGCTCAATGACGAACTGTCACAGAAACCGTAGAAATTGCTCAGGATGTTGCCCGGAAACTATTAGATTCTTATATAGAACATGGCGATCCAATCCCGCCCACATTGATCAAAATTCAAAACGAAATAGAACTTGATGTTGCAGTAGGAATTTAATGGGCAGATTATCCGGATTTTCCTATCGGATATTGTCAAAAAATTGAAACGCCTGAAGTTTGAATTCGACCGACAAGCGAAGGGGAGCCATGAAATCTGGTGGAATCCGGTAACAAGAGCTCGAACTACAATTCCAAATCACCCCGGAGATATTCCTGAAGGAACTTTGAAGGTAATTCTAAAACAAGCAAAAGTGCAAGTTGATGATTTCCTATATGCCTGATAATCCTGAATGAGGCTTTTCATTCCTATATAGATAGCCAAAACCCTATTTCCCCCAACAGCCAGTGAAGGAAGGTTAGAAGGGTTTTCCGGCACCTATTCAGTCATCTCCGTCAATTCAAGCCCGAAATACTTTTCAAACAGTTCCTGGCTCCGTTTGTATCCTTCTTCCGTAAACGCCACCGATTTGTTCTTGTTCTTCGAATCAAGGATATATCCCTTCTCATGCAGCCGGTTCAAGACATCCCAGTCCATACCTTTCCAGGCTCTCATAGCTCCGTATTCTTCAAAGGAGGTAAGAAAGAGAAGTGCCAGAGCGAAATCATCTACTTTTTCAGTGTTGTAGTCCATGATTCCATTCTATCGAATTTTTAAAACCCCCTAAAGTACAAAAACGATCGAGTAGGAGGAGGGCAACGCCCTCCGTCCTCTCACAGAACCGTGCGTACGGGTCCGTACACGGCTCCTCATGCCAGCTTGATGTACCGGTCATCACTGAACCAATGTCGAAGATTATCGTCCGACCGTATTCGTTGTCCCAATACCTTGTTGAACCAGCAATTTGAAAAACTACATGGGATCAGTTTAATGAGGCGAGATAAGCCCGGGGAGATTGAATATGCTTAGAATAGTTAGCAGTGAAAAATAGAAGCGGAGAAAGAAGAATTAAAGCCTTTTCTAAATGATTTAGATAAGTCGCCCTAAGGCTTGTAAAAGGGAAACAAATATTCTATATTTAGTACTGTATATAGACCTTTATTAGGAGTCAAATATGAATAATCTCAATATTTCCACCGATATTATCCCGATTGGTGAACTGAAAAAGAAGTTATCTCAGTATCTTACTAATGTACATACTACCGGTCATCCCTTAGTCATAACGCAGAACGGTAAGCCTGCCGGTGTGTTGATTTCGCCTGCGGAGTACGATGAACTTGTATACAAGAAATTGTTTATTGAATCCGTAAACAGAGGATTATCAGACGTTGAGTCTGGCAATGTGTATAGCACAACGGAGTTACAAGAAGAATTACAGAAAAGAAGATCAGCGCGGAATTTTTAAATGATTGTAAAATGGACGGACGAAGCGTTAGAAAACCTGTGGGAAATCGAAAAGTTCGTTGGGAGAGATAAATCGAATAAAGCGGAGAGTTTCGTTAATAATCTCATCGAAAAGGGAGAATCAATAGCCTGGAACCCGCACATTGGCCGAATGGTTCCTGAGATTTCCAACCCTGAAATCAGGGAACTTATTGTAAAGAAATATCGAATCATCTATCGGGTTCATGAACAGGAAATCGAAATTCTCACCGTAGTTGAAGGACACAAGCTTTTACGGATAGACGAATTGGAGATTGATCTGTAACCATGCCCCTCGTGGAAGCATTCGGGATTCAGTATTGATAACAGTGTCCGCATGCTGGACAGGAAATCTCGGGAAAGTATCGGCCGGTATATGGTCCGACCGCCGCCAACACTTAAAAAAATAACCTATGAGCCGTTTAAAGGGAGGGTGTTGTTCCATACCACATACTCCGACTACTTCAAGGAAAACGTACATATGTTCGATGCCCTGGATTTTCTCGCGGAGCTCACACAGCACATTCCCCCAAAGGGGGTGCAGTTAATAAGGTGCTATGGATTGTATTCATCCCGGATCAAGGGTCGTTGAAGTGATATGCCGTATATGATCGAACGTGCCCCGGCCGGGTGGAAAGCGGAGCATGCGAGAAGTGAAGGACCCGATGTTTCTACTGATTTCGATCCGTTTTTGGATGCCGACCCGGTAGATTCACAGACGTATAAGCGTACCTGGACACGGCTGCTTGCAAAGGTCTACGAGGTGGATCCGTTTATTTGTCCGAAGTGCGGATCGGAAATGCATGTGATTGCCGTTATTCAAGAGTCGGAAGAGATTATGCGTATTCCGGTTAAATATGTTTCATTTTCCTTACATTTCGGATTGCTGGCTTTTTTTTAAAAAAGTGTTGCATAATAACTTAAATATTGATATTATATAATGTGATATGGAAAAGTTGTTATCGAAAATGTACCGGAATAGATAAAAGTTAGTTTCAAGGCGATTTGTACCGTACGTAATACAGCTATGAGAGATTAGCTATTGAAGCACATAACCTCCCGTGTGGAAAAGGAAATAAAGAAAACCAAGGAAGGTTCAGTGGGCAAAATCGATTAGGAGGATGTGATGATTCAAAACGAAACGACAAGGGTCTGGGTTAACAGGATTTTTTCATTTATTGTTGGGGGATTTTTGCTTTTCCTCATTATGAATTTTGCTGTAGCCGACCAGTTGCGAAAGGAACTCGATGAAATTAAATATGAGGCGGGTCGGCTTTTAAGTGATGCCAAAGCAAATATCGAGAACAAAAGATATGACAACGCTAAGGAATCACTAAAGGTATTGACTGAAAAGCATCCGGGCTCAGATGAAGCGGTTGAGGTAAACAAGCTGTATGCCGTTATAGAAGCGGCCGTACAATCAGACCAGAAAACGCAGGCAGATCTGGATTTGAAGTGGGAAGAAGCGGCGGGAGGAGTCAGGAATGAATGGGAATCAAAGACGGCTACAGAAATGCGAGATAAAATTGTGAAGGAAAGTGATCAGCTGGAAAAAGACATGAATAAAATTCTGTCTGAAGAATGGGAAAAAAATAAGGACAAGATCAGAGAAGAGTGGGAAAAAACCCTCGGGGAAGCGTGAGAAACAGGTAAACAGGTTCGTGATGGCATAGCACTTACCGCCTGCGCTCTCGATACAAAGGTACAAAGGTCGATTAGTGAAGGAAGATGATCGTATAGCTTAGTGCAATAGTTCTGCCAGCAATTCTCAGTTTGACTCTATGAATAGAAACACCGGTGATTTATAAAACTCTAATATCTCCAGTCTAGACATCTTTCTAGTTTGCTAGTATATTCTTTCGCATGGGAGGGGAAACCACTAGGTTCTCCACATTAATTA